>NZ_JAMYPD010000032.1:0-60164 GCF_040320195.1 Mesorhizobium sp. M0768 | reverse complement strand
CCACGAAAGGGACGGCATTGCAGCCGTCGGTCGAAAATCAGCAAAGCTAGGAGAGGTTCTAACTATGTCATACTACCCTCCCGCGCCGTCACGGCGCACCGATGTCCTCGGAAAAACGCCGGATGAGGCCATAGCCTTTTGACAGCGACGTCCCGCCCTTGAAAAGCAGCCGTGGCTCCCCCGCAGGCCGTTCGTGGTAGAGCGAATTGAGCGTCCAGCAGACCCAGAAATCCTTTTCGACATTGCCCACCGGAGCTCCGATCCGATTGGCCGTGGTGAGGAACAGGTCGAGCCGGTCACGTGGGGATGCCGCGATGATCTGGCGGTAAGCATCGGTACTCATGGCTTCGCCTCGTGCGGGTCCGCCCTCAGGATTTCGCGGAGGAACTCCTGCATCCAGATCGGCACGGCGGAGAGACCGGCGCGCAGATCCTCGCGAATGGCCTCGCCGTGCTTGGGGTCGGCAAACAGGCGGCGCAACGTCGCCTGGATACGCTTGCGTTCGCCCTTCTGGGTCAGCATGTCCTGCATCCAATGCAAGGCCTGGACGACCCGCATCCCCGGCCGATCCGCCCAATAGAGGCGGCTAGGGGCAGCGTATTTGAAGTGGATTTCCTGCGTGCCGAGCTTGATTGGCTTCAACCGCGCATCGACGAGCACTTCTATCCGGGCGGGGACGGCGGTCGTCAGGCCGAGGTCGTTGGCGGCCGTCATACCATCGATGACGGCGCGCGCCCGATCGCGGCGCGTGACGGCGCGGATCACAGCGCGATAATCCGGCACGGTGGCGCGGCCAGTCAGGTTGTTCGTGCGCGGCCGGTCATAGAGGCCTCGGTCGATCCGGCGCAGCTCCCCGGCGGCTGCCAGGCGCTGCAGGGTTTTGTCCACGGCGGCGCGCGCGCCGAGATCGGCGAAGTCGCCGGGGGTCCAGACCTCGTCGGGTTTGGACTCAATGCGGGCAAGCAGGCGCGAGCGAAGATCGGTATCGGGCTCAACTATGGGCATGTCCGAAATATGCTACAAGTTTCGGACAAAGGCAAGGCAATGAGTCCGAAATATGCTACAATTTTCGGACACTCGTGGCGCCTAAAACTCCAAAAATGGAACTCGCATTTTCGCATTGAAGGATATGGCCCGAGCATCGAATGCCTCCTTCCGCAGGGGCACGACATCATCCCGGTTGAGTCTTAGCCAAGACGAGAACAAATGTAGAACATATCACAGGCTTTCCGCGTTTCAAGGGTCAGATGAGTGTATCGGCGCCCCCCGCTGCCATTTCCGAGCTTCGAGACCGCATCGCGCGCCTCGAAGGCGGAAATGCGCGCGTGCGTACAGTTTTGCCGTTCGGAGTGGCCGCGATCGACAGGGTTCTGCCGGGAGGGGGACTGGCTTTTGGCGGTCTGCACGAGGTCGCAGGCGGACGAAATGGCGCTGTCGACGGCGCGGCCGCTGCACTCTTCGCTGCCGGGATTGCCGCACGCACTGTCGGCAAAGTGCTGTGGTGCGTTACCCGGCCCGATCTTTTCGCGCCTGCGATCGAACAGGCCGGTCTGCCTCCGGGACGGGTGATTTACGTCGAGGCCGGCGACGAAAAATCCGTTCTCGCCTGTTTCGAGGAGGGCCTTCGCGGCGGCTTTGGCGCTGTCGTTGCCGAGATTGCCCGGCTTTCGATGACGGCCTCGCGGCGGCTTCAGCTCGCCGCCGAAAGCTCCGGCGCCATCGGCATCGCCATTCGCCGCTGGCGTCGGCAGACGGAGGCCACGGACTTTGGCCAGCCAACCGCCGCCGAGACACGCTGGCGGGTGTCGGTCCTGCCGTCGACACCATTGCCGGTGCCGGGGATTGGACGGGCGCGCTGGCACCTTGAACTGATCCGATGCCGTGCAGGAGAGAGTGGGGATTTCACAGTGGAGGCTTGCGATGCCAAGGGTCGTATCGCTCTTCCTTCCGATGTGGCCGACAGACCGCTTCAGAAGGAAATCGGGCGACGCCGCGCCTCCGCCTGAGACGCCGCTCGTCCTCATCGGCCGTGATGGTCGTCGCCGTGTCGTGCTTGCGGCCGACGCGGCAGCACGCAACGCCGGCCTGCGCATCGGCATGCCGGCGAGCAAGGCGCAGGCGCTGGTCCCGGGCCTGATTGTCCATGATGCTGAGCCCGAGGCCGACGAGATCGCGCTCGAGCGGTTGGCGCTATGGGCGCTGCGCCGCTATGCACCTGTCGTCGCCTCGGATCCACCGGACGGCATCGTCATCGACACGACCGGCGCCGACCATCTGCACGGCGGCGAGGCGGCAATGCTCACCGAAATGGTGGCGCGGCTTGGCGCATCGGGCTTTACTGCACGCTGCGCGGTCGCTGACACCTGGGGCGCTGCTCACGCACTGGCCCGGTTCGGTACACGGCGGAGGCTTGTGGTTCCATCCGGCGCCATTGCACAAGCGATCCTGCTGCCACTGCCGATCGCCGCCCTCCGTCTTCCCGCCGTGACGATCGATAGCCTGCGACGGCTCGGCTTCGAGACAATCGCGGATCTTGCTGGCACGCCGCGCGCATCGCTGGCCTTGCGTTTTGGGCCGGAACCCGGCCGCCGCCTCGACCAGGCGTTCGGGCGGGTGAGCGAACCGATCGAGCCGATCCGGCCGGAGGAAATCGTCGAAGTGCGCCGCAATTTTGCCGAACCGATCGGCGCGGCAGAAACCATCGCGCGCTATACCGGCAAGCTGGTCGCTGAACTTTGCGCCTCACTCGAGACGCGAGGACTTGGCGCACGCCGCCTCGACCTTCTGTTCTTCCGCGTCGACAATCGCGTCGAGGCGATCCGTGTCGGCACGGCAACGCCGGTTCGCGATCTGAAGCGCCTGACCCGGCTGCTCACCGATAAAATCGAGACGATCGATCCGGGATTCGGCATCGAGCTGATGCGGCTTGTCGCGACCGTTGCCGAGCCGCTGCGGGCCAAGCAGATGATTTCCGCGCTCGCCGAGGCGGCCGAACCCGATGTGTCGGATGTGATCGACATCCTCGCCAACCGTGTCGGCGAGGACCGGCTCTATCGCTTCGCCCCGGTGCAGAGCGACGTTCCCGAACGGTCGGTTCAACGCATTGCCCCGATGGCGCCTGATACCGGCGAGGGCTGGCCGGGCCATTGGCCGCGCCCAGCCCGCTTACTGCCGCGGCCCGAGCCGATCGAGACGGTCGCACTTCTTCCCGACCATCCGCCCGTGACCTTCACCTGGCGCGGGGTGCGCCGCCGCGTGAAACGGGCGGACGGTCCGGAACGCGTCTTCGGGGAATGGTGGAAGCGCGACGCCGAGCTCGCGGCGGTGCGGGATTATTTTCAGGTCGAGGACGAGAACGGCGAGCGCTACTGGGTCTTCCGCGCCGGCGACGGCGAAGACGCCGCGACCGGATCGCATAAATGGTTCATGCACGGGATCTTCGGATGACTGGCTCAACCCGATATGCCGAGCTGCAGGTGACCTCGCATTTCAGTTTCCTGCGTGGAGCATCGTCATGCGAGGAGCTGTTTGCGCAGGCGGCACGGCTTGGCATCGAGGCGCTCGCTATCGCCGACCGCAATTCGCTTGCCGGCATCGTGCGCGCGCATGAAGCGGCGAAAACGACAGGCGTCCGGCTGATCGTCGGCTGCCGTCTCGATCTCGCCGACGGCATGTCGATCCTGGCCTATCCAACCGACCGACCGGCCTATTCGCGGCTTTGCCGATTGCTGTCACTCGGCAAGGGCAGGGCCGGCAAAGCAAAATGCCATCTCGATTGGGATGATGTCGTCGCCTATGGCGAAGGTCTGATCGCGATCCTGGTGCCCGACCACGCCGATGATCTTTGTGCCGTTCGTTTGCGGCGGCTGCGCGAGATCTTCGGCGATCGCGCCTATCTGGCGCTCACCTTGCGCAGGCGCCCGAACGACCAGCTCCGGCTTTACGGGCTGGCTAACCTGGCGGCCGCGATGGGGGTGCGAACCGTCGTTACCAGTGACGTGCTTTTCCACGAGCCGTCCCGCCGCATGATGCAGGATGTCGTCACCTGCATTCGCCACAACGTCACCATCGATGACGCCGGCTTCCGCCGCGAACGTCATGCCGACCGCTATCTCAAACCGGGCGATGAAATGGCGCGGCTGTTCAGCCGTTATCCTGAGGCCCTGGCGCGCACCGTCGAAATCGCCGATCGCTGCCGGTTCTCGCTCGACGAGCTCGCCTATCAATACCCCGAGGAAAAAACGATGCCGGGCCTCACGGCGCAGCAGGCGCTGGAAAAACTGACCTGGGAAGGTGCGGCCCGCCGTTACCCCGAGGGCTTGCCCGACAAGGTGATCAAGATTCTGAAGCACGAGCTGCGGCTGATCGAGACGCTCGAATATGCGTCGTACTTCCTGACCGTCAACTCGATCGTCCGCTTCGCCCGCAGCCAGGACATCCTCTGCCAGGGCCGCGGCTCGGCCGCCAATTCAGCGGTCTGCTATGTGCTCGGCATCACCTCCATCGATCCCGAACGCAACAACCTCCTGTTCGAGAGGTTCGTTTCGCAGGAACGGCGCGAGCCGCCCGACATCGATGTCGATTTCGAGCATGAACGGCGCGAGATCGTCATGCAGTGGGTCTACGAGACCTACGGTCGCACTCACGCAGCACTTTGCTCCACCGTTATCCGCTACCGCACCAAGGGCGCCGTCCGCGATGTCGGCAAGGCGCTCGGCCTGCCCGAGGACATGACCAAACTTCTGTCCTCACAGGTCTGGGGCCATGGCGAGGCGGTGGATGAGCAGCGCGCCCGCGAGCTCAACCTTAATCTAGGCGATCGGCGGCTGCGGCTGACCCTTGAACTCGCGGCGCAACTTGCCGGCACGCCGCGCCACCTCTCGCAGCATCCGGGCGGCTTTGTCCTGACCCACGACCGACTAGATGATCTCGTGCCGATCGAGCCGGCGGCGATGAAGGATCGCCAGGTGGTGGAATGGGACAAGGACGATATCGACGCCCTCAAATTCATGAAGGTGGATGTCCTGGCCCTGGGCATGCTGACCTGCATGAAGCGGTCATTCGATCTCCTATCCGAGCACAAGGGCATCGCTCTCGACCTGGCGACGATCCCGGCCGAGGATCCGCGCACTTATGCGATGATCCGCAAAGCCGATACGCTCGGCGTCTTCCAGATCGAATCCCGCGCCCAGATGTCGATGCTGCCGCGCATGAAGCCCCGGACCTTCTACGACCTTGTCATTGAGGTCGCCATCGTCCGACCTGGTCCGATCCAGGGCGACATGGTCCATCCCTATCTTCGCCGGCGCGACGGGACGGAAGAGGTGACGTTTCCGACGCCGGAGCTCGAGCGCGTGCTCGGCAAAACGCTCGGCGTCCCGCTGTTTCAGGAGCAGGCGATGCAGGTCTCCATGGTCTGCGCCGGCTTTTCCGCCGGCGAGGCCGACCAGCTGCGCCGCGCCATGGCCACCTTCAAGCACACCGGCGGCGTCTCGAAATTCCGCGACAAGCTGATCAACGGCATGATCGCCAACGGCTACACCCCGGAGTTTGCCGAAAAGACCTTTTCGCAATTGGAGGGGTTCGGCAGCTACGGCTTTCCCGAAAGCCACGCCGCCTCCTTTGCGCTGATCGCCTACGCGTCCTCCTGGATGAAGTGCTGGCATCCGGATGTCTTCTGCGCCGCACTTCTGAATTCGCAGCCGATGGGTTTTTATCTGCCGGCCCAGATCGTGCGTGATGCTCGCGATCATGGCGTCGAGGTGCGTCCGGTCCGCGTCAATGCCAGCCGCTGGGATTGCACGCTGGAACCGACCGATGCCGAAGATCGCTTCGCTGTCCGCCTCGGTCTTCGCATGGTGAAGGGTCTCGCCAATGATGACGCGGCCGCAATCGTCGCGGCGCGGGCCGACGAACCCTTCCTCTCGGTTGACGATCTCTGGCGCCGCGCCGGCGTGCCGGCGGCTTCACTTGTCCAGCTCGCCGAGGCCGATGCCTTTCTGCCGGATTTGAACCTTGCCCGCCGCGACGCGCTCTGGGCGATCAAAGGGCTGCGCGACGAACCTTTGCCCCTGTTTGCGGCTGCGACGTCCCGCGAGCAGAAAACCGTGCCGGAGATCCACGAGCCTGTCGTGACGCTGAGGCCGATGACGGCGGGTCGCGAAGTCGTGGAGGATTACGGCCATGTCGGGCTGACCTTGCGTAGCCACCCGGTGTCGTTTCTGCGTGCCGATCTTAGCCGGCGCCGCATCGTGACCTGTCAGGAAGCCATGCAGGCGCGAGACAGAAGCTGGCTCGAGGCCGCCGGCCTGGTGCTGGTCCGGCAGCGGCCGGGCTCGGCCAAAGGCGTGATGTTCCTCACCATGGAGGACGAGACGGGCGCCGCCAACGTCGTCGTCTGGGTCAAGGTGTTCGAGAAATTCCGGCGCGTGCTTCTTTCGTCGGCCATGCTCGGCGTGCGTGGCCGCATCCAGCGCGAAGGCGAGGTGGTGCATCTTGTCGCTCACGAGCTGACCGATCTGTCGGCCGAGCTGGCCAGCCTGGGAAGTCGCGAGACGCCGTTTCCATTGCCGCACGGCCGCGGTGACGAGGCCCATCATGGCGGATCGGGCGTTGATCCGCGCGGCATGCCGAAAACGCGCGATATCGTCGATCCCTATGAGCACATCGACCGCATCAAGGTGAAGACGCGGGATTTCCGATAAAGCTGCAGCGGTCATCATGTGGTAGTCTGGCCCGCATAACGACGCTTTATCTCAATTGGCGCGCAAGACGGTGAATCCCACAAAGCCGAATAAAACGCAGCCGCCGAAATGGATCGAGCCTCAGCTGACGCGCCTGGTCGACGAAGCGCCCAACGGCCCCGATTGGCTTCACGAGATCAAGTACGACGGATACCGCATGCACGCGCGGATCGACCGCAGCGACATCCGCTTGCTCACCCGCACCGGCCTCGATTGGTCGCACCGCTATCAAGCTACGATAGCGGCCCTGCGCGCGCTCCCGGTGAAAGACGCATATGTCGACGGGGAGCTGTGCGCCGTTCGGGCCGACGGTGTCACCTCCTTCAGCCGCCTGCAGGCCGCTATGGACGAGGGCCGCACGGGCGATCTTGCCTTCTTTGCTTTCGATCTTCTGTTCCTGAACGGAGAAAGCATTGCGAAGCTGCCGCTCATCGACCGCAAGGCGCGGCTGGAAGGCCTCTTTTCGACCGACATGCCCGGCCTGCGCTTCAGCGATCACGTGATCGGCGACGGGCCTGCGTTCCGCAAGCACGCCTGCCGGCTTGCACTCGAGGGCGCTATCTCAAAGCGGATCGACAGCGCCTATGCATCCGGCAATCGCGGGCTATGGGTCAAGTCAAAGTGTCTCAACAGAGAGGAATTCATCGTCGTCGGCTGGACCGATCCGACGGGAAGCCGCCCGCATATCGGCTCGCTGCTTCTCGGCTACTACACCGATGATGGTCGTCTGATGTACGCGGGCCGCGCCGGCACGGGCATCACGGTTGCAGAGCTCAAGCGATTGGCTGGCCGGCTTAGACCACTTCAGGTAGATCGAATGCCCCTCGAAGCCCCACCGCCGCGTGAGAGCCGGTTCGGCTCGCCGCTTGAGCTGTCGCGCGTCCATTGGGTCAGGCCTGAAATGGTGGTCGAGGTCGCCTATCTCACCTGGACCGAAGACAATCTCCTGCGTCAGGTTTCGTATCAAGGTGAGCGGCAGGATAAGCCAGCCCGGCAGGTGGTGCGTTCCGTGCCCCATCCCTGATCGGCATCGGTCGCCGACCGGTTCATTCATCCGACTTGCTCCACCTGCAGCGTGCCGGGTGAAAGGTCTTGATCAGCGACTTGGCCGACACCGAAGGGTCGAGCCAATCCGCCCACGCGCTGCGATCGAGAATTACGATCTGCCGGTCGTGGTAGGGCGCGATGTCGGGTCCTGGCTCCATCGTCAGCATGGTGAATGCCTCGCCGACCTCAGGCGTTTCACGCCAGATGCCGGCGATGCAGAAGATCGGCTCCTCCCTCTTTGTGAAGAGTCACTTGTCCTTGCGCTTCTTCTTGGGTCTTCCGGATCGGTGAATTCGTAGAAGCCGTCCGCCACGATCAGGCAGCGACCGGACGTGAATTCTCGGCCCTCCGAACGGAAATTATAGACCGGCCGCTTGTTCGGTCCGGGCCAGCTCCAGCGACGTTGCATCATATCGCCTTCGCCTCGGACGCCCTCGATCGTCCTGATGATCGGCGCCAGGTCCGTGATCTTGACGTCCTCTCGCGCCTCGAGGTTCGGCGCGCCTTCGCCGAAACGGATTTTGATCTTGAGGTCGGCGAAGTCCTCCACGATCGAAGCGAGATCCACCATCAATCGATAGTCATTGCACATCGGTCCTCCGTTCGATCGCCATCGCAGCGCGACCGTGTTCTTGTTATGTTCGAACGACGATGAGTGCAAAGGTTTGGTCCCGCACAGGCTTGGTGAGAAAATCCACCGCGCCGGCCTTCATCGCTTTGACAGTCATCGGAATGTCGCCATGCCCGGTCAGGAATATCAATGGCTTGGGATTGCCGTTTTGGGCCAGATGACGCTGCAGATCGAGACCGCTCGCTCCTGGCATGCGCACGTCGACGATGAGGCAACCTGGACTGTCCAACACATCGGAGTCAAGCAATTCGCGGGTCGAGGCAAAGGAGACTGGCTGGAAACCCGCCGACAGGATCAATTCCGACAGGGCCTCCCGAACAGACGTATCGTCATCGACAATAATGACGAGCACCGGGTCCGCTTCACCCTTCCGCTGCTGCGATAACGGCGCCGATCTCCATAAGAGCGGCTGGTCAACTCTCATGTCCGTCCTCCGCGTCATGGTTGCGCAAAGTCTCGCCGATGGCCGCAAGTAGGGCGTGGGCATCGAAGGGCTTCCGGAAGAACCCGCTCATCCCCTTCGCTCGGTCCTGATCGACTATCTCGTGACGACCTGTGATCAGGAAGACCGGCAGCTCCGGGCGTGCCCTGTTCACCAGGTCACGAAGTTCAAAGCCATCCATGCCAGGCATTCCGATGTCGGTGATCAGCACATCGAGCCCCGTTAGCCCGCAGATCAACAGTTGTTGCGCCGACGAGAAGCTGCGGGCCACATAGCCAGCGGATTCGAGGAGCTCCTCGATTGACTCGAGAAGTCTTGGATCGTCGTCGACCACCGCCACAATAGGTTTATGCTTACTCACGCTCACTCCCTGCCGCCCGGCGCGAGTGGGTTATCGGTATTTCCAGTCGCTCGGCGATACGCACGAGATCGGCAAGGGACGCTGCCATATCTTCTGCATGACGTTTCTTCTGTGGATTTGCAAAGTGACCTCGCTGATCCCAAGCTCGGCGGCGGCCTGCTTGTTGAGCAGGCCACTCACCACAAGCGGCAGCGCCTCACGCTCGCGTGGCGTGAGTTCCTGATGGCGCTGCTTCAACACGCCAAGTTCAGCGCGCTCCGATCTGATTTCTCGGTCGCGGGCGATCGCCACGCGAATTGCGGCCTCGACATCGAGGATTAAGCAGGCTGGAAGGTCTGGCTTGTCCGCGCTGACATAGTGCCCAGCCGATCCAAAGGCGAGGGCACGCAGTCCGTGTGAAGCGAGCAACTCGCTCAGAGCCTCCCGAACGCGCTCGTCATCATCTACCACGAAGACAATATGATCAGTCACGGCGCAGACCTCCCTTCAGGGGATTGTTGGCGTTTCGTGCAGCAACTTGCTCAGCAATTGAATCTGGACTGATGGACTCACCTCAGTAACCTAGTCCCACCATTCCCGACTGCACCCTACGGAAATCCATGCATTGTGCGGCCGGCGGCGTCGGCGATCCTGCGCCGGTGAGGTGGCGGATGAGGTCGGATTTGCTTAGCACGCCTGCAGCCGCTCCATTGTCGTCACACACGACGACGAGACCAATACCGGGCTTCGAAAGCGAAAGAGCAGCGACTTGCACCGCTGCATGGCGTCGAGCACCATCAGCCGAGCCTTCGTCATCGAGTTGAGTTGTTCGATTTGCATCAAAATCCTCCGAGAGATCGCCTGCTGTCGAGCTCATTTTTCGGATGTCGTCAGGTTGGTGTCGTTCGTATCGACAACGAACACGGCAAGCATGCGCGCGCGTTCCGTCTTGCTGGCATTCTCCTCGAAGGTGTGATGATCACCCGGAAACTCAGAAAAGTTTTCGCCGGCCCGATAAGTCTTTATCGGACCGTGATTGACCTGAGTGTTGATTGCTCCTTCGAGGACCGTGGCATAGATGAATGCCGACTTTGCGTGAGTGTGCGCCTGGGAACTGCCGCCGGGCTCATATTCGACAAGCACGCCCTTGATGCTCTTGCCTGGAACGTTGGGTAGCGGCTGGTCGTAGACCAGCGTGGCCCTGGGGCCGTGCGAATCGTCGGCCAGAGCGCCGGTTGCGGAGATGGCTGCGACAGCAGCGATGAGGAGTGTAGTCCTGATCATTGTCTTGGCTCCTAGTTGTGATTGGGGATCGCCAGCCGATGGGAGGGGCGGCCGGGGATCAGGCTCTCGCCGAGGGGACGCGGCGCGAGCAGATGGGGTTGATGATCGCGCTTCTCGCGCAGTACAAGTTTGCCGTTACTTCTGCGGCCTCGCATGACCATGGTTCTGTCAGCCTTTGCTATATAGCGGCCGTCAGTCAGTGTCTCGATGTAGTTCGTAGCCTGACAACCTTCGAACTGCGGGCCGGCGATGTATTTCTCGTCGTTGTAGACGTAGAATCCAGAGGAACCATTGCCGTCAGCTTGTTCTCTTGCATGGTAAGGCATTTCATCATTTCCTGCATTTATTTCTGCCGGTCTCATAGCTGGACCCGAAGGAGGTTGAGCTTCAGGATTGTCTCGTCCTGCTTGACCTTGAGGCGCGCGGGCCACACATCATCCGTGGAGCGAGGCGTGGCTGAACCAGTCTTCGAAGCGCGTTGTGCCGATGCGCGGATGGTCGCTTGGCACGAGCGAGTGGTCGTCCAGCAGCGTGCCAAAATATCGCGCATGGGGATCCGCGGTAACTTTGCGCGGATCGTTCGTAGCCTTCAAAAACCGCGCGACAAGCTCGCTCATGCGGACCGGCTCCGGACCCGCGATCTCGATCGCGCCGTTGACCGGCGGCGAGAGCGCAACCTCGGTCATGATGTCCGCGACGTCGTTAGACGCGATTGGCTGAAAATAGGCACTCGGGATTGTGGTGATGTCGCCGACCGTTCCTGACTGCGCGATGCCGCCAAGAAACTCGAAAAACTGCGTCGAGTGGACGATGGTGTAGGGGATGCCGGAGCCCCGAATGAGCTTTTCCTGCGCAATCTTGGCGCGCATATAGCCGCTATCGGGCAGACGCTCGGCCCCCACGATCGAAAGTGCGACGTGGTGCGTCACGCCCCCCAGCTTTTCTGCTGCGAGCAAGTTCCGGCCGGAGGTCTCGAAGAACTCCAGAACTGCCTTATCCTCGAAGGAGGGCGAATTTGCCAGGTCGATCACGGTCTGCGCTCCGGCGAGCAGTTTCGCGAGGCCTTCGCCGGTAATGGTGTTGACGCCGCCGTTCGGTGACGCGGCGAAGACTTCATGGCCCTTGTTACGCAGCCTCTCGACTGTTTTCGAGCCGATCAACCCGGTGCCACCAATAACCACGATCTTCATGACGACTTCCTCGTTGGCGTTTCGGCGTTGATTGCCTGACCGAGCGGAGAACCGCTGGCGCATCAGCTCCCGTCGTTCGGACAATGCATCGGGGCGCAGGCCCAGACTATCGAACGGAAGCATCTGTCATGTCATGCGAAGGTCTAGGATGCATCCGTAGATTGGGGACTCTAGTCAGCAAGGAGACAGTGTCTCATCTGCTAGCCAACCGACATGCGGCCAGGGAGCGATCAGAAGGCCACATTCATCAGCAGCGTGAGGTCGGCGGAGAGGGCGACTTTCGGCCAAATAGCAAAATCGAACTCTTCGACCGAGATGCGCAGCGCAAAGCTGCGGCTCGCGTCGTGGAAAACGTAGTCGGTCTACCGTCAGACTTTCCCGTTCGCCACTGCTCTTTAGCAGCAGCGAGACAATACATCATGTCCATGGAAAAATCGCAGGGATCCGCGAGTGTGGGGAAGCGGTAACGCTCTATTAATCGAACCCTCGCGCATTTTGCAGCGCGACAGCGTCCGTGCCCCCTTCGTCAACCCGCGACTCCTTGGCGCTTGAGCAGTTGTTCAAACTCGGCTGTTCGTCGTGGTTTGATGTTGACTCAACAAGCGGCCGTCACTCCCAGAAAGCCGGCCTGCGGCAGCCGAGTCACGATTGGGAGGACCGCGCGCAGCCGTTGCAGGATGCCGCACACGCTCCGCGAGCGCCTCGTCCACGAGGCGGCGGATGCCGCGCACGCAACGGCCGCACTTGGGACTGCAGCCGAGACAGCCATAGACCTGACTAATCGAGCGCGTCCGCCCCGCCTCGACGGCGGAGCGGACATCCTGATCGCTCAACACATTGCATGAACAGATGATCATGGCGCGGTGGCTCTCGACGGAGATTGGCTAGGTTGGTCGTCACCCGGCAAGCGGTCAGTAGTCCCAAACCGCCGGTACGCAACGAAAGGCGTCGCCGTCGACCGCCACATGGCAGACCGACGGGAACGGCAGGTGGGTGGCCACCAGCGGCTCGCGGTTCGCCGCGAGTTCCCGCATAAGACTAACGCGGACGCGGGCCGCCTCCTCGGGGTCGTGTTCGAAGCCGTTGTGCCAGTCGGGATGGTCGAATCCGACCTGGAACACGAGGTCCCCGGCGAACGTCAGCCGGTCGCCGCCTGACGCCAGACGGACCACGCTGTGCCCGGGGGTGTGGCCGCCTGTGCGACGGACGACCACCCCCGGCGCCACCTCGTGTTCGTCTTCGAACGGGCGCAGCTGGCTGCGGTACTCATTGACGAATCGCTTGGCTGCCCGCCGAAGCGCGTCTGGAAACCCGTGCGGCATGGACACGCGGGAGAAATCGGGCGATTCCCAGAACTTGATCTCAGCGGCTGCAACGTGAATCCGCAGGTGCGGATTCAGCCGCTCCTTCACGCCGTCGATGAGCAGCCCGCCAATGTGGTCCATGTGCATGTGGGTCAGCACCACGTCAGTCACTGATGCCAGATCGATGCCAGCGGCCGTCAGTCGATGGATCAACTGCCCAGCCCGCGGCAAGTGCAACTCCGGGTCCGCCCCCAGCCCAGCGTCGACGAGTATGGTTTGGTCGCCGCTGCGCACCACAGCCACGTTCAGCGGCCACTCGAGCGTCTCCGGCGAGAGGAATTCGTCCTCCAGCCAGGCTGTCCGGACGGCCGGGTCGACGTTGTATGCGATGGTCGGGGCTGGAATTGGTAGGATCCCATCGCTGACCACGAGCACGTCAATCTCGCCGATCTTAAGTGCGTAGCGCGATGGAACCAGCTCGTCGGGCCCCGGTCGAGCGGAAATGTCGTCCACGTTCATGTTTGTGCTCATGTTTGTCTCCTGTTGATCGCCTTTGCCACGGCCATATCGGCCGCCTCCGCCGCTGGCCCCGTGGATCGGCGGACGGACACACGGCGTCTGCACACGAGATTGCGCCGCCGCGGCCTGCGCGACCATCAAACGGAAGTATCGGTCAGGCAATGCGAAGGTCCATGACCGACCGTTGCAAGGGCGGATGATCTCCCGCAAACGTCGAAGAGACCGCTTCGAGCAGGGAATAATCGCTGTGAGCAACTTGTAGCAATTGCCGGACGGCTCGTAATCGTAAAGCGTGATCATCGGCGGATCCTGCTGCCGGTCTCGCAGCCGCATAAGCGCTCTCGCGGCGGCCGTCCGGCCGCAGGCGGGCTGACCGCTTTAGTGACTGCTTAACGAGAAATCAGACTGGCCGCCGGCAAAGGTTGGATAGCGCTGGCGCTGGCAGTGTTCGCGACATGGCGCCCCGCTGCGCGTGCTGCTCGGCGGCTTGACGATCCTGCAGGGACAGGCGCGGGCCTTCAGGCCCCCTCGGAGCAGCTATCGGGCCCTGCCCTACCTGGCGGCCATCGCGGTGTTGGTGCTGATCTCGCGTAACCGCCAAGTGCTTGCCCTGCGCTTTCCGGCTTCGCTCGCAAGGGCTAGCTGGGTGCAAGTTACACGTGGCTGTTTCGCCACCATTCGATCTAAGGCGACTACGCGCGATAGCGGTTGTCCAAATGGACGTATGGAAAAGTCAACTATCGCCTCAGTCGATCGAATGTCTGCTTACAGGCAACGAAGAAGGTGACTCTAGCGTCTGACATGAGGCGCTAGTTGCCCGTTCCGGCGGCCGGCTCAACGGCAAGCCCTGACCCAAACGAGCCATTCCGGCAGGCAAGCTCTAATGTCTCGAATGTGGTGACTACGACATTGGTTACACCTCGCCGTATCAGCGGTCCATCAAACGTGCGGGAGAAGGGATTTGCTGGTAAGGTCGGTTTCCTTTCAGAACAACCAATACTATGATCCGCTGGGGCCAGGCCACCGATGGACCGCAAGCTTGCCGCGATTCTAGCCGCAGATGTAGTAGGCTATTCGACTCTGATGGAGCGCGACGAGGCCGGTACATTTGAGCGACTACGTGCCGGACGCAAGGAACTGTTCGAGCCCGAAATTGCCCGCCACCACGGCCATATCTTCAAGCTGATGGGCGATGGGATGCTGGCCGAATTCGGTAGTGTCGTCGATGCCGTCGAATGTGCAGTGTCGTTGCAGCGGGGACTGTCCGAGCGCAACGCCTCGCTTCCCGCAGTGGAACAGATCGTGGTGCGGATCGGCATCAACCTCGGCGAGGTGATCGTCGACGGCGACGACCGGTATGGCGATGGGGTCAACATCGCGGCCAGACTTCAGCAGTTGGCGGAATCGGGCGGCATCTGCATCTCGGGAAAAGTGGCCAAGGAGGTTGATAGGAAGCTGGCGTTCGCCTTTGAGCCAATGGGCGAACAGAGGGTCAAAAACATAGCCGAACCCGTTCAGGCGTATCGCGTGTTGCTTGATTCCGCGGCAGCGGGCAAGACCCTCCATGCTCGCCGCCAGCCGCGCGCCTGGCGTTTTCCGGCCGCGGCGGGAATTCTCGTCCTGGCTCTCGGCCTTGCAGTAGCATGGTGGCAGCCGTGGGAGAGGCCTGCACCGCTTGCCGTTCCGACCGTCAGCGAGGCAGCCGACACCCGGCCCTCGCTAGTCGTCCTGCCCTTCGACAATCTCAGCGACGACAAGGAACAAGAATATCTCGCCAACGGCTTCACCGAGGATCTGACGACCGCACTGGCGCGTGTGCCGGGTCTTTTCGTCTTCTCCCCCAACGCGGCCTCCGCTTACAAGGACAAGGACCCGAAGGAGATTGCGGCGGCATTGGGCGTCCGGTACCTGCTGAAAGGCTCGATTCGCCGCGTCGGCGACGACATGCGCATCAATGCGCAGCTGATCGATGGCTCGACTTCCAGACATCTCTGGGCGGAGCGTTTCGACGGCCGGTGGGCAGACGTATTCGCGCTGCAGGACAGCGTTGTCAGCAGCATCGCGGGTGCGCTGCAGCTCCGCCTGGTGAGCGGCGCGCCGGCTACCCGGGCCGGAGGCACCAGTAATCCCGAGGCCTATGAGGCCTATCTCAAGGGGATGGACATCTACAACCGTATCAACACGCCCGAGGAGTTTGCGCAGGCTGTGAAGTATTTCCAGCAAGCCGTGCAACTCGACCCCGATTTCGGCGCGGCGTACGCCCAGCTCGCCTGGGCCTACTGGGACGCGGATGTCGGTCGGGTTGTAGTAATGGGACTTACGACGGACGTGGCCCAGGGCAAGATCTATGAAACCCTGGAAGCGGCGGCCAGGGATCCTTCGCCGGGCTACTATCAGCTCGTCGCCGAGTTGATGGTCCGCGAGCACGACTCGGACGACGCAGTTACCGTTCTTCTGAAGTCGGTGGCGCTCGATCCCAGCGATACTTGGAATTATCTCTCGCTGGCCAATGCTCTGAATTTCAACGGCAGGCCGAAGGAAGTGCTTAGCTATCTCGATGCGGCTGCGCGCGTCGACCCAAACTCGTGGATGGACTACAGGCGCTACCAAGCCGGACTGGCCGAGTTCGGCCAGGAGAAGTTTGAGGACGCGGTTCGCTCTATCGAGAAGATGGACCTTATATCGGCCGATCCACGGGCGAAATTTTATGCCCTGCAGGTCCTTATTTCGGCTTATGGGCATCTTGGGCGCACAGACCAGGCCGCGGCGGCTTTGGAAACGCTTAGGAAGGTTGTTGGGCGGGTGGACAGGGGGCCGAGCCAGTTGATGACCCAGGATTACATGGTGTTCAAGAATACGGCCGATATCGAACGCCTTTTGGCCGGGCTGACCAAGGCAGGTGTGCCAGAGCTGTCGGCATTGGCAAAGGCAGGCATGAATCCGAAGGACCGGCTCACAGGGGCGGAAATAAAGTCTCTCATGTTCGGGCACGAAACGCGCGGAAAATTGGTAACGCCCACGTTCCTGCCGATGCAGCGCACAACCTCGGTCGACGGCGCCGTCAGCGAGACCGTTGGCCAGAGGAGCCGCGTAGGAACCTCGTGGGTGCAAGGCGATTTCTTGTGCAACGCCTTTCCCATAGAACTGACAAGCTGTGGGGCGATTTTTCGCAATGTGTTCAGGACGCCGGGGCGCGACGACGAATACAAGGCCGTTTACCGCGGGGACCAGTTCGAGTTTTCGGTCGTCAAGTGAAACTCCCAAATGCCGCAAGGCCGTAAGTCTGCTTGCCGAGTAGACGCGACGTTGTTGGCATAACTGCAAACGTCGACAATTGGCGCGGACCAGACGCCTGCCATATCGTCTCGTCGGGCTGCGTCCGACACTGGCGCGCCCTCTTTAGACCTTGGACAGGTTTTGGCGATATCTATCGGAGAAAAGGAGCCGGAAGTAATGACCGAGATCTGGCACTCACTCCTCGCCAATCTTGCCCTCGTCTCCATCCTGGTCGTCGCCTGGGATCTTGTGGAGGACTTCACGGGGCGTCTCCGGCAGCGGGCACAGTCGCTACTTCTCGGCGTCGTCATGTGCGTGGGCGCGATCATTTCCATGGCGACGGCTCTGTCCGTCTCCGGCTTCGTCGTCGATCTGCGCGCTGCTTTCGTCGGTGCCGCCGCGTTCTTCGGCGGGTGGCCGGCGATGTTGATCGCTACCGCCGGCTCGATCGCCTATCGGCTCTATCTCGGCGGGCAGGGTGCCAGCGTCGGGGTCGTGAGCATCCTGATCACCGCCGTCGCCGGTCTGGCATGGCACCACATCGTCGCGGCCCGGTCACGCACCATGTTCGATATACTCGGCCTCGGCGTGTCGGTCGCGCTTGCCGGGCTGATCACCCTTCTGATCATCCCCCCGCAAGTCTTCGCCGGCTTTGTGCAGCAGAGCACGTTCCCATCGCTGGTGTTCCGCTTCCTCAGCACCTTCATCATCGCCGTGCTGCTCGATCGCCAGCAGCGGCGGCGTGACCTCGCCATGTCCAACATGATCTATCGCGCCATGGTCCGCGAGCTGCCGGATAGCCTCAACGTGAAGGATGTCGACGGCCGCTTCATCGCCGCCAATCCCGCAACCGCCGAACTGGTGCGCGCCGCCTCGGTCGAGGACCTGATCGGCAAGACGGATTTCGATTTCTATCCCAAGGACGTGGCCGAGCGCTTCAGGCAGGATGAGACGGGCGCGCTGGAGGGCGGGCAGACATTGCGGATCGAACAACCCGCTCTCCTCCCGGACGGCAGGCAGGGCTGGCTCTATACGCTGAAAACGCCGTTCCGCGACGAGGCCGGCAAGATCGCCGGCGTCATCACCTACAACCGCGACATCACCGAGCAGAAGCGAAACGCCCAACTCAAGAATGACTTCATCTCGACGGTCAGCCATGAATTACGCACGCCGCTGACCTCCATCCGCGGCTCGCTCGGCCTGATCGCGGCCGGCGTCGCGGGCGAACTGCCGCCCAAGGCCACCAATCTCGTCAACATCGCCCACAACAACAGCGAAAGGCTGGTTCTTCTCATCAACGACATCCTCGACATGGAGAAAATCGAATCTGGCGTGATCGCCTTCAAGATCAGGCAGATGGCCGTCCGCCCGGTCCTGGAGCAGGCCATTGCCGCCAGTTCCAATTACATGGCCGAGAGCAGGATCCGCATCGTCCTGGTCGACGATGCCCCGCGCGCCGAGGCCAATATCGACCCGGACCGCCTGCACCAAGTGATGGCGAATCTGCTGTCGAATGCGATCAAGTTCTCCGATGCCGGCGGCACCGTGACGGTGAAGCTCCAGCGCCGCGACCGCGACATGCTGCGCATCTCCGTGATCGACCAGGGCGCCGGCATCCCGGACACGTTCCGCAGCCGCATATTCGGCAAGTTCGAGCAGGCCGACGGGTCCAGCACCCGGAAGAAGGGAGGCACGGGCCTGGGCTTGAGCATCGTCAAGACCATCGTGGAGAAGCTGGGCGGCGCCGTTTCATTCGAGACCGACGAAGGTAAGGGAACCTCGTTTCACATCGACCTTGCCGAAGCGCACAGGCAGGCCGAGAAGCCGGTCTTGGTCGAGCGCCGGGCGCGCAAGCGCGATGGCCGTCTGCGTGTCCTCATCTGCGAGGACGAGCCCGACGTCGCTGCGGTAATCGCGGCCCTTCTCGACGCGGAAGGCTTTTCCAGCGACGTCGCACCCGACATCGCCACCGCCAAGGTGCTTTTGCGGTCCCGCGATTACGTGGCGCTGACGCTCGACATCAAGCTGGCGGGCGAATCCGGCATCAAGCTCTTCCACGATATAAGAGCATCACGGGTGAATTCCGACATTTCGGTCATCGTCATCTCCGCCGTCGCCGACGAGGCCAAGCGGTCGCTCAACGGCAGCGCCGTCGGCATCGTCGACTGGCTGGAGAAGCCGGTGGATTCGAAACGGCTTCACGCCGCTCTCGCCAAGATCGTCGGCCGCAGGGTCGAGCCGAAGGCTCAGATTCTGCATGTCGAGGACGATGAGGGCGTGCTTGCCGTGATGTCGGCAGGGCTGGGTCCGGGCGTCTCGATCGCCTCGGCGAAAACGCTGCAGGACGCCCGGCGGGCGGTCGCGAAGCGTCGCTTTGACCTGGTCATCCTGGACATAGCGCTTCCCGACGGATCGGGTCTGGACCTGCTCGCCGATCTGCCGCTGGAGACCCGGGTCATCGTGTTCTCGGCGGCGGAACTGGACCAGAAACTCGGCGACCGGGTGCAGGCGATCATGACCAAGACCAAGGCCTCCGAAATCGACGTCGCGAAGCTGGTCAGAAGCATGCTGATCGCTTCTCGCCACGGCAGCGCGCCAACCCCTGCCAAGGAGCGACGATGATGCCGGCACGGATACTCTATGTGGATGACGAGGATGATATCCGCGAAATCGCCCAGATATCGCTTGAGCTCGATCCGGAATTCGAGGTGCGGTCCTGCTCCTCCGGGGTTGCGGCGCTGACCGATGCCGTCGATTGGCAGCCCGACCTCATCCTACTCGATGTGATGATGCCGGACATGGACGGACCGGAAACGCTTACGCGCCTGGCCGATTCGCCGCTGACGGCATCGATACCCGTGGCGTTCATCACGGCGCGCACGCAAACGCATCAGGTCGAGCGCTATCTCGCCATGGGAGCGGTCGGGGTCATCGCCAAACCCTTCGATCCGCTGGCGCTTGCAGGCGAAGTAAGGAAGCTGCTCCCGCGGCGCGATGCCCCCGCCTAGGCGCGCCAGGGCAAGGCGACGGCAAGAAGCATGTCGGCAAGCGCCGTTTGCCGTTTACGGCTCCTATACCGTGGGCCGATATTCATCTAGTGATTGTATCGAAATGCAACCGTCGCGAATCAGCTTTATCTATGATCGCGCGGCGTTGGCGGGCGCGGGAAAAGCCGCGCGGAATTTCCCGCATGGACCGCGTTGGCGGATGTCGGTTCATGGGTTGATCACTCCGGGGGGCGACGGAACCGGAGCAGGACTGGTGGATAGAACGAAGGCAAGAGTTCTGATCTGCGATGATGATCCCTTGTTGCTCGAGCTGATAGAATTCAGGCTGAGGGCGAAGGGATACGAGGTCATCAAGGCCGTGGACGGGGCCGAAGCGCTGGCGAAAGCGGAGCAGGACCGCCCCGACATCATTGTGCTCGACGCGATGATGCCGAAGGCCGACGGCATTGAGGTGCTGGCCCGCATCAAGGGCGACCCGGCTTTGTCCGAGACCCTGGTGGTCATGCTGACCGCCCGCAAAGCCGAGAAGGACATCGTTTCGGCCCTTGAAAAGGGAGCCGACGACTATCTGGTGAAGCCATTCATCCCCGAGGAGCTTCTGGCGCGGCTGGCGCGCCTGCTTGCGCGCAGAAGCGGGAAGCCCTGATGCGGCGCGGCCGGCGCGCTGCCCTTGCCGCATGCCTGATCCTGGCGATCGCCGCGCCTCAGGTCGCGGCGCTGGCGCAGACGGGGGATGAACTCTACGCGTCCGGCGTCAAGGCCAGGCAAGCGCAGCATTTCGGCGAGGCGGCGGATCTTTTCCGGCGCGCGCTGGCGCTCAAGCCCGACAATGCCGACGCCCTGGTTCAGCTCGGTTTCGCCGAGCTCGGCCGCGACAATCTGCCGGCGGCGCGGGACGCCTTTTCCAGGGCGCTCTCGCTCGCCCCGACCTATCGGGACGCCAGCTTCGGCATGGCCGAGGTCGAGTTCCGCTCGGGCAATCCGGATGGCGCGCTGCCGCTCGCCGAGAAGGTTGCGCAGGCTGATCCAGGCAATGCCGACGCCGCAGCGCTTGTCGAGAACATCCGCAAGGCGAAGCAGGCCGCCGCCAGCGATGCGAAACGGGCTCCCGCAACTCCGGCGCGGGCAAAGAAACCGGCCAGCCGGCGGCCCGATCCCGTCGCCGGCCTGATAGAGCAGGGCAGGCGCCTGCGGGCGGCGGGAAAGCTGCCCGAGGCGGAGAAGGTCTATCGCCAGGCGCTGAGGCTGGCGCCGAAGAACACCGACATCCTGGTCGCCCTTGGCCTTGTCGTCGGCTCCAGCCAGCGCTTCGACGAAGCCGGGCAGTTCTTCGACCGCGCGCTTGCAATCAAGCCCGGCCTTCTCGACGCGCGGCTGGGCAAGGTGCGCCTGGCGATCTGGCAGGGCGACGCGCCGCGCGCCCGCGCCCTGGTTGACGGCGTGCTGGCCTCGGCGCCAGAGAATGTCGAGGCGCTCGATCTGGATGCGAGAATTGCTCTGCTCGATGCGGACTACAAGCGGGCCGGGCAGTCGTTCCGGCGCGTGCTTGCGGCCGATCCGCGCAACGCCGAAGCGCTGGTCGGGATGGGCGATGTGCGCCGCGCCGAGGGTGACGACGACGCCGCGCGGCAGGCCTATAGGGAAGCGCTCGCCATCGAGCCGGGCTCTCCCGATATCGAGCAAAGGCTGGCCGTGCCGCCGCCGCGCAAATGGCGGCTCGACCTCGGCAGCGAGGTGAGCAATCTCACCAATGGGCTCGGCGACTGGACCGACAATTCGGCCGGCCTTGCCTATCGGCTGTCGCCGCGCACGACGATTTCCGGCCGCGCCCGGCTGGCCACCCGCTTTGGCCATACCGACGTCCAGGTCGAGGGCCGCATCGACCAGGCCTTCTCGCCAGCGTTCTCCGGCTATGCGCTGGCGGCGACGACGCCGGACGCCGATTTCCTGGCGCGTTATTCGATCGGCGCCGGCGCTTCGTGGCAGATCGTGGCGCCGGCAAAGGCGTTCGGCCCGCTTTTGCTCAACATCGACGCCCGCTACGACAATTTCGCCAACACAAATGTCACCAGCATCTCGCCCTGGGTGCAGACGTATATCCTTGATGGCCGCCTGGGGCTTTCCGCCCGCTGGGTGCATGCGCAGGACGATATCGGCACGCGCGCGGACGGCTATGTGCTTCGCGCCGACCTTGTGGTGACACCGCACTTCAACGTCTTCGGCGGCTATGCCGATGCCCCCGAAATCTCCAACGGCACGCTGGTGCCGACGCGCACCGTCTTCGGCGGTATTTCCTGGGACGTCAGCGACCCGCTGACGCTGCGCGCCAGCATCGCGCATGAGCAACGCCCGACATTCGACCGAAGCATATTCGGGCTTGGACTGACCGCGCGATTCTGACCATGTGGTACATCTGGGACCTGTCCATATTGCTCACCGCTCTTTCCCTGGTAATCATGCTGTTCCTGATCGCGCGCCGCGTGCTGCAGGAGCGCTGGGGCAGGGCTGGGGCCGACCAGCGGCGCCAGCTTTTGACGGCGCTGATCGCCTTCACCGAAAACCGCCACCGCGAGGCCCTGAAGGCAGCGGTGCTCGTGGTGCCGGCGGGCGTGGCGATCAATGCCGGGTTCGAGTTCATTTCGCTGCTGCGCGGCGGGGAGCATGACGACGTCCTTGCCGCCTTCAACGAATGCGGCCTGCCGGCCCTTGTCGGCAGGCAGCTGGAAAAAGGCAACGTGGCCGATCGCATACACGCGGCCGAGATGCTGGCAGCGCTGCGTTCGGAAGGTGCGGTCGCAAGCCTGCTTTCGGCGCTCGACCACGACCGTTCGCGCGAGGTCAGGATCGCCGTCGCCATCGCGCTCTGCGATCTCGGCAGCCTGCCGCCGCTCGGCATTGCGCTGCGCAAGATCGGCGTGGCGGGGCAGCGCTCGCGGCGCCTGATCGAGCTTTTCAGGCGCTTTCCGCCGGCGCGCCTCGACCAGCTCGCGGACCATGCCGCGCGTGTTGACGCCGTGCCCTTCATTCGGGCGGCCGCGATCGACGCGCTTGCCCGCGCCGGCGGCTTTCGCTTCGCCGATTTCTTCGCCCGCTTGGCCGGCGACGCATCGCCCGAGGTTGCCGCGGCGGCGCTGCGCGCGCTCGGCCTCACAGGACACGCCGACGCGCCGGCGATCCTGGCGACCGCGATGGCAAACGGCGACTGGGACGTGCGCAGCGCCGCCGCCGATGCCGCCGGCCGGCTCGGCCTGTCTGGACTCGCCTCGCCACTGGCCAGGCTGATGGACGATGAGGCGTGGAACGTGCGCTATGCCGCCGCCAATGCGCTGCGCTCCTTCGGCCAGCCGGGAGAGCGGCGGCTGCGCGAGATTGCCGACAGCGAGGTCTCGCGCAGCCAGCGCACCGCCTCGCTCGTTCTTGCCGAGGGGCCGGCCTTATGATCGCCGACTGGAGCCACGAGATCGTTCTTGCCGCCACCATCGTGTCTTGGTTCATCATCGGAGCGGGGCTGGCGCAGACGACGATCTATCTCCTGCAGCTCGTCGTCGCAGGCTATGCGCTTTCCAAGCGCCCACCGGTAGCGCGCTCGGCGCTGCTCTGGCACCGTTATGGCGACGTCGCGCCGCCGATCGCGCTGCTGGTGCCCGCCTATAACGAGGCGTTGAACGTGGTAGAGAGCGTCCATTCCATGCTCGCGCTCCAATACCCTAGTTTCGAGGTGATCGTCATCAATGACGGCTCGAAGGACCAGACGCTGCAGCGCCTGATCGAGGCCTTCAGGCTGGTGAAGTTCCATCGGCCCTATGAGGAGGCGCTCGCGCACAAGCCGATCCGCGCCCTCTATTCCTCGCCGATGACCGAGCGGCTGTTCGTGGTCGACAAGGAGAATGGCGGCAAGGCCGACGCCCAGAACGCCGGCATCAATGTCTGCCGCGCGCCGCTCTTCTGCGCGATCGACGGCGACTCCATCCTCGAGCCCGATGCGCTGATGCGCGCCGCCCAGCCTTTCATCGACGACCCCGAGCGCACCATCGCCGTCGGCGGCACGATCCGAATCGCCAACGGCTCGAAAATCGAAGCGGGCAGGGTCCGCGAGGTCCATCTGCCGCGCCGCCTGCTGCCGCTGCTCCAGGTGGTCGAATATCTGCGCGCCTTCCTCATGGCGCGGCTTGCCTGGAGCCGCATCAACACGCTGATGCTGGTCTCCGGCGCCTTTGGCGTATTCCGCCGCGCAGAAGTGGTGGCGGTGGGCGGCTTCACCACAGGTTCGATGGGCGAGGACCTGGACCTCGTCATCAAGCTGCACCGCCATATGCGGGACGCCCGGCGCAAATACCGCATCCAGTTCATTCCCGAACCGGTGTGCTGGACGGAAGCGCCGGAAACGCTGAGCGTTCTAGCAAGGCAGCGCACGCGCTGGCAGCGCGGCGCGCTCGAATGCTTCTTCCGCCACCGCGCCATGCTCTTCAATCCGCGCTATGGCCGCGTCGGCTTCCTCGGCTTCGGCCACATCTTGATTGCCGACGTGCTGGGGCCCGTGGCGGAGGTGCTGGGCTACATCCTGATCCCGGCCTTCTGGCTGCTCGGCATCCTGTCGGCCGAATATCTTTTGGCCTTCACCTCGCTCATCTTCACCTATGGCGTTTGCGTCAGCGTATGCTCCCTCATCCTCGAAGAGGCCGAGCTCCAGCGCTTCCCGCGCGCCCGGGACCTGGCCGTGCTGACGGCGGTCGCCGTGATCGAGAATTTTGGCTATCGCCAGCTCAACAATTTCTGGCGCGTGAGGGGCTGGTGGCAATTCTTGCGGGCAGACCAGAACTGGGGCGAGATGACCAGGACCGGCCTTTCCGGCGCCAAGAAATAGGCATGGCCGGACGCATCATTGCAGCGTCCGCTCGATTTCCGCAACTAGCGCATCGAGCGCGGCTTCGGCCGCCGCTTCATTCCCCTTCTCGATCAGCAGCGTCTCCAGCGCGGACGCCCGCGCGCTGATCTCCGCAAAGCCGAACGTCCCCGCCGCCCCTGCCAGCGAGTGGGCGATCCTGACCAGTGAATCGGCGGGCCCCCCGGGCAGGGGGCCGCCCTCACGCGCGATGGTCTTCAGCTCCGCGAGTTGATCGTCGCAACGGGCAAGGAAGCGTTGCCGCCAAAGTGCGAAAGGGTCGTTTGAGATGAGGCTGTGCTCCATTCCGGGATATCGAGGGTATTCAAGTAGAAAGTGCCTTGGGTTGAAACGGACTGCTTGTCGCGCATGACCTCCTGTGAGAGGACGATCACGGTAGGCGCTGTTGATGCAAATGCGACTCCGCCAGTCGACAATGGCCGGCCGCTTTGCGCCGATTGCACGAATCCGCTTCGCGGGAGGGTCGCCTAACTAGCGTTCCTGGCGCCGCTGCGCAAGAAGAACTGGTTCGTCTATGCCAAGCCGCCCTTCGCCGGGCCCGAGGCCGTGCTGGCCTGTCTGTCGCGCTACACCCATCGCGTCGCAATCTCCAACAGCCGGCTGATCGCGCTCGATGAGGCCGGCGTGACCTTCCGCTACAAGGACTACCGCCGCAACGGGCACGAACGGGACCGGACCATGACGCTCGATCCCGGCGAGTTCATCCGCCGCTTCCTGCTCCCTGTGCTGCCCAGAGGCTTCCACCGCTTCGCCATTATGGGCTGCTTGCCAGCGCCGCCCGCGCGGCAAACATTGCGCGCGCTCGCGAACTACTCGCAGCGCCCCCGCCCAAGGTCGAACGCGGCAGCTCCGACAATGCCGACGCTGCTCCGACCGATTGGCGGCCGCCATGTCCGTGCTGCGGTGGTCGCACGATCATCATCGAGGCCTTCGAGCGGGGCAAAGCCGCCCGCGCGCCGCCATAGGACGTCATGACTGCGAACGGCCCGTCAACATATCGCAAACCTGCCGAAGCTCGCTGTCGGTGGCTGGGCGACGACGTGCGTCTGACCCGCACGGCGCCAACCACGCTCAATTGCTCCGCTCGTCAATGGCCACGCCGCAACAGCCCCGGCGTTGGCAAGCTCCAACCGCCCGTCCACCCCGTTGCTCTCACGCGCCACGCCCATCAGCACTGCCCAGCTGCGCAATGCGAAGTCGTCAAATCCCCATAGGCCAGAAACCGCGTTCCTGATCCCGCGGATTCTTTCCCTGGAGGCTTTCCCGGACGCCGGCCCCGGCGCGCGGCACCGCCCACGGAAAGGCCGGCATCCGAAACCTTCACAGAAGCTGTCGTCGATGCTCAGAATCGGCTTCCTCGAAATATTTGGCCTTCAGCCATGTTTTCGATTGCCCGCTCCTGTAGCGGCTATCGGCGCGCTTCGAGATGATGCCCTCCAGCCCTATCTTCTCGATGGCGTGGAAGATCGCTAGCGCATCGCTCTCGAAATGCTCGCTGTACTGGATCTTGCCGGGGCCGTGCTCAACGAGCTGCCACAGCGCCTGCTTGCGCTGCAGCAGGGGCAAGGAGGTTAGATTGCGACCGTCGAGATGGAGGATATCGAACGCGACGAACACCAGCCGGCTCGGTTCGAGCCAGATCGCAGCTTCCTGCGCAGGTCAATGGGGAGCGCCCTGCTCGCCTGGAACAATGACCTCGCCGTCGATAATGGCAGCCCGGCATGGCAGTTCGGCCGCCAGCGCGATGGGCCAGTATTTCGTGGCCCAGTCACGGCCGTTCTTGCTGTATAGACGCACGCCGCCTTTATCGATGATGATCTGCGTTCGGTAGCCGTCAAGGTTGACCTCCTGAAGCCATCCCTCATCTTCGGGCGGCTCCGTGACCCGAGTCGGGATCTGCGGCGGAATGAACTCCAGCTGGCCGCCGTTCACCTTGGCACGCTTACTCAATGACGCCACCTTTGATCGCGCGGCGGCTGATCGGCACAGACAGCCCGACATCCCCCCAACTTGGACGCCTGCCGCCTGTGCCGAGCCCCCGCCGAGCCATTGCGAGCATCTGCGCACGAGGCCGGATTGTCGTTAGCTTGGCATCCAAATACTTATCCTAGTGTACATATTCGCTGTAGGCGCCGCGCTCCTGCACCTTCTCACTATCGGTGCGGAGCTCCCGCATCGTCCCGGCTGACCTATACTATCTCGGGTTGCCGCAAGCCCACGCAGTCCCTTGGCAAATTTCGGGACCTGGTCAGTCCATCAAAAGCACCACAGCGGGATGCAGCTTCTTCAGATTCGGCAATGATTTCGACTGCCAGGGTATGTCGGGCGTTCCACGCACGACGAGTCGAACATCGGGATGCTTGCGCACCTCGATGGTAAATTTCGCCAGCAGGTTGATGCCGGAAGAGTTGAGAAAGTGAAGGTCCTTCAGATTGAGCGTAATGGAAGCGGGTTTCGAGGCAAGAACACTGGTCGCCAAAGCCGTGATAGGCGCACCGGCCTCGGAACTGGCAAGCCGCATTGCACCGTCGAAGAAAATTTCGCTTCCTTCAGTCCACACACGATAGTCGTCTGTCTTGATTTCCATAGCCTGGCTTCGTTTCTTCTAGTTGTGAATTTGCGAGATCGGAATGGAGGCATATGTCTCCACGCAGATCCGATCGCTTTCGTCGGCGGCGCTGAATATCCAAGCCAGGCGTGCGCCGTAGTCACTCATCAACGTCAGCAATCCAAGTCCGGAGCCTCCTACGTCGGGGTTGGCGGCATTGGCTTCAATTCGCTGTATCAGCAGGTCCATTGGGTCGCCAACCGTGATGTCCGCCAGGAGACTTTGGAACTCAGACGCATCTTCACCATCGACGTCATTCGACACTTTCAGCTTGAAGCACTCCGAATCCATCGACGCCTCGATCAAGATCTCACCCGGTGCGCGAAACTTGACGGCATTTTCGATGAGTTCGTTGACCAGATATCCAATGCTGTGCCGCACTTCCATGTAGTCATTGCGGGACGACCGGAAGCGCAATGCGAAAAGATCGGCGATGAAGTCCGAGGTCGTGGCACAATGACGCCAACTCAAGTCGAGAGGTCCGTCGAACAGCCGCACGCGACTGACGCTCTCCTTCATCCCGATTGCAACGTCAGGGGTCCCGAACAGCGTTGTCATGGCTATGTGTGCCTTATGATCACGAGGGTGATGTCGTCGTGGATCTTCTGGATCCCGATATGGGCCATGAGATCCTCGATGATCCCGGTTTTGATTTCCTCGGCGCTCCCGCCTTGACGTCTTCGTGCGCTCTGGCAGAGGCGCTCGAACCCGAACAGCCTTCTGTCTTGGTCTTCCGCCTCGGTCACACCGTCAGTGTGCAGCACGATCACGTCGCCACTGCCGAACAGGATGTCGCGCGTGGCAATGAACTTCGAGATGTCATTCTCCAGGCCAACCGGCAGACCCAGATCCATCGTGTCGATGCGTTCGACGTCCCCGTCCGCACGCACGACGAGAACGTCCTCATGCTGGCCGGATAGCGTTACCCGCTCATCCTCGAAGTCAAGGAAGGCCAGCGAGAGATGCTTTCCGGTGTTCGTCCGCTCGATGTTCTTGTAGATCGCTCTGTTCAGCCGATCCAGAAACTGGTGCGGATCCGCCTCGCTGGTCTCCTGCAGCGCGCGTGCAACAGATTGGACCATCAGCATCAGCACGCCGCTCTCGAGACCATGACCGGTCACGTCGCCGATGCCGATCTTGACCCGTGACCCGTTCTGCAGGACGTCATAATAGTCACCGCCGACCTCGTCGGCCGGCCGCATATAGGCCGCGATCTCCAGCCCCGGAATCGCTTCGAGTTCGAATTGTTTCGGCAGGACCATCATCTGTATCTGCCTGGCGACCGCGAGTTCGGCGCCAAGGCGGACGTTCTCGTCCTGCAGCTTTTCGTTGAGTGCGGAAATCTCCTGATTGGCGTCCCCGAGTTCCCTGGTTCGTTCGTCGACGAGTTGCTCGAGGTTTTCCGTGTGAAAGCTGATCTGCTCGGCCATCCGGTTGAAAGCGATTCCTGCCGCTCCAACCTCGTCGCGCGTCGGAATGTTCACGCGGACTGAATAATCTTTGGACTGGAGCCGCTGGGCGGCGCTGGCAAGTGCCCTGAGGCCCGCGGTGATCCGTTTCGAAATTCCGAGCACGGCCGCAAAAACAATCAGAAGCGAAACGGCGATCGCCGCGATCTGAAACAGCAGGATACGATTGGTTGCGCGAGAAATACTCTCCTGCGCGGCGAACAGGGATGCATAGATCTCCCGTTCGGGAACGACGATCCCGACCGACATCGTTTCGGACTTGATCGGTCCCGAACTCCACAAGTTGGTCGGCTTCAATCTCTTGAGGACAACAATATAGGGAACGTGTTCGCCCTTATTGTCGAGCATGATATGCTGAATGACACCGTCATTGTTCTTGTCTAGAGGTAGTGACGCGATAGCCGGCTGCGTACTTCCCCGCAGAGACCTTTCCAAGCCGGTGACGCCCTGCGTGCCCGCATCGCTCGATGAAGTCAGGCCGATGATCGCCTGGCCCGACGGATTGATCGCCACCACGTTGCCAGTCGACATCGTGAGGAAGCCGAATCCGGTTTCAGCGATCTTCACCCTTTCGACGACTTTCGCGAGCTGATCGAGAGTGATATCTGCTCCCGTCGTACCGGCGATACCGGTGCGATCGCGCGTCCAAAGCGGGTGGAAAAAGCTGACGATCAACTTTCCCGTGATTGCATCGGTGTAAGGCGCTGTCTGGGTAATATCGTCAGGGACCGGACGTGAGGCGGGATCCCTGGCCCATTGCTGCCATGAACCATAGATTCCCGGAAAGAAGAACTCCCAGAATTCCGCCTTGTTGTGACCTGGATAGAGTCGGTCGAAGGTCTGTGCCTGATCCGTATACGGTACCGTCCGGAAGATCGGCCGTTCCTTTGGACCAATATAGTACATCTGCAGTTTGGACGACCCGCTGGCCATGAGAGACGGCGCGACGAGATCGATCAGAGTACTGTCTTCTATTTCCTGCCGAACGCTGGGCAGCGGACTGTGGTCGGCGCCCAGCAGGTAGCCCCAGACGCTTACCACGGAAGGCGCGCCCGGCAGATTCTGCGCCCAATCGCCCTGCGCGTTGTAGACAACCTTCACGGAGCCGGGCGCCTCATGCGAAAGCGTGGCGCCGACCTGTTGCTGCCTCCTCGGATCGTCGATCTGGGCCTGCAGCACGCCAGCGAGCGCCTTGACGTCCCCGTGAACCCGATCGAGCAGCAGGTCAACGCTCAACGCTGTCGACTCGGCATAGGAACGAATGTATTCCTGGTTTGCGTTCGTCAGGCCCTCACCGACTTCCGAGGTGGCGTCGCGCGACAGCTTTTGAACGTTCCAAAGCGCCAGACCACCGCTCAGCAGGAGGTCGAACAGTACGGCGCCGCCAACGACCAATACGAATTTCGCTCGAAAGGAGCGCAGGCCGAAGCGCGGTGTAGGCTCGTTATCGGCTTTCATTGTGGCCGTCGCCCCGATGCGACCCAGATCGGCCAACCCGCATAACCCTTGGGGTGTAGTGCAGCGAAAATGTGATCCTGGAAGCCCTGCCGGAACCGTGCGACGAACTCCGGTCCGTCACCGCGTCTGCTCGCCATCTCCCCGGCATAGACATCCGCCCAGGCCGCAATGACGTCGGCGAAGTCCTGCGGATCGCCGTCCAGGTTAGTGACCATGAAGGTCTCCACAAGGATGTCTTCGAATCCGGCTTCCACCAGGTATCGCCGACTCTTGGGCCCAAACTCGACGTCCATCTCGAAATGCCCGAACAGCTTCGCCACCTCGTCGTAGGTCCAGCGAATGCTTTCGGCGCGCGGCTCGCCGAGGCAATGCGAATTCTTCTCGTTGGTGATATAGACCCGACCGCCTGGCTTGCATATGCGGTAGAGCTCCTTGAGGATGAGTTCAGGTCGATTGAAGATTTGAAGCGAATGTCGGCAAGTGACCAAGTCGAACTGCGCTTCGTCGAGCAGCATCTCCGACGCATCGCCATAGGTGTACTCGATGCCCCGGATATCGAACTCCCGCATCACTTGTCGAGCATAGTTCAGGCTTGACATGGAGTGGTCGAGGGCGACGATCCGCGATGGCTGGAACTCCTTCTGCGCGAGCACGGCGAAATCACCGATCCCGCAACAGATGTCGGCCATGACGATGCCGGGCCGCATGCCGTGTCGCGGCAAGATTGCGCGCTCGTGCCGCCAAGTCATCTTTGTCTGAGTGCGCAGGATCGGTACGAACCCTCCTTCCTCAAGGAAGCCCTGCCCCGGATAGAATTCGGTGTCATACTCCTTGACCGTTATGTTCGGTTCTATTCCGCTCAGGCGACCGAATTTTCGCGAGGTCCATCCGACGACGCTTGATGTGATGACCACGAATTTGAGATCGGGTCGAGCGCGACAAGCGTCGATGATGATCCTCGATAAGGTGTGAAACGCAGCGTTGTTCATCTGCGTCAGGCGCCTGACATTGACGTAGAGAACGCCGCGCACACGGCCAATCGCATCGCGAAGCAATGCTATCGCGGGCCCAAGCTCATCGATCGCCTGAGGCCGGACCACTCCCGATATGGAGAACTCCTGGTTGTTCGCGTCGTATTGCGCCTTGAAGCGCGGGAGAAGGTCGTAAGGGTTCAATTTTGAAAGCCCTCGAGCGGAAGATCCACGACAAGCTTGATTGCATCGCCGTCGGCCTCCTCGGTCCAGAGCGTCGCGTTGTAGTCGACAGCCAGTTCCAGGAGTACGACCTCGCGGCTAGGCGCGAGATCCCCAGACAAGGAATTGAGGTATCGTTCTCTGGCCTCTATTCCAGCAACTTGCGATACGGCTTCTTCGTAGAATTGGCGCTCCTCCGGCACACAAGGAATTGTCAACTCGATCCTATCCGTCGCGCCATGGCGAGACACCCTGCATGCCAGTTCGCCTTCGGCATGGCGCGTACGAAAGGCGACTTCCAGCAATTCGTTGAAGGCAGAGGAAAAGAGATTTGCATGATGGACCGAGTCTGACCTGTTTTGACTGATCATCCGGGCCATGTATGTCGAGACATAATCGCAATGTTTCCAAGCGGAGACAAAAGCTTTGATTTCGAAGTCGATCTGGATCACCGGCTCAAAAGTCGGCTCGCCAGTCAGATCATGATGAACGGGTCCCATCGGCATCCTCACTTGTTCCATCAGTATTGAGCCTCGCGGGCCTCCGCGAAGAAAAATTTCACCGCGCCTTGATGAGTCAGTCTCGCACCCACTTGAAGATATGCACGGTATCTGCCTCGATCGTTCTACAAATCTCCGCCTCACCGTTAACAAAGGTGCAAGGCGCTAGAGCGCTCGATTTGATTCCTCCCTCGCTCGTACCACCCTCAGCGGGGACCGCTTGATGAAATCGCTGATGGCCTCGGCTCCAAGCGGCTTTCCCAGGAAGTTGCCTTGCAGGCAATCGCAATTCTCCTTGATCAGCCACCGTGCCTGTGCCGACGTCTCCACCCCCTCGGCAGTGACATTTATTCCCAGGCCGTGCGCCAGATTCATGATCGATCGCACGATCGTTTGGCTTTTGAGATCGGTCTCCAAGTCCGCAATAAAGTACTGGTCGATCTTCAAAGTATCGAAGGGGAAATTCTTAAGGTAGCTTAATGATGAATAGTATGTTCCAAAATCGTCGAGCGAAATTCGTATTCCCAAGACGTTCAGAGTATTTAAGGTGTCGATATTGTCGATCGTCTTCTCAAGAAGAACCTGCTCGGTTATCTCGAGTTCAAGTCGCTCAGCCCGGATTCCAACTGAGTCGATGATTTGAGCAACCGTATCCGTTAGCGAACCGCTAAGGAACTGAGCCGGCGACACGTTCACTGCGACCGTCAGCGAGGAAGGCCACGTCAATGCCTGGCGACAGGCTTCCTCGAGCACCCATCGTCCAATCTCGTCCATCAGACCGTCCGCCTCGGCGATCGGTATGAACACGCTGGGTGGAATGATTCCGACCTCGGGGTGCCGCCACCGCAGTAACGCTTCGAATCCGATCACCGACGCGGGAGGTCGAATGAGCGGCTGATACTCAAGATAAAGCTCGCCCCGCTCCAGTGCGGTTCGAAGGCTGCGCCTCAGATTCTCGCGTTGCTCGAGCAAGAGCAGCATCGAACGGTTGAACGTTCGAGCGCAACCGCGTCCATCCGTCTTGGCTGCGTAAAGAGCAATGTCGGCGGCTTTCATCAACTGCTCGCCATCGGTCCCGTGCTCCGGCCCGAAAGCAATTCCGATACTCGAGCCGACGAAGACGGGAATGCCGTTGATGACAAACGGCTCCTTGAACGCATCGACAAGCGATCCGGCGAGGCGCTCGGCTTCCGCGGGCTGATCCTTTCCCAATTGGATGACAGCGAACTCATCGCCGGCATACCGATACGCAGATTCGCCGTCCTGCAGCGCGTCGCGGATTCGACCTGCCGCGAGTTGAAGAAGCGTATCGCCTGCTCCATGACCGAGCGTATCGTTGACCGCTTTAAAATCGTCGAGGTCGATTTGCAGCAGGGCGGCTTTCCGCTTTGGTCCGCCGATGGCCGCCAGTGCTTGCTGCAGCCGTTCACCGAATCGCCGCCGATTCTGCAGTCCGGTCAGCACGTCGTGCGTCGCCTGATGGAGCAGAACTACATGCTCCTGCTCCTCCGCCGCGCTCCGCCCGCCGCGTTCCCTTGATTCGATGATTCCCACACCATTTGCAGTGCCGAAGACGAAAACGGACCGGGGCGCTTCGCCCGACGATCGCGGCAGGTCGATGCTTGCCGGAGAGCCGCCCTGGAACACACGAAGAAATTCGTCGCGATATCTCGCATCGAGGAAGCTCGGGTAGATCTCCCAAATGGCGGCACCCGGCACCACCGCGCTCCCATACACGCTTTTGAGCTTAGCTGCGTAGTGCGTCAGACAGAAGTCGCGATCATAGAACGACAAAAGTTCGGTCGTGTTCGCCAAAAGAACAACAAGCAGCGCTTCGGCGGGACGTGCATCGCTTGAGGAAGCCCCCTCGCTCTCCGTGCCCACGCCTGATGCCTCCGGGTGCAATAGCCATCTCCATAGGCGGTGAGAATCCACGTCCCCAGCCCAGAAATAGCATAACTGTCAAGCTTGGCAAACCTGCAAGTCGCAGTCTCAACAACTGCCGCATGCTGCGTAGTGGCAATTTAGTGTTCCGCTGACTGCGGTAACGATGAACAGTTGGTTAATAAATCGGGAATTGGCTATAATTGATGGCGCGGCAGACGCGACCCGAATATTCTGGTCCATGAGGCGGCTGATCTTCCCCGCCCCTTTTTTTGGGTCCGCCCCACTTCAACCATCCCCGATCCTGCACTCAGCTTCCGAGCGCTTTGAGCCAACGTTCAAAGGAAGAGGCCACCTCGTATCCGGCATGCGAAACAGAGTGGGCGGGGCGCGACAACACCACAGCACTGCGACCTTCGCGGGGGCTGTAACCGAATTCCTTGCTGAAGGCTCGGCTGAAATTAGCCGCCGAACTAAACCCAAAGGCTTCAGCAATTTCAACAATGCGCCGGCTGTCCGCCGGATCGCTAAGCGCAACATGGGCCGCCAGAAGGCGGCGACTTTGTATGTAATGGAGAACACCACCGCTCGGTTCGAACAATTGATAGAGGCGAGAGCGCGAGACACCGAGCACCCGGCACATTGAATCCGGTGTCAAATGAGCCGCATCCAGATTGTGGTGGACGTATCGACGCGCTCGCTCCATTAGCGCGACACCCGTCAATTGTTCGACGGCCGCAGCCTGTTCCGCCGGAGGCCCGAGGCAGGCAATAATCATGCTGCGAGTTGCGTGCACGATGCGGGGCAGATCGTCAGCCGTGAGGCTCCGCAGTCTTGCTTCTATGCTGTTGACGTAGTCGACCAAGAGGTTGGCAAAGTTGCCGGACAGAATTGAATTGTTCTTTGCATCGAGGGTTGACGCCGCATCTGAGAACAAATCACGCGGCATATACAGAAGGAGACTTTCCGAGTCCGTTACCCTCCCGCGAAACGGGTAGCCAAGCGATCTGATCTCCAATTTGCCCGACTGGTTTTCCGCAACGCGGCGATCGACCTCCGTCCACGACCGGCCAGTTCGTGGCAAGACCATGTACCAGTGATCGATCGAACTGGATCGGAGCTTAGCGGCGGAACGCAAGTAGCTATGTGCCGGCGCGCGCTGTTGAACGATCAGCATGCCACCGAGATTCCAAGCCATGTGATCGGCGGGAAAGCCATCGTCGAGCGATTTGTGATCCGGCAACCTGACCTCGACGAGCGGTGCCATATGCGCCTGCCAAGCGGCGAATTGATCGTCTGGCGCCAGCTCGAGCGTTGAAAAGGGCAGAGGTTCGAGCGCCGGCGCGAGTGATGGAGCATCCCCATTGTGGGGTTGACCTTCGCGCGGCCAACGACGTCGGTCACGGTCTCGCGGCTGCCTCGCAGGGGCCTCGTCTCGCCTCTTGGTGTCCATCGCGTGGTGCCATATCCGAATCGGGTATGTCCCGTGCCCCTCTCAATCATGTGGTGTACCTCAAGCATCTGGCAAGACTAGCCGACTCGAGGCGACTGAAACGGCGATCACGCTGGATTACAGTCAGAAATGCATGCCGAGATAAGTTTCTGGATGGGAAGCTAACGACACTCTTCAACCTGGTGCGTATAGAATCAGGCATCGTGAAAGCGTAATTGAGGGGGGACCGCTGAAATGAACACAAAGCTCAACAGCGAAGCTCGTCGCAAGATAATTCTTGATGGGTATGGCAACAACGAACCGTTGAAAGACATTGCGGCAAAAATCGGATGCTCACTGGGGAGTTTGAAGGTCGCGGCCAGTAAACTCGGTTGCACTCGAACTCCGAAAGAGGCGGCGGAATTTCGGCGCGGATTTCACGTCCCGGAACACAAGCGGCAAGACTACCGCCAACTCATGATTGCTGGGCAGTATAAAGCCCGCGAGTGCGCGCTGATTTTGGGACTCTTAACAGAGCAATCATCAGGCAGCAGGTAAACTGATTACAATCCACTTGGACGATATTATGACTTAAGCATTCCATCGCGTCAGCGGTTCATCAGTAAAAAGCCCGCCGCAAAGCACGCACGGCGGGCCCTGAAAGGTTCGCCCAGATGCTGCGTCGGCGTTTCAATCGCACGTGCCTGAGCCCTCACGATCTGGCTATTTGCGAACGCGTGTTCGATCGGGTCTGCGCGGATGAGAATCTCGACCCTTTGGATCCGGACGCCGAAATCTTGGCGGTGATGGTTGTGGCCATTTTTCGAAATGTTCACACCAGCGAGCCCGAACTGCTGGAGGCGGTCAGGTCTCGTCGGCAAAGGGCTGCGGGAACCGGGCATTGGTACATGTCGCCCAAATGTGCGCAGCGGTTTTAGTGCAACGAGATCCGGTGTGGGCACTGGCAGCAGTATGTGGGCGTTGAGCATCGCTGCTTAGTCCCCATGACCAGCTTCGCCGAGCCGAGCCCTACGCCAGGCGACAAGGACCCCGTCAGCCATTCAGCGGAACTATTGGTTCGCACTCAATGAGGGCCGCCCGCTGTTGTTCTTCGCCGGCTTTGGACGCGCTGGCAGGGCGTTCGCAAGGTCAAAGACGGTCCCGGCCAGTTCGAGTTGTACGGCTTCATGACAACCAAGCCCAACGCCCACATCACGCCGATCCACGAGAAGGCAATGCTGGTGATCCTGACCACGCAAGAGGAAACTGAGGCGTCGCTTGCCGCTCCGTGGTCTGTTGTGAAGCGGCTGCAGCGCACCGCACCGGGCGGTGCCCTTGTGATTGTCGAGAAGCCCGCCACCGAGATCAAGGTGTCGCAAGGACCCACAGGCGGGCAACTGTCGTTGCTCTAGTTGTGGGTGGGTCTTATAGATGGATGGAGAGCGGGCGCCCCCCCGAAGGGCCGTTTTTACTTGTAAGTTTCCGGCGGATTCAACTCAAAGTAAAATCGCTATCGCGGAATTGTAGCTCGTCAATCTGCCGGCTTTCCGTTCTCATCGACCAGGATGGACATCGAAACGTCGACATCGAATTGAACCTCGGTCTCGCCGGCTACGTCGTCAAACGGAATGAGACGCTTGTCTTCAGAGTCATACGCCGGATTGTCCAGTCAGGGTGTGTGTAGGACACGCCAGCCGTTATCGTGAGTTGACCCACGACTAAGATTGGGCCGTGTTCTTCAATCGAGCCGAAGCTCGTCAGAGCCCAATGTCTACGGCAATCACTGTCGTCTCGTCGATTTCGGAATCCTCGAAATCTCCCATTAAGCCCCAATTATCGCCGGCCGCGATCAGCTCGTCCATGTGTTCTTCGAGAAAAACTCCGATCTCTTGCGCCTTTACCTGCAACCCAAGCTTGGTAAAGAGGTCAGGTACCGACTTTACCACCGCGATATCGGCCTCCGCCACGGCGGGCTTCTCAAAGTCGCCATGTGACGAAAACGACGATTACCGGGTGCGACTTGGGTGCTTCAGCCTTCAAACACTCGAAGATGAAAGATCCGGAACTGATCTTTCTTGGCCTCACCGTTGAAGAAGCCTTCAGAGTTGGCGTACGAAAACCGCCGAGGGTTTCACGTGCTCAAGCTTATGCACGAGCGCCGACACGAAGCCGAAGCCCGGCTTAATTCCGGACAGCGGCAGATAATTCTGAATGGCACAGTGGAATGCACTCAGCAGGAGGAGTAGGGCCCCGTCCGCTTCGAGAGGGCGTGCATAGCCGAAATACTCCTGTGAAACCCGCCGCTTGAACTCGGTGCTTTGCCATGGACCGGTCCTCTGAAAGCCTGGCTGCCCGGTCAATTACCGAACCAACCTATCCGGTCTGACGGGTCCACTCCAGTCGGCGTTCAATTTTGACTCCCCTCCTTTATGCGCGCTGACCCCAACGCCTCCCAAGCGGCGCCGGCCATCCGCTCTTACCGACGGGACGCCGTTGCGGAGGCGAAGCTTTGCAAAGCGGGTGTCGCTGCTCTTCGGTCACGAGCCGGTCCATGAGGGCGAAACCCTTTCCAAGGCGATGATCGAGACTGTCGAACGGCTGACCCGCTGCCCGGCTGCCGGAGCTCGTGCCGGCCGCCCCAAGGAGCGAATCCATCAAATGGAGTGAAATCCTTAGTCGTTCCTTCATCGATCTTTGCTTAAATATTTCCATGGAATGGGGTGCCCGTATCTTGAGGCGGTTTATCCGCTGTCTCCGACCAGGCATCGGCAGGAGCGGCAACGTCGCTACTATCTTTGCCCTGTCTTTGCCGATTGTTGTCGGCGCAGCGGGCCTCGGTGTCGAGACTTCCTTTTGGTATTATAGCACCCTTAAGTTACAGGCGGTGGCGGATGCGGCGGCCTATGCTGGCGCTTTGGAAAAAGTCTCGGGATCCGACAAGTCGACGATAGTCTCCGCCGCGACAACGTCAGCGACCACGAACGGCTGGAGGCCGTCAACCGGCACGATCGAAGTCTTCACGCCCCCGTCGTCCGGCCCAAATGTCGCAAAAAGGGCTGTCGAGGTCATCGTTGATCAGACCCTCGATCGGTTTTTTACCTCGATCTTTACGCAAAACGCGGTTAGCGCACAGGCAAGAGCGGTGGCGCTTATCACTGCCGCCTCAAAAGCCTGCGCTCTAGCCCTCAATCCTTCCGTTCCGAGAGCGGCGCTGTTTTCGGGCAGTTCGACCATAAAAATGACGGGCTGCTCCGTGATGTCCAACTCCATAGCCGCGGATGCTATCAAGCTTCAGGGATCAGCAAGACTTCAGGCCGACTGCCTGATATCGGCCGGCGGTGTTTCGTTGAACAACCCGGTGACGACCGTTTGCGCCAGCCCGATTACCCAGGCCTTACCCGCCGGCGATCCCTTTATCGACCTGCCGACGCCACCAGGCACAACTCCCTGTCAAAACTCGAAATTGTCGACCCTGAACCCCGGGACATACTGCAGCGGGCTGAGCCTGAGCGGCAATGTTGCCCTCTCGCCCGGCGTGTACGTCATTCAAGGCGGTGATTTCAAAGCGAACGCGAACGCGAATATTTCCGGCGACGGTGTCATCATCTATCTGGCCGGCACGTCGAGCGTCAGCATGAACGGCAACGCCACCGTCAAGCTTAGCGCACCGACGTCAGGCACCTATTCCGGTGTGCTGTTTTACGGCAACAGAGGTAACCCGGCGGGATCGAATACGTTCAATGGCACGGCGGATTCGCTTTTGACCGGCGCTCTGTATTTTCCAACGCAGGACGTTAATTATCTCGGTAATTTCTCGGGCAAAGGTGGTTGCACCCAGGTCGTCGCCGGCACGTTGCAGTGGTCCGGCAACACGAGCATCAGCCAGGATTGCACAAGCCTCGGAATGCGCGACATTCCGGCCACGCAATCGATAAAGCTTGTCGAGTAGTCTTCGTGGAACGGCTGCCAGTCCGGAGTTCCCGGAGTGATTCGGGTGCTGCTGCGGTGGAGTTTGCGCTGGTTCTGCCGATCCTTTGCCTGCTGCTTCTTGGTATCATTGACGGCTGGTCTTTTGTGTCGAACGCGTTGTCGATGCGTGCAGGGGTCAAAACGGCGGCGAATCTCGTGATGCAAGGAGCAGCCGACGATACGGCCACCCAAGCCGTCGCCCTTTCAAGCTGGGAAAACCATCCCGGTGACGCGCAGGTGACGCTGAGCCGGAAATACATGTGCGGGACCACCGTGGTCGATCCATCTGTCCTGTGCGACAGTTTGAAAGCTCCCGCGGTTTTCGTCGAAATCCAGGCGACCGCCACCTGGTCTCCGCCCTTCAGCTTTGGCGCGTTTTCCCTCTCGCGCGAGTTCAGCCACCAACAGGTGATTCGTGTTCGCTAAAGGGAGAGCCTTCATACGTGGGGCATCAGGCGGAGCCGCACTGGAGTTCGCACTGCTCGCGCCTATTCTGATAATGTTTTTGATCGGCATCTTCGCATTCGGCTGGGCTCTGAACGCCATGTCGAGTGTTCGGTACACCCTGGAAACGTCCTGGCGTGCGCTGCAGATGAGGAATTCGCTGACCCAGGCCGAGATACAAGCCATTGCCACGGAAAAATTACTGGATTTGGGATTAAAAGACGTCAAAGTGACGATTGGGATCGATCCCCCTAGCGGTGGTTTCCGCATGGCGCATCTGACCGCCACCTATGCTTTCGTGATCGAGTTCCCATATTTCGATCGGAATCCGATAAATTACGCAACGACAGTCACAGTTCCGTTGGTTGGAACATAAGGCTCATTCGCGTCGGGCGCCGCGGCAAACTTTCCATCCAAAAACCTGCAGCGAAACTCTTATATGGGGATGGTCAACCACAAACGGCGGCACGTCGACATTGTCATGTACCTCCGGGCAATCCGCAGATCCATTCGATGGGTCCGTTTGCGTGACGCGGTTCGCGAACGAACCCAGTCCACCTTATATTCGGTCAGGGCGCATGCACCTGTTCCATGATCCCGCTTGCGGCGGATTCGGACCCAAGAGACGAAACCATTCTTCAACGGCGGCTGTTGAGGCCATGAGTTTCGTCGGTTCGTCTACCGAGGATCTGCCAGGCCTGATCGGCCTGGAGATTGTTATGATCGATTGGCGTCTACGCTGATGGTTTCGTCAGGAGAGCTCCTTCTATAACGACTCCGGCGTTCACGTATTTCCACAGTGCAACAAGCAGTTTCCGAGCGAGCGCGATGATCGCCGTCTTCTTGTACCGGCCACCATTCTGGATGACTCGCGCCCTGAACCACTGGCTGAGTGCGGAATTGGGTTGATGGCGCACCCAGAGCCACGCAACCTGGACAAGCGTCGACCGGAGCCTAGGATTGCCGGACTTCGAGACTCCCTGCTCGCAATTAATCTGCCCACTTTGCCAGGGCGTTGGCACCAAACCAGCGTAGGCGGCAACCTGTCGTCGATTGTCAAACTTGCGCGACAATCCCTCAGACCACAGGACGGCCGCGAACTCCGGACCTATTCCCTTGAGGCTGAGCAGCAGGGCCGGTGTTGGCTCATCTGCCGCGACGAGCAAGGCGTCGCGTGCCTCTTCAACATCCTTGATCTGCTGGATCAGCAACTCGATGCGATCAAGCTCGCGGCTGATCTGCGCCTTGAGCGCTGGCGGCAGTGGACGCCCATCTCCGGTAATGAGCGCGTCGAGGCATTTGCGTCGATCGCCTTTCAACGGTTCGTATCCGGACACACCTTGGCTGAACAAAAGGCCCTTTATCCTGTTGACGTGCCTGATCCGCTCGTTCGTCAGCGCCTTTCGCTCCCGCACCAACCGGCGACGGTCTTCCTCCTCCGGCGTTGGCACTCGCAACATCGCGCAAACCCGAGGCTCGCCGCGGTTGTAGGCCAACAACGCTCGAACCAGTGCTTCCCCATCAATCCTGTCGGTCTTGGTCCGCCGGCGGCGACGCGATGCGGCAATGGATGCCGGGTCCACGACATAACTCTCGATGCCTTCGCGTTCGAGGACCCGATGTATCCAGAATCCATCCAGACCAGCTTCCTGGATTGATATGACCCGGAAACGCTGCCCTGTCCGCACTTCCGCTTTTCGTTGCAGCTCTGCGAAGTGATCGAGCAAACCCGGAATGTCGCCCCCCGGCACGAGGTGTCTCGACATTCTCTCGCCCCCACCTGGCGAAAGCGAAGTCACGAGCCATTTTGAACGAGACAGTTCTAACGAGACAAACACTGCGGCAAGATCGACGCGGATAGCGGCCGTGGTGTTGGCTTGCATGCTGACCTCCAGGTGATGTTTGGCGACTTCACTCTGGCAGAGCGCTGGTCGCCTTCCATCCCCATAGGATCTTCCTCGCCGCTTAGACGCCTCACGCAGGCTTTGATCCCCGGCTTGACCCGTTGGGTCGCCGGCCGCCTTGGCAAGCCCCTTAACCGGCATGCTCCTGAAACGCGCTTCCAGATCCGATCCCGCATGTCACGGCCGACGCTGACAGAGACCGAGCCCGACATATTGCTGGGTTTCCGGGCTGCTCGGGCGACATAGTTGGAGTCTAGCCAGTCTGCTGTCGCGGACCGCTGTAGGGCTGTTGTCCTGCACGATACGACGGGTAGCGGTCGCAACTTCTTGCAAGCTGTTCCTGCCCGACTAGGCAGGCAAAGTCGCCGCCTCTGACGATAACGCTATGTTCATCAGGCAAGCTCAATTATCTGGCAGACCAAAAACTGCACGAAGCGACGGACGCCGGGGTTAGGCGAAATGGCTGAAGACGAACAGAGGCGCCAACGCAGGCAGCGCGTCTTCAAGGGCGCAACAATCCTGACAGGCATGACCCATTCCGAGGTCACATGCACGGTGCGCAACATGCATGCCGGCGGCGCCGAACTGAAGGTGTCGATCGACGCTCGCGTCCCCGACGAATTCCTGCTCTATGTGCCGACCGACGGCATCGCCTACAAGGCGGTGGTCCGTTGGCGTCGGGAAGACCGCATCGGCATCATGTTCACCGGCACCGCGCCAAAGCCCCACTGGCACTACGGCTAAATCCCCTGAACCACACCTTCGTAGCCGTCTACTGGGCCACGATTGACCCCCGTCCTTTGGACGCCTTGTTCCTCGTCCAGAATTTCTTCGGTTTAAGTAGGTGGCCGGCAAACATTACCCATAGTGAACAGAAGGTGATTTCGGAGGGCTGCGGCACAAGTGGCCGCCCCAGCAGGTCAGCCGGGAACCCTCGACCTGATCAGAGCAACGATCTCTTGCGGTCACCTTTGGGCATCCTGACGATGCTGCCAGACCGACAGTAAATCCCGCTTCGCAAGGTCACTTCAAGATCGAACGTGATTAGGGGCCGGTAAAGTAGATCGGGCCGATCTTGACGACGGGTATGCGGCGGGCGCGCTCGCGGTGCAATTCGCGGTAGACCTTCACCTTCAGCGTGCCGCCAGGCATCCGGATACGCACCGCCACCGATTCCGCCGCCCCCATTGCGCAATGCAGCACCAGGGCCTTCCGCGGCGGAAGAATCAACGCCTGCCCGCTGACCTCGGCGGTTCCTGATCCCGCACCGAAGCGTCAGTGCCCGGGCGGGATGGTCGGGTGCGCGAGCTATTTCCTGGGCGAGGACTTGTTGGGCGAGGACGGGCGATCGGATATGCCGCTCGGCCACCAGATGACGAAGTAATTGCCGACCTGCCAAACCGGCACCTCGCGCTTCTGCTCGCGACGCCGTAACTCGTCCCTTTTCTTAATCTTCAAGGTCCCGCCCGGAAGCCTGATTCTTATCGTCACGTGTCCTCCCGCACAGTTTCATCCCGGCTAAGCAATTTCATCGAGGCCAGGCAATTTACGGGCCCGATAGACGCAGTACGGCGGAACGGAGCGAGATCGCCGGAACCGCTTCATTTGAAGAAATCTGCAATGCCGTTGATGGCCAGCAACGCATAGACGATAGGTCCGGCGATAAACGCACAATAGAGGCAGAGGATCGCCGCCAGCACCAGCAGCAGCGGCTTGTCGCGGCCGACCGCGCGGAGTTCGGCCTTCACTGTTAGCGCGCCGCAGCCGTTTGTTCATCATCAGACATGTGCAACCATCCCGTGCTCTTCTCACACGGCGGGTCGAAAACATCAACCTTGCTTGCTGCCGCAACATCGGCACGCGCTGCTGCCCAATTCTACTTTGCTGCGACGCATTGTGTTTTTCAAGCTCGAAGCGGGTTCAGGGGGCCATCAGCATCATTGCGACCATCGTCACCTATGTCGACCCGCAGGTTCTTTACCGCGAGGCCGCCGCCGAAGGGCGCAAGGCCGCCGGCATGACCGATGCGGCAGCAAGAGCGGAGGCTGGGAAATGGGCAAGGCGCTGATCCTCTGCCTGGTGCTCGCCAGCTGTACGACAACCGCGCCGGCCGGCAACCCACGCCAGGTCTGATGCGACCACAACCAGCGCCGGCCATCAGATGGGCCAGCAGATTTTCCAGGCGATCGGCACGATCAAGGACGCCATGCCGGTCATGACAACCCCGCCCACCATCGCCGACCGGGCGGATACCGCTGATCTCAAGGTCGAGACCGGCGAGATCCGTTTCGAAAATGTCTACTTCGCCTACAAGGCCGGCAAGCCTGTCATCGAAGATCTGTCGCTGACGTCCGCCCCGGCGAGAAGGTCGGTCTCGTCGGCCTCTCGGGCGCGGGCAAGACACGCTCGCAAACCTGCTCTTGCGCTTCTACGATATCAGGGAGGGCATGGTCTCATCGACGGGCAGGATATGCGCACCGTCAGCCAGGCAAGCCTTCGGCGCGCCATCGGTGTTATCGCGCAGGACGTCGCGCTGCTGCATCGTTCTGTCGGCGACAATATCCGCTATGGTCGGCCGGAGGCGAGCGAATAGGAGGTCGAAGAGGTGGCGAAGATGGCAGCAGCCGATGCCTTCCGAACTGCTGTGGAGGCCGCAGACCGCTTGATGAAGATCGATCCCCCCAGCTTTGAGGGACGTCGCGCGGGTTGAACTGGGCCGGCGTTTCATTTTCGCGGCCTTGCGGCACCGTCCCGCAAGAGCCTGCCCTATTGGCATCACAGCGTGAGCAAACATCGGACGAAGCATTCCAACGTTCACCGACCCAGACCGACACGAATCTTCAGTTCAAAGAGCGAGGATAATGCTGCGGCACGAAGGTGGCACGGGGGGTCTTCGCGCGAGCCAGCTATCCGATCTCCCGCTCAGAAATTTATACTTAAATATTCCGACGTCCTGATGGAACCCATTCGTTGCGGGCGAGTTGCGGCTCATTGGGAGGGACTTCCCGAACATGGCAACCAGCAACAAAGAAGACCATCAGTCTGTCTCCAAAGCGTTTCGGAAGCTGATCCGTTCCGAAGGCTATCGTCATCACGTACAAACGTTCTTAAATCTGGAGGTCGAACCAGAACTGCCGGCAACCCTACAGTCATTACTTGCGGCTATTGATCGGGCCAAACAGGGCCCGACGGAAGAAGGTCCCTAGCCGGCTGGCGTCAAAGCGGAAGAGTACAGAGGCTCGCTCCGTACTTGTTTCTCTGGTTCCCGCTCAGAAATTCCGCCAAACATTCTTCTTGATTTTTCCCGACAGAGCATCATGAATGTTCCGCGTGGGTTCTCGCTGAGGTGGGAGGCCTAGTATGAACGTCTGGACGAACTGCCGACCCAGCAAAGTGACTGCCCATAAGCTTGTTGAAGAGCTGATCTTACAAGCCGGTCACGGCCAAATCATCTCCGTCAAAGAGACCATCGCAGCGGTGCGCCGAGCCGGGCCGCATCTGGTGGAAAGTGACTGCGCGCTGGTCGAGCTCATTGTCGAGATTGCCCCAGCCTTTGGCCTGTTCGTCGGGTTCGATCTTCGCGAATAGCCGCATGGCAACCCATTGGTTCAATCCCACTCTGGGATCGAGAGGGGCACGGGGAACTTCGCGCGAGCTGGTTATCCCATCCCCGCTCAGAAATTCCACCAAACATTCTTGGCCCACCATTCCACACGAAATCGTCGGTTGATCTTTTATTAGTTCCTGACAATATACAGAACTTGGGTCGGTACAATCATGGTTGAAGTCGAGAGAAAAAAGCAGAGGTCAGAAGCTGCCCGCAGTTACCTTCGAAAGCTGCTCACTTTATCATTTGAGCGAACGCTGTCGGACGAGCAAAACTTGCTTAAGGAACTTCATCGGTTGGCAAAGAGTGACCCCATGGCAACCCATTGGTTCTCCCCTTCGGTCCCCGTCAGGACTGAAAGTCCCAATACGAAGTACCACGTCAACAACGCAGTGGCAGCAGCCAAGGAACTCCTGAAGTGGGCCAACCGTGGCCCTCATTGGAGCCTCGCGGTGCGCGTTTGCGTGGCTGTTATTGCCGACGAGATGGAGCCTGAGGAGTGCCGCAAGGCGTTCCTGGCCGCTGCCCTGGAGGAGGGGATGCTGATTAGGGCTGGTGGTTGACCGTCAATTACTTCAACACCCGCTCAGGCATTTCCACCAAATGCTCCCGACCGGAGGCTGGCCGCAGAGAAGTCCTTCTCTAGATTCCACCTATGGCAATCCTTTGGTTCTTACCTCCCGTGTACGTCAAGACGGAGCATGATGGCTTCCGCTACGGGGTCCACAGCGTTCAGGCTGCGGCTGAGGAACTCGTCTTGTGGACCAAGCGTGGCCCTAAGTGGCAAGAGGCAGAGCGCGTCTGTGCCGATGCCATGCGGCGTAAGGTGTCCCCAAAGCAGGCCCGTGACGCCTTCGAGGAGGCTGCCAAGGAGGAGGGCATGATCTTTCCTGATTAGGAGTTCTATGTCTCGCCATTGGTTCTCCCCTCCGGTCCCCGTCAAGACCGAGCGTCCAGGGGAAATCCGCCACGTCAATAATGCCGAGACAGCCGGCGAGGAGCTGATGAAGTGGACCAGGCGTGGCCCTTGCTGGGACCTCGCCGTGCGCGTTTGCATGGCCGTGATATTCGACGAGATGGAAACTGAGGAGGCCCGTAAGGCATTCCTGGCTGCTGCAAAAGAGGGCGGAGGAACTCCTGCATCCAGATCGGCACGGCGGAGAGACCGGCGCGCAGATACTCGAGAATGGCCTCGCCGTGCTACACGCGGCGCAACGTCGCCTGGATACGGTTCCGTTCGCTCTTCTGGGTCAGCATGTCCTGCATCCAATGCAAGGCCTGGACGACCCGCATCCCCGGCCGATCCGCCCGCAGCGTATTTGAAGTGGATTTCCTGCATGCCGAGCTTGATTGGCTTCAACCGCGCATCGACCAGCACTTCTATCCGGGCGGGGTGTCGGCCGAATTGAGAAAGTGACCCCCCCTCACTTCGCTTGACAGTATTCAGCCAGACGGCCAGGTCTCCGCGCGTTACGCCAAGGCCGACCAAAATCTCAAAGTCATTTTGGATAAACCAAAAGGCTCGGCTCCTGGCGGAAGAGACCACGCCGGGGGACCGTGGAGGGGCACGAAATAGGGCCGAGTAACGACGAGTCGCGCAAGAACCTGCTCCACATGCCACTGAGCCGAAGAGGCCTGTTCTTGCGGTAACTGCAGGCCGACTTGTTGGGACGAAGGGGCACCGACCATCCTCGCGCGAGCCAGTTATCCGGTCGTCTACTCATAATGGTAGGTATGGCAGGGAGCCTTAATGCTGCCGCCGAAGGATCAACGCAAGCGCGCCGAATAGCGCCAAGAGCAGGCAAGACCAAGTGCCGATACGGTCGCCAACGTTCCAACGATAGAAACCAGCCAGCGCCATCATGCCGGACAATCCTGCGACGAACGCCGCGACCCAATCGAAATCCATTCGATGCCCCCTATCCATTCGATGCCCCATGGCGGAAACCGCCTTCGCAACCTGTACGCGCGGAGCTAAAGACCGCTCAACGCAATTTAGCGTGACCCTGCAGGATGGCCCTACCGTGTCCCTGATGGAGCGACATGGGCAAAAGCGCTTGGTTAGGCCCATCCTGTGACACAAGGTGTAACATGGGGCAGCCCAAACACGCCGCATTGCGTGGATCAAGAGGGGGCACGGGGGTCGCCGCGCGAGCCAGCTATCCGATCCCCCGCTCAGAAATTTCTACCAAACTTTCCTGACGGTTACGGCCCAGCTTTGTACGGTTCTTACATCCTGTTGATGTCGGTCAGGGAGAGAGTACTGTCGTCTCTTCGGCGTGCCCCTTGGGGATGGTCGGATGAATGTCGTTCAAATTATCAGTCCAACTCTACATGAGGCTATTGCTGCACTTCTGAACCGGGCGGCTCGCGGAGACATTGTCTCGATCAAGGCTGCAATAGAACGGGTCCGTGTGACTGCGCCTAATCTGCGGGCATCTGACGAAGAGCTAACTGAGGCTATCCTTGAGGTAGCTTCCGCCACTGGCCTGTTCGTGTGTTTCGACGGCCGGGAGTAGCTCTCAGCCCGCGCCTCATTAATCCGCCTAACGTTCCCGCCCAGCATTCCAGGAATTTTGCCCATTGTGGCTCCGCAAGAGCGGGCGCGCCGTCCTGCTCATCTTCGTGATTAGCAGGAACAAATCTTCTCTCCAGAAGGTTCGGACCTGTTCGCATGCAGGATCGAGCATGGTTGAGGTCGACAGAAGGAAACAGAAGGTTATTGCCGACCTCGTACGACGGTGGGTCACGTCAGAAGCAGTCCGCAACTACCTTCGCAGAGCGCTAAATCTTCCGGTAGAACAGGAACTGCCGGACGAGCATAAGTCTTTGCTCGATGAAATTGATCGGGCCGACAAACAGTGACCCCATGGCAATCGGGCAGCTTATCCTTGGTAATATCGACCAAGGCTTTCACCGCCTCTTGTTTTGCAGCTTCGAGGTACCGAGGGATCGGTACCCTCAACGTCAAGGAAGACTTTGCCAGTGTCGGTGAAGTCGAAGAAATAGCGCGGCATCCATACAAACACAGTAACGCGAGAATGGGCGTGACCTGACGTCCAATGATGTCCGCGCATTTGGTTAAAAACGTACGGGCCAAGACTCATCGCCCTGATCCGCTTAGAGTTACTTCCGAAAGGAAGCGCTTTCATGCTGCCATTGCCCCACGCCGTCCATCCAAAAGTAGTTGCCGAGATCAACAATCTTCTAGATCATCACGCCGGGGCGGTACCGGTGCCCGTTCACAAGCTCGCCGCGGTTGTCCGGCTGCGCCTCAGAAGCCATCTTTCCATCGCGACTATTGAGGCGCTGATCGTGGACGAAGCCGAGTGTCGCCACCTGCCCATGCTGTTCGAACTGCCGGCAACACAGGCGGCTGTAGTTTCAACTGCTCTGAGTCGCGCGACTTGAAGGTTAGGGGCTCGGGCATTCGGATCTGGCAGGGGAGCCCACCCCGCGTCCGCCCCAATGGTGACAGCCTATGACCAGCAGCAGCTCAACTAGTGGTACTGCCTATCCTGGCGATCTGATTCTGTTGAAGCAGGTCTTTGATCGTGTATGCGTCGAGCAAGGCATTCCGGTAGGAAGCGAGCAGGCGGAGCGCCTGAGCGTGAGCGCAATGGCACTCTTCTCGGACGGCGAGTTCGACGAGGCCGTTCTCTATGAACACCTTCGGTTTGTTGCCCGCTCCCTGCCGAGCAGGGACCGAGCATGACCGACCATGATTCGGATGGTCGGCGGGTTCGTGCCGCCCTACTTACCCCCATGGCAACCCATTGGTTCGTCCCTCTGGTGTTCGTGAAGACTGAAACCGGCGACAGGCATGGCTGCGACAATGCGAGAGCAGCCCTTGAGCAGCTCAAGAGGTGGACCCGCAGAGGACCTCGCTGGCACAAGGCGGTGACCCTCTGTCTGTCAGACCTGGAGGGCGATCCGATTGACCCTCAGGTGGTACGAAGGGCCTTTGAGGCTGCCGCAGAAGCCAAGATGTATCTTTCCCCGCATAGGACGAGGGGAAGATTTCTCCCAAAGATTCCGTGGCTTATTCAGTACGATTCGAACATTGATTTCTTGGAGAAGTGACCCATAAGGTAGCCGCTTGGGTTCTCGCTGAGGTGGGAGGCCTTCGGATGAACGTTCTGACGAACTGCCGACCCCGCAAAGTGACGGCCCATGAGCTTGTTGAACAGCTGATTTTACAAGCCCGGCGCGGCCAAATTATCATCATCTCCGTCAAAGACACTATCGCGGCGGTGCGCCGTGACGGCCACATCTGGTGGTAAGTGACTGCGAGCTGGTCGCTCTTGTTGTTGATGTTGCCCCAGCCTTTGGCCTGTTCGTCGCGTTCGATCTTCGGGAATAGCCGCATGGCTCTCCACTGGTTGCCCCCGCCCAGTCTACGTCAGAACCAATACTCCCGACCGGAGCTGGCCGCAGAGAAGTCCTTCTCTAGATTCCGCCTATGGCAATCCTTTGGTTCTCACCTCCGGTGTACGTCAAGACGGAGCATGACGGCTTCCGCTACGGGGTCCACCACGTTGAGGCTGCGGCCGAGGAACTCGTCTTATGGACCAAGCGTGGCCCTAAGTGGCTAGAGGCGGAGCGCGCCTGCGTGGATGCCATGAGCGGCAAGGTGTCCCCCCAACCCCCAACAGGCCCGTGACACGTTCGAGGAGGCTGCCAAGGAGGAGGGCATGATCTTTCCTGATTAGGAGTTCTCATGGCTCGCCATTGGTTCAACCCTCCGGTCCCCGTCAAGACCGAGCGTCCAGGGGAAATCCGCAACGTCGAGAACGCCGAGACAGCCGGCGAGGAGCTGATGAAGTGGACCAGGCGTGGCCCTCGCTGGGACCTCGCGGTGCGCGTTTGCATGACCGTGATATTCGACGAGATGGAACCTGAGGAGGCTCGTAAGGCATTCCTGGCTGCTGCAAAAGAGGAGGGGACATTACTTCCCCCAATGACAACCAGCTAACTTGAACTGCGGTAAAGGTTCTCTGACCAACACCGCCTTCGCGAAAGGAGCCCGCCGCCCGTGAGAAAGGCGACGGACCCCCACAGCGGCTGCACATCCAAGAAGAACCCGCGGCCACCTCTAAACCTCTAAACCCGCGAGGGCCTGCGTTGTTCCTTACAACCTGGGTTGGTCGGCAGTCTGGTTCCGCTCCAATTTCCCTGTATGGCTCTCCATTGGTTCAACCCTCCAGTCTATGTCAGGAGCGACAGACCTGGCATCCGATACGGGTTAGCCACGTCGAGGGTGCCGCCGAGGAACTCATGAAGTGGACCAAGAAGGGACCTAAGTGGAAGCTGGCGGTGCTGTCCTGCATCGACGCCTTTGAGGACCAAGTGTCACCCGAGGATGTCCGTAGGCCTTTGACGAGGCCGCCAAGGAGGAGGGGCATGCTCGTTCTGGAGTAGGAAGCCGCGTGATACCGCGCCGCTTGGCGACGTTCATACCCCACGCTCTGAGGCTCGACCATTTCTTGCTGAGCACAAGCAGTGAATGAGCCGCCTCATAGAGGGCCGTGCGGGCGAGCTCGTCACCGCATCGGCTCACCTTGCCCTGAAAGTCCGTCTCGCCAGATTGGTAGCGTGCCGGGGTCAGACCCAGATGCGCGCCGACATCCCTCGATCGGCGAAAGCGGTCCGGCTGATCGACCGTGGCACGAAAGGCGAGCGCGGTGATGGGTCCCACACCGGGCACGGACATGAGGCGCCGGCAGACTTGCTCCTTGCGGGCGATATTGAAGACCTGCTCTGTCAGTCGCCCGAACTCGCGCAACATCGTTGCCACGATCGCCAGAAGCGGCTCGACAAGAACGTTTGGGGCGGGGCGGGACGAAGAGGTTGCGGAGGGCTGACAAGGTCGAGACGAAGCGTTGCAGGCCTCCCGGCGATCGGACCCCCTCCATCATCCGCTCCCGTTTTCGCGGCGGCACATGGGAATTCTCCGCTCTGTTGTTCAACCCCTTGTGCGACCGGTGCTCGACGTCCGGCATCACCTGTCGCTTTGCCGCTCCATACGAGCGCAGCTTGTCGGTGATCATGCGCTTCGGCGCGAGCCCCTGCTTCTTCAACAGCCGCGTCAGCAAGCGCTTGGCGGCTTTGGTGTTGCGGCGGTTTTGCACGATTTCGTCCAGCACATATCCATCCTGGTCGACGGCGCCCCACAACCAAAGCTTTTTGCCGGCGATGGTGACGACCACTTCGTTCAGGTACCAGACATCATTCCGGCACGGCGGCTTGCGGCGCAAGCAGCGAGCGTAGTTCGTGTCGATGCCGGCTCAATACTCCCCAGAAGTGCCGTTTGAATCTTCCCCAGTTTAGCGCTGTCGCCGGTCTTCCGGAGCGCGCTCGGGGAGACCGGCGGCGCATGATCGTTGATGCTTCTCCTGATGGTCGGGAGAGGGATTTCGGTGATCAAGATCGGGGAGATGATGATGATACTGGATTTGCATCGGCAGGGCCTGTCGGTGTCGGCGATCGCCAGGGAGAGCGGGATCGACCGCAAGACGGTGCGCAAATACATAGCGCGCGGGCTCGAGGCTCCGGCCTACGGACCACGCAAGCCGCGTCAGGCGGTAATCGATCCCTTCACGGCCTATCTTCGCGAACGTGTCACGCGATATCCTGGGCTCACCGGCAGCCGGCTTTTCCGCGAACTGAAGGACCTCGGCTATGGCGGCGGCTACACGGCCGTTACCGACTTCCTGCGCGACGTCCGTCCTGCCGCGGCGGAGCGTGGATACGAGGTTCGCTTCGAGACCCCGCCCGGCGAGCAGGCGCAGGTCGACTTCGCCCAGTTCAATGTCGTCTTTGCCGATGAGCCGACCACGCCGAGAATCGTCTGGCTATTCTCCATGGTGCTTGGCTTCAGTCGCCTTATCTGGGCACGCTTCGTCGTCCACCAGGATCTGCCGACTGTCTTGCGCTGCCATGCCGGGGCTTTCGAGGCGCTGGGCGGCGCTCCTCGCGAAGTGCTTTACGACCGTATGAAGACGGCTGTGATCGGCGAAGGCGATACCGGCGGCATCGTCTACAACCGTGCCCTCGTCGATCTTGCCCGCCACTATGGTTTCCATCCCAAGGCGTGTCGGCCTTACCGCGCCAAAACCAAAGGCAAGGTCGAGCGGCCGTTCCGCTACATTCGCGAGGACTTCTTCCTGGCCCGGTCCTTTCGCAATCTCGAAGACCTGAACGCCCAGTTGCGTCACTGGCTGGACACGGTCGCAAACCCGAGGGTTCACGCCACCACAAGGCGTGTGGTCAACGAAGCTTTCGCCGAGGAGCGCGCAGCGCTGCGGCCGCTGCCTTTGGCTCCGTTCCGATCGGTCCTAAAGCTCGAGCGACGTATCAGCCGGGAGGGCATGGTCAGCGTCGGCGGCAATTTCTACAGCGTGCCCGACGCCACCAGGCGCCGTGTCGTCGAGGTACACACGCTGGCCGAAGAGTTGCGCATCTTCGAGGACGGCGCACTGATTGCCACCCATCCTATTCTCGAAGGCCGGCACCAGCGTCATGTCGAGCCGGGTCATCGCAACATCCACGTCCACAAGCGCCGACAAAGACTGAGGAACGACGAGGTCATTCTTCATGGCTCGGGCGACAGGGTCGCTCAGCGCCCGTTGGCCTTCTACGACGCCGTCGCCCGGGTGATGGCGAAGGAGCAACGTCCATGACGAACGCGCTCGACACCACGCCATCCACCATCGACCGGATCCGCCACGACCTCGTCGGCCTGAAGATGCCGCGGGCGCTCGAAGCGCTCGATCATGTCGTGCGCCGGCTCGAGAAAGGCGAGATCGCCGCCCTCGAAGCCATGGACATCCTCCTCTCGGAAGAGTTGACCCTGCGCGAGAACAGCCGGATCAAGACGGCACTGCGCATGGGGCGCCTGGCCACGATCAAGACGCTCGCCGGCTTCGACTTCTCTTTCCAGCCCTCGCTCGACCGCGATCGAATCTTCACGCTGGCCCAACTCGGCTTCGTCGCCCGCTGCGAGGTCGTCCACTTCCTCGGCCCGCCCGGCACAGGCAAGAGCCATCTGGCCATTGCGCTTGCCGTCGAGGCTGTGAAGGCTGGAAAGAGCGTCTATTTCTGCACGCTCGCCGAACTCATCGCCGCGCTGGCAAGGGCCGAACGCGAAGGCCGCCTGCAGGAACGCATCCGCTTCTTCTGCCGGCCTGCTCTGCTCGTTGTCGATGAGATCGGCTACTTGCCCGTCGTCCACGGTGGCGGCAATCTGTTCTTCCAACTCGTCAACGCCCGCTACGAGAAGGGCGCAATGATTCTCACCTCAAATCGCGGCTTCGCCGAATGGGGCGAGGTCTTCGGCGACCCTGTCGTCGCAACCGCACTTCTCGATCGCCTGCTTCACCATGCGGTCGTCGTCCAGATCGAAGGATCGAGTTATCGGCTCCGCCAGCACGCCGAGCTCATGCCCGAACACTTGCGATCAAAAGCCTCCATCACGCCGCCGACATTAAATCCACCATCGCGGCCGCGCGGCCGGCCACCGAAAAATGGACACCCCTCCGCGACAGTCTGAGCGGCGAAACTGGGGAATTTTACTTCGGCACTTTTGGGGAAAATTCGAGCGGCATTGACAGTTCGGCCCGAACTTGATGCCCCACCGGCGAATTGTCTCATACGAAACCACGATGCCGCGTTCCAGCAGCATTTCCTCAACCAGGCGCAGGCTCAGCGGAAACCGGAAATAAAGCCAGACCGCGTGGGCGATAAATAGGGGCGGAAATCGGGGGGGCGTGTAGCTGACGGCGGGCGTATTCATGCCCCCGGCGTCTATGTCGCAAATCTTGACGATTGGTTTGTGTGACAAGCCCGCCGCAGGTCTCAACGCGTTCATATGCAGACAATGTGAAATCGCCCTATTCCGCCTTTTTTTACCGCCCCTTAAGTCCCTCGCTCGCATGCTTGTCGATGCCATTGAACTCATAGCCATCGGCCAAGGATTTGGAAAATATGTTTCCTCTCGCAGCAGAAACCGTGAGAGTCGCTGTAGGCCTAACGTTAAGGGGCTGGGAGAGAGCGGTTTGATTGGACGAAATGTGTACCGGAGTACCGAGTCATGAAGCCACGAGGTAATCTGGTCCGACTGAAGCAATTTCAGGTGAATGAGAAGCGGCGACAGTTGCAGCAGCTAGACATGATGATTGCCGATTTCGAACGCATGGCGCGAGAACTGGACTTCCAGATAAACGCCGAGGAAACGAAGGCCGGCATCTCCGATATCAATCATTTCGCTTATCCGACGTTCGCCAAGGCCGCCCGCCTACGTCGTGACAACCTCAAGAATTCGCAATCGGACCTTCTGCGGCAGAGAACCACAGCCGAGCCATGCCTCGCCGAGGCTGAAGCAGAGCTCTCCAAGGCGCAAATGCTAGAATCGCGCAGCGGCAGAGGCCACGACCTCGAACCCGGCAACCGAAGCGCCATGATCGGCTGAGCCGGACGGCTTCAGCGCGCCTCAATTCGCGACACCCGACTGGCCGTTGGCGCGTGTGTCGCCGCAGCGTGACAGCCGTCCCGGCCAGCTATCGCTGCATCAAGCCGCTGAAACTTTACAGTGCCGGGCGCGCTGCTACTCAATTTCCTTACCGCTCAATCAATGTGACAGCACCGATTCTTCTCAACCGCGGCATGCCTTAAATCGTCACTTGCGTTCCGATCTCGACGACGCGTCCGGTCGGGATCTGGAAATACTCGGTCGCATCGGCCGCCGTGCGCGCCAGCCCGATGAACAGCTTGTCCTGCCAGACCGGCATGCCGGAATTGGGCGACGCCTTGAGTGAGCGCCGCGACAGGAAGAAGGACGTCGTCATGATGTCGAACTTCCAGCCCTGTTTGCGGCAGATCGCCAGCGCACGCGGGATGTTGGGCTGCTCCATATAGCCGAAGGTCAGCGTCACCCGCATGAACAGCTCGTTGACGGTCTCCATCTTGACGCGCTCGCTGTCGGGCACGACAGGCTGCGGCGCCGTCACCACCGAAAGGATGACGTTCTGCTCGTGCAGCACCTTGTAGTGCTTGAGGCTGTGCATCAGCGCGGTCGGCGCGCTCAGCGGATCGCTGGTCAGGAACACCGCGGTGCCCGACACCAGATGCGGCTTCTTCTTCAGCAGATTGCCGGCAAGGAAATCCAGCGGGATCTCGTTCCGGCGCGTCTTGTCGAACAAATAGCGGGTGCCGCGTATCCATGTCCACATCGCCAGCACGATGGTGAAGGCTACCGCCAGCGAAGCCCAGCCACCTTCGAACACTTTGACGATGTTCGAGGCAAAGAAACCAATGTCGATGAACGCGAATACCACTGTCAGGGAGATGGCCAGCCAGAGCTGCCATTTCCAGATGCGGCTCATGATCACGTACAGCAGCACCGTCGTCACCAGCATGTTGCCGGTCACCGAAATGCCGTAGGCTGAGGCAAGCTTGCTGGATTCGCCAAAGCCGACCACCAGCAGCATCACCACCAGCGCCAGCAGCATGTTGACGCGCGGCATGTAGATCTGGCCGGACTGTCTTTCCGACGTATGCAGGATTTCCAGGCGCGGCAGCATGTTGAGCTGCACCGCTTGCCTGGTCAGCGAGAAAGCGCCGGAGATCACCGCCTGGCTGGCGATGACGGTCGCAGCGGTGGCGAGAACGACCATCGGAATAAGCGTCCAGCCTTCGTTCATCTCGAAGAAGGGATGACCGACCACGCCGTTTTTCGCCAGCACGAATGCGCCCTGCCCGGCATAGTTCAGCAGCAGGCAAGGGAACACGATTGCCAGCCAGGCGAGCACGATGGGCTTGCGGCCGAAATGGCCGAGGTCGGCGTAGAGCGCTTCGGCGCCGGTGACGGCGAGGAAGATGGCGCCGATCGTCACGAAGGCGACGTCGGGTGAATTGATCAGGAAGGCGACGATATAATGCGGGCTGACTGCCAGCAGGATTTCCGGATCGGCGATGATGTGGTTGAGACCGGAAAGGCCGATGGCCAGGAACCAGACTGCCGTGATCGGGCCGAAGATCAGGGCGACGCCGCCGGTTCCAAACCGCTGTGCCGAAAACAGAATCGCCAGGATGACCAGCGTCAGCGGCACCACATAAGGCTGGAAGGTCGGCGTGACGACGTTCATGCCTTCGACCGCCGACAGCACCGAGATCGCCGGCGTGATGACTGCGTCACCAAAAAAAAGCGAGGCACCGACGATGCCGATGCCGAGGATCACCGCCGAGCGGGTCGGGAAACTGTTGCGCGCCAGCGCCATCAGCGACAGCACACCGCCCTCGCCGCGATTGTCGGCCCTGAGCACGAACATGATATATTTGATGGTGACGATGATGGTCAGCGACCAGATGATCAGCGACAGCACGCCGAGGATGTCGCCACGGTTGGCGACTTCGCCCCCCGACGATGCCACCAATGCCTCGCGGAAAGCATAGATCGGGCTGGTGCCGATATCGCCGTAAACCACGCCGAGTGCGCCCAGCATCAGCACCTTGGTGCTGTGCTGCTCGACCTCAGAATGGCTCGATTGTTCGACGGGTTCTGCCTCGTTACCAGCATTGGTAAGGGCCATGGACGACACTCCGATAAGCGCGCGGTGCTCTACGCTTGCTGCACTGCAATATCAAGTGCCGTCACGTAATGGCTCCGTATGCGGACCGCATTTGTTGCCCCACCGGCGGATTGTCTCATACGAAACCACGATCCCCCTCCAGCGCCATTTCCTCGACCAAACACAGGCTCAAGGGGAACCTGAAGGAGAGCCAGACCGCATGGGCGATGATCTGCGGCAGGAAACGATGGCGCGTGACGCTCAACCTGCCCGACCTCAGCTGGAGTTTGCGACGGAACCGGGAAATATGCCGGACCAAGCTGACTGGTGACACACGAACGCATTATTGTCTTCCGGTCTGGCGGCAACAGTATCGGCAGGACGGCAAAGCTGACCGGCTGCTGCAGCGAAGCGCAGGTGAAACGCGTCTGGGCTCGACATCAGAAGGAAAGCGGGAAGCAGGAAATGCTGTCGCAAAAGTTGAGCTCTGCGACGGTGCAAAAGTCAGTTGCAAATCGTCGCGACAGAGGCTCGGCAGCTCCCCGAAGTAGCCATTTCAGATTGCTTGCAGGTGCGGATAAAGTCCTTTATGCATCGGCACATGATCAAGTCCGCGCTCATCGCTGCAATCTATTATGCGACGCTTCCATAAGGAGCGGCGCGTTTCGATCATGCCTTGAAACAAGCCGCCGTCAGGCGGCTTTGTTCATGAGAGGACCCCCTGGCGGCAATACCAGGAGGATTCCCTATATGGCACTTCCCGATTTACCAACCGATCATTCCGAACCATGTTCGGCGGCTTTGAAGACGCTCATTGAGCGCGGCTATGTAAATCAAGGGACCGACCTGCCGGGTGTCGATGCCGCCTTTGAAGCAGGCATCGTACCCGCTTACGCTGGTTTCGATGCGACGGCTGACAGTCTTCATGTCGGCCATCTTCTTCTGATCATGGCGCTTCGTCATCTTCAGCAGACTGGCCATAAACCCATCGTTCTCATTGGGGGTGGGACCACCCGCATCGGCGATCCCAGCTTCCGTTCGGAGGCGCGGCCGATGCTGACGGACGAGCGGATCGCCGCCAACATTGAAGGGATCAGAAAGGTCTTTGACCGTCTCCTTGTCTTCGGAGACGGCTCGACGGATGCCGTGATGGTGAACAATGCCGACTGGCTGGACAGCATTCGTTGGATCGACATGCTGAGAGACGTCGGCAGGCATTTCTCCGTCAATCGGATGCTCTCTTTCGACAGTGTGAAGTCGCGGCTGGAAAAGCAGGAGAACCTGAGCTTCTTAGAATTCAACTACATGATCCTCCAAGCGTTCGACTTCCTTGAGCTATCCCGCCGGACCGGTTGCCGTCTGCAGATGGGTGGAGCCGACCAGTGGGGGAACATCATCAATGGCATCGACTTGATACGGCGGACGGATGGAAAGGAAGTCTTCGGAGTGACTACGCCGCTTCTGACGACTCCTTCAGGTGTCAAGATGGGTAAGACGGCTGCCGGAGCTGTGTGGCTCAACGAAGATCGCCTTTCGCCATACGATTACTGGCAATTCTGGCGTAACACGGAAGACGCTGATGTCGTTCGGTTCCTGAAGCTTTTCACCGATCTGCCGATGGACGAGATCGAGCGATTTGGACAGGCTGAAGGAACCGAGCTAAACGCCGTCAAAGAACGTCTCGCCAACGAAGCTACGGCCCTGGCACATGGAACTAACGCCGCCAAACAGGCGGAGGCCACGGCTAGCCAAGCATTTGGGCAGGGCGAAGCCGCAGAGGGGCTACCGACGCTTCATCTAAATGACGCCGAGGGCTTGGCCGGAGTAGCCCTTGTGGATTTGCTGGTACGCGCCGGATTGACCTCCTCCAAAGGGGAAGCGCGAAGGGCGATCTCGGGACGAGGTGTGCGGATCAACGGCAACGTCGTCGAGGTTGATACAATGATATCGTCCCAAGACCTCCCGATCCGGCTTTCGCTCGGCCGGAAGCGCCACACTGTTGTAAAGTAGGGTTTCAGCAAGATGCTGTCGCAGAAATTCTGCCCGCTTAGCGGATATTGCAGACATTCGCGTCGAGTTCCCTGAGGAATGTCGAGAGACATTCCCCAGGGGGTAGTTAAGGCCGGGCAAAGGCAGCAAACTGGCCGGGTGGGTGATTGGCTACTATATTACGTGATGCATTAACATGTAGGAGGTCGAGCAGCATTGTCACGCTTCCATGCGGCAATGGGCGGGCCGTTTCCTTTGATGTGATCGGCATTGACGGCGACCGCACACAAGGTGTCCACCTATTTTGGTGACGCCTCATGCATCAGAGCACTCAACAGTAAAAGGTGCGGGGAAATTCGCGCTTACTAATTAACTGCCAAGCGACACACGTTTCGCGCGCGGATCTGCAGATCATCTTGCGGCGCGCGGCATTGATGCTCAGAAACGTCGCCGGCGTGCCGCTGGAACCGGCCACCGAGGACGCTCTCAACGCCATTGCTGCCGAAATGGAAATCGGCCGGGCGGACCTCATTCAGATCGTGCTGCGGGAATGGTTGGAAACGAACGCCTATCTGCCCGTGCGCGAAATCGATGAGGAGAATGAAACGGACGGGAGCGCGTAAATGCAAACTTCCGCGATCACGCTATGCACGGCGAAGCTGCGACTCATCTATCGCTAAGGCGCGGCGGACCTGATGGCCTGTCGTATTCGTCGATGGCCATGGTTCGAGCGATAGGAACGCGGAACGCCTCCGTGGCGCCCCGAATGTCGTCATCATATACGGCTTGTACGCGTCCCCAACTGCCGCAGCTTTCATCGGCTGCGCACTTCGCCATCCGGACTTGAGACAGTGCCGGCTCTGCTTCGGTGCAACGTCCGCGATGGCGGCTCGATTCCTGGGCCAAGACTCCATTTTCGGGCGGCAATTCCAGCACCGACCTTGACCGAGTCATGCCGCATATCTGTTGGATGTCGCATCGTCGTAGCCCCGCTAAGCCGACCAGGCCTCCCGACCGCCGGATCGATAATGATGATCGCCTCTGGAGAATTGTTCTTGCTGTCGAGCGCGATGGTCTCCACCGTCTTGCCGTGCTCTATTTCCGCTCAGTCATGAGCAACGCCAGCCAGCCTGTCGACACTTTCGACGAGGTCCCGTGCCTTATCTGCATCGTGTGAAGGCTTTGTGGGTTCGCTCGGGCCGCGCCATCCCCAGCCTATCTTCCTTCACGCCCAACAGCGAAGCATCCAATGCTAATTCGTGAAGCGTCGAGAAAACAAAATTTGACTGGCAATCAAGTTTCTGTGGCGCGACCTTTCGTGGATGCGACAGCCAAACAGCCTGACTTCCCTGACCTGCCACTGAATTTTCATCCGGCTGCAGTTAGAGCCTCGGCGGGTTTTACGCCGTATGGCGCGGGTTGAGCAACGGGTGATCGGCGGAGCTGGTCGGGG
>NZ_JAMYPD010000031.1:0-61604 GCF_040320195.1 Mesorhizobium sp. M0768 | reverse complement strand
ACCGTCATGTGTCCGCCGCTCCGCTAAACACGGGGGCTGCGCGGCGGACACGCCGACGTCACCGCGATGCCACGCCATTTTGCAGAACTTGACGCACACAACTTGAGAACGGCTTCGCGTCAGCGCCAAGGGGTCGGATTCACGGTTGCTGCAGCGTACCGCCGGGAATTACGAGGGTACCCTGGCCTGGCCTTGAGTATCTGAAGCCTATGAAGAACAAAGCAACGATGATCAAACAAATGACGATGACCGCGACGACGCTGCCAGGATGGTGTCCGGTATCTGGCGGTTGGACCATTGCCTTCCCGTATGGCTATCGCCGCGGACCTTCTTCATCTTCCAACCGAGCATGACGACTGTCAATGGGTACGGGAGTTGCGCCCGCCATCCAATCAGCTGCGAAGCGTTGAAGGGCGGCGATCCACCGCGGCTTAGTCAGGCCGGAAACAGGAATGCAGCAGCGGGATCGAAAAAAACCTGCCGGCTGCAGGGCCACACATCCTGCGATTGCATGGCGGCGGAGGTCGGCCTGATGTCAACCTCCTGTCCAGCGGCGATGCGCGCGACGATCCGCCGGCGCTCGCCGTAAAATGCGATGTCGACGATCTCGACATTCAGTTCCGCGCTCGCCGGGCTCCGCTCCATGCTAAAGGCTTCGGGCCGGATCATCAGCCTGGTCTTCTGGCCTTTGCCGAACGTGCCGTTGGCCCTGACTCCGGATATGACCGAACCGTCTGTCATGCGGATCGTTGTCGTGCCGTTGGTGGTGCCGAGATGTTCGGCGGCGAGGAAATTCGAATTGCCGATGAAGCCGGCGACGAAATCGGTCGCCGGCCTGAGATAGAGATCCTCGCCGGTGCCGGTCTGCTCGATGCGGCCATCCTTGAACAGGGCGATTCGGTCCGACAGATGCAGCGCCTCTTCCTGATCGTGGGTGACGTAGAGAATGGTGACGCCGGTCTGGCGATGGATGCGGCGGATTTCGCCCTGGATTTCCTCGCGCAGCTTCTTGTCGAGCGCCGACAATGGCTCGTCCATCAAAAGGATCGGAGGATCGTAGGCCAGCGCCCGCGCCAGCGCGACCCGCTGCTGCTGGCCGCCCGACAGCGCACCGGGTAAGCGTCCGGCAAAGCTTTCGAGCCGCACCAGGGCCAGCATGTCGGCGACCTTTTTCTTCACCTCGGCGTCCGGCCGGCGGCGAACCCGCAGCGGAAAAGCGACGTTTTCGGCCACCGTCAGATGCGGAAACAGCGTGTAGCGCTGGAAGACCATGCCGATGTTGCGCTTGTGCGGGGGCACCGCAAGCAGCGACTTTCCTTCCAGCAAGACATCGCCGGAAGTCGGGTCCTGAAAGCCGGCGATCGCGTAGAGCGTCGTCGATTTTCCCGAACCGGAGGGCCCGAGGAAGGTCAGGAACTCGCCCCTGGGAATGTCCAGCGTGACGTCGTGCACGGCGACGATCGCCCCGAACGCCTTGCGCAGATTGCAGATGGAGAGGAAAGGGTGGGTCATGTCCGGAACTTTCGCTGCAGCAGCGCCGTCATCACCATCAGGGCAAGCGTCAGCCCGACCAGCAGGCTGGAGGCAGCGGCGATCACCGGACTGAGGTCCGACCGCAGACTGCCCCAGATCTTGACGGGCAAGGTTTGCAAGCTCGGGCTGGCCATGAAGATCGCCACCACGACTTCGTCCCACGACGCGAGGAAGGAAAAGATCGCGGCGGAGAAGATGCCGATCCGGATTGACGGCAAGGTGATCCTGAGCCTGGCCTCGAGCGGGCTTGCCCCGCAGACGATTGCCGCGTCCTCGATCGACTTGTCGAACCCTTCGAGCGCGGTGGCGATCGGAATGATGGCGAAGGGCAGCGCCAGCACGGTGTGGGCGATGACGAAGCCGATGGTGGTGCCGCCGAGGCCAAGGCGAAGGAAGAAGGCGTAGATGGCGATGGCGAAGACAACGACGGGCAGCACCATCGGCGTCAGCAGCAGGCCGCGCAGGATCTCACGTCCGGCAAACCTTCCGCGAACCAGGGCAAAGGAGGCGAGCAGGCCGATCGCTACTGCCAGGATCGCCGTCATGGTGGCGATCCGAGCGCTGGTCAGCGCGGCGTCGAGCCAGGCCGGATCGGCAAAAAGCTCCTGGTACCATTTGAGCGTCCAGCCGGGCGGCGGAAAAGCCAGCCAGCGCGACGAGCCGAAGGAGAGCAGGACAATGAAGACCACCGGCAACAGAAGAAAGCCAGCGACCAGCGCGGTGAAGCCGAGCAGGGCAACCCGTAGCCAACCTATGCGGTCATAGTCGAGCAGCATCTCAGATGCCTCCGCTCATGCGCCTGGCACCGACAAGGCGGAGTTGCAGCGCGTAGAGAACCATGGTGACGACAAGCAGGATGAAGGCAGCGGCGCTGCCGAGCCCCCAGTTGAGCAGCGACTGGACCATCTGCGCGATCATTTCGGCAAGCATCATGTTCGACGTGCCGCCGAGCAGTGCCGGCGTTACGAAGTAGCCGAGCGACATGACGAAGACCATCAGGCCGCCGGCCGCGACACCGGGCAGCGACAGCGGCACGAGGATGCGGCGGAACGCCTGGAAAGGGCTTGCGCCGCACAGCGACGCCGCACGCAGCGTCATCGGATCGATCGCCCGTAACGTGCCGACCAGCGGCAGAATCATGAAGGGCAGCATGATATAGACCATGCCGATAGTGACGCCGGTGAGATTGTTGATGAGCGGCAGCGGCTGGTCGATGACGCCGATGGTCATCAGCGTCCGGTTGATCACGCCGGTACGCTGCAGGAGCACCATCCAGGCATAGGTGCGGGTGAGCAGGTTCGTCCACATCGACAGAATGATGATGCCGAAGATGATCGAGGCCAGTCCCGAAGGCATGATCGCCAGCATCCAGGCGACCGGAAAGGCGACAAGGACCGTGACGATGGTGACCAACGCCGCGACCAAGAATGTGTTGAAGAACACCCGCGCATAGGTGCCGTCACCAAGCAGGGCAGCATAGTTCTGCAAGCCTGGCTCGGGCTCCGTGACACTGCGCAAAAGCAGCGCCAGCACGGGGACGACGAAGAACAGCATAATCAGAATCAGGGCCGGCAGCAGGCCATTGAGACCTGCCGGCACCCGCACCGTTCCAAAGTTCCGGCGTGTTTCGACCGACATGACAGCGACCCGGCTACGGGACGAGACGGCGCGAACCGTCTCGTCCATTGCGGTTCAGGGGCGGGCTTATTTCGCCTGCCAGGCATACCAGCGCGCGGCGATGGTGTCGCGATTGGCGGCCCAGTAGTTCATGTCGAGATTGATCTGTCCGTCGACATGAGCGTCCGGCAGCGATTTCACGGCATCGGCCGGCATCTCTGCCTTGGCCTTGGTGTTGATCGGCGCATAGCCGCTGGCTTCGGCAAATTTGGCCTGGCCGGCGGGGCTGCTCGCCGCGGCGAGGAATTTCATCGCCGTATCCTTGTTCTTGGCACCCTTCGGTACCACCAGAACGTCGGCTGCGGTCAGGTTCTGGTTCCAGGAGACGCCGACATCGGCGCCTTCCTTGTCCAGTGCGAAGACGCGGCCGTTCCACAGCTGGCCGAACGTTGCTTCGCCGGATGCGATCAATTGCTGCGACTCCGCCCCGCCGCCCCACCAGACGATGTCCGACTTGATGGTGTCGAGTTTCTTGAAGGCGCGATCGAGATCCAGCGGATAGAGCTTGTCCGCCGGAACACCATCGGCCAGCAGCGCGATCTCGATGACACCGGGCGCCGACCATTTGTAGAAGGTCCGCTTGCCCGGGAACTTCGTCAGGTCGAACATGTCGGCCCAGCCGGCCGGTTCACCCGAAACGGCGCCCTTGTTCCAGGCGAGCACGAAGGAATAGTAGAAACTGCCGACGGCATGATCGGTGGTGAAGCGCGGATCGAGGTCGGCCTTCGGCACGGCCTTGAAGTCGATCGGCTCGAGCAGACCGTCCTTGGCCGCCTTGATGGCGAAATCCATCTCGACGTCGACGACGTCCCAGTTGACACTGCCGCTGTCGACCATCGCCTTCAGCTTGCCGTAGTCGGTCGGGCCGTCCTGCATGACCTTGATGCCGGATGCAGCGGTGAACGGCTCGGCCCAGGATTTGGTCTGCGCTTCCTGGGTCGTCCCGCCCCAGCTGGTGAAGACCATGTCCTCGGCCTTTGCGGCCGTCGTTGCCAGAACTGTCGTTGCAATAAATCCGGCAAGGAAGCCGGTGATGATCAGTTTCATGTCGTTCTCCTCTGTTGTTTTCGTTGGTGTCTGTTCGCGATCGGTCGTTTTCGCCTTGATCGCGCATCTCCGGCCAGCGGCGGCTACCGCATGACAAAAGGATCGGGAATTGGGTCGTCGGAGGTGCGTATCCACACCGATTTCGAACGCGTGTAGTCGCGGATCGCATCGAGGCCGCCCTCGCGGCCGAGCCCGGATTGGCCGTAGCCGCCAAACGGAACCAGCGGCGAGACCGCCCGATAGGTGTTGATCCAGACCACGCCGGCATGGATGCCGCGCGCCATGCGGTGGGCTTTTGCCAGATTGGTGGTGAACACGCCGGACGCCAGGCCGAACTTCGTGTCGTTGGCGAGCGAAAGCGCTTCAGCTTCGCTGTCGAAGGCTAGCACACAGAGCACCGGGCCGAAGAGCTCTTCGCGCACGCAGGCAAGCGTCTGATCAGGCGCGTCGATAATCGTCGGCGCGTAATAGAAGCCGTCCGCCATGCCCGCGGGGCGGATGCCGCCGGTGACCAGTTGCCCGCCCGCGGCCAGGCTTTCAGCAATGATCTTCTCTATCCATTCGCGCTGGCGCGAGGTGGCGAGCGGTCCCATTTCGATCGCGGGATCCTGCGGATCGCCAATCCTGATCGCCTCGGCCTTGCGCTTGAGCCGGTCGAGGAATTCGTCCTTCACGGAGCGCTGGACCAGCAGCCGCGAGCCGGCGACGCAGCTCTGGCCGGTGGCAGCGAAGATGCCGGCAACGACCGCGTTGGCGGCGCTGTCCAGATCGGCATCGGCAAACACCACGACCGGGCTTTTGCCGCCGAGCTCGAGTGTCGTGAAGGCGAGGTTTTCCGCCGTATTCCTGACGATCTGCCGAGCGGTCGAGGGACCGCCGGTGAAGGCGACGCGGGCGACGAGCGGATGACTGGTCAGCCGGTGACCGCAATCGTGGCCGAAGCCGGTCAGGATGTTCACGGTCCCGGCGGGAAATCCCGCCTCATGGACGAGTTCAGCGAAGGCCAGCAACGGGGCAGGGCCGTCTTCCGATGCTTTCAGAACGATGGTGCAGCCGGCCGCCAGCGCCGGCCCGAGCTTGACGGCGGACAGGAAGAGCTGCGAGTTCCACGGCACAATGGCGGCTACGACGCCGATTGGCTCCGGCCGGATGGTCACTTCCATGTCGGCCTTGTCGATGGAAACAAACGAGCCCTCGTGCTTGTCGGCCAGCCCGCCATAATAGCGGTAATAGTTGCCGACATAGGCGATCTGGGCGCGGGTCTCGCGGATGATCTTGCCGGTATCGCGCGTCTCGAGTTCCGCCAGCCGGTCGGCATTGGCGACCACCAGATCGCCGAGCCGCACCAGAAGCTTGCCGCGTGCCGTTGCCGTCATTGCCGGCCACGTGCCGGAGCCAAGCGCCCGGTGTGCAGCTTCGACGGCGCGGTCGACGTCATCAGACGATGCAGCGGGCATCTTCGCCCATGGCGCGCCCGTCGAGGGATCGATGCTGTCGAAGGTCGCCGCCACTTCGACGAAGCTGCCGTCAATATAGTTCCTGAATTGAGTGGTGCTCATCGCAATCCGGCTTTCGGTTCGGAAAAGGCCGGCATCACCCTGTCGATGAAGAGCTGCAGCGATTTCTTCTTGCGCCGATGGGAAAGGCCGCTGTCGATCCAGATCGAATACTGATCGTAGCCGAGCGCTTCGTAGGCCTTCAGCCTGGCGATCACCTCGTCGGCTTCGCCAATGACCAGGTTCTGCCTGATCTTGTCAGGCGCATATTGCGGCATGGCCGCGATCTCGTCTTCGGTCAGCGCTTCCATTATGCCCTGGTGCACCGGCTTCTTGTTCTGGAACCAGGCGCCGAACTGGCAGTAGAACTGCGACAGATCCTGCGCGAGCCGGTCAGCCTCCGCTGCATCCTCGGCGACGAAAGTATGCATCAGCAGCATAATCTCCGGCCTTGGTACGTCGGGGTGGGCATTGCACGCCGCGTTGAAACGCTCCATCAGGCTGGCCACTTCGCCATCGCCGGAGGCAAGCGGCGTCACCTGGACGTTGCATTTGCTGGAAACCGCAAAGTCGTGCGAGTTCGGATCGCGTGCGGCCACCCAGATCGGCGGATAAGGCTTTTGCAGCGGCTTGGGCGACGAGGTGGTTGAAGGAAACGACCAGAACTCGCCGGCGAGTTCGAAATCACCATCCCAAAGGCCCCGGATCGCCGGCACCATCTCGCGCATACGCTGCCCGGCGACCCAGGCCTCGAGGCCTGGGAAAAGTCGCTGGTATTCGTAAGCGTAGGCGCCGCGCGCAATGCCGATGTCGAGACGGCCGCCGGTGACGACGTCGGCCATCGCTGCTTCGCCGGCAAGCTTGATCGGGTGCCAGAACGGCGCGACGATGGTTCCTGTTCCGAGCCGGATGCGCCTGGTTTTGGCGGCGAGCCAGGCGATGTTGATGAACGGGTTCGGCGAGATGGTGAATTCCATCCCGTGATGCTCGCCGATCCAGGCAGTCTCGAACCCTGCCTCTTCGGCCTGGACAACCAGGTCCTCCAGCTCGCCGACAAGCTCGGAATGCGGCTTGGCCGGATCCGATCGCTCCATGTGGACGAAAAGCGAAAATTTCATCGGCTTCACCCGCGGCCGGAAAGAGAAATTTGAGAAGGCGAGGACTTGGCGAGCGGCCGGACTTCGCCTTCGACCTCGTTGCCGACATAGACGCCGAATGCATCTTCCGTGCGTTCGCGCGCATAGCGGGCAAGCATCGAACGCACCGCGGGATCGGCGATCTCCAGATCGGCGATCTGCTCGATGTCGACAAGCCGCATCTGGCGATCGTCGGAATAGGACCCCTCGGCCGTTCCGCGATAATAAACATGCGTGCGCCAGGGTTCGGCGGCATCGTCCCACACCGCGAAAAGGAAGCCGAGCTGGGCGTCTATGGCCCTGGCGGCAAGGCGCCCCTTGAGGCCGCGCGCATCGTTGGGCGTGCCCAGTCCGCGCCCCGCAGGCAATTCATGAAACCCGTCGGCCGTTGCGAAGAACAGCACACGGCCCTCGTTCTCGAGAATGGCGCCGACCTCCGTATTGGGGGGCGCCGCCGCCAGCGCCTCCTGGCTGAGGCCGGGCGTGACGTAGGTGCCTCTGCAATAACCGAGGGGCTGGGCTCCGTTGTGGCTGAAGTCGTGGACGCGGCCGATGAGGATCGAGTGATCGCCAGCATCGACCAGCTGCTCCATGCCGCAATCGAACACCGCAACGGAGCCGTCGATCAGCGGATTGCCGGTCCGGCCCGGCTGCCAGGCCACGGCCGCGAACTTGTCCGCTGCTTTGGAAGCGAAGATGCCGGAATGGGCCTTCTGGTCCTCCGACAGGATGTTGATGGCGAAACCTCTCGATGTCGAAAAAGCACTGTGCCCCAGGGCCCTCTTGGCGATGCAGACAAGCACCAGCGGCGGCTCGAGCGAGACCGAGGTGAAGGAGTTGGCGGTGAAGCCGCGCGGTTCGCCTTCCGCTCCGATCGTTGTGACGATGGTGACACCGGTCAGGAACGAGCCGAGCGCGCGCCGGAATTCGCCGCTGTCAAAGACTGCATCCGTCTCCGGCTTCACGCCAGCGTCTCCTGCCGTGTCGAGAAAATCCATGATGTGTTTGGTCACTTTTTCAGGTGAAGCCATTGCCATCATATGCCTTTCTCCATTGAGCACGAGGCATTGGCCGTGCGGCGCAAGCCTCGCCATCGCCGCCGACATGGCCGGGGTCGAATTGCTGTCCTGCGACCCGGTCATGAACAGGGCCGGCGCGGCAAGACCGGGGAGAGCATCAGCATGCTCGGCATCGGCATGGGCAAAGAGGCGATAGGTGCGCGCGTAGCCTTCGGGGTCGACCCTTTCAAGGGCGGCGCGCGCGGTAGAGGCCGCCCCGATAAGATTCGCCGGCAGCGGGTCGCCGAACCAGCGGGCAAGCGTAGCCGCAATGGCGGAAGGGTTGCCATGGGTGCCGAGCGCGGCCGCACGCTCGCGTACGGCCTGCGCCAAGGCCGCGGGGCGGCGGAATACCGCATTGAGACAGACGATGGAGCGAACGCGCGATGGGGTGCGAAGGGCGATCTCCAGAGCGACCAGCGCGCCCATCGAATGGCCAACGATCGACACCGACGCCACGCCGAGATGGTCGAGAAGGCGAACCGCCTGATCGGCGAAATCCGACAGGCTGGCTTCTTCCGGCGGCAGCGGTGAAACGCCGTGGCCGAGCATGTCGATGGCGATCAGGTCATGATGGTGTTTCATCGCCACGATCTGATCGTGCCAGATTGCGGCGTTCATGCCGACACCGTGAATGAGCAGAACCGGCGCGCCGGAGCCGGCGCGGATGAAGCCGGTGCCGTCCGGAGCCGTGTCCCGGACCCATGCGGTGGCAGCGACGTCAGCCATGCAGGTCTCCGACCTCCTTGAGGTCCTGATAGCGGTCGCCGATACGATGGTGCGGGCGGCCGCCAATCGAAGCGCCAAGCGCCACCACCAGCTCGTCGGGCGCGGGCGCGTCGCCGATCTGGAAATGTACGGTCAGATAGTGGGAGCGGCGGCCTTCGTCGTTCTTGTCCATCAGCGGGATCATGATCGGGGTGTTCGGCCCTCCGCGCAGATTGGTGAAGGCGAGATAGGTCTTGGCGCCGACCGCGCGACGGTAATGGTTGCCGAAATGCAGCGTATGGATCAGCGCCGATGCATGCTCGATCTCGCCCTCCGTGCCGCAGACCGCGGCCTTGCCGTAGCCCTCTATCGCCTCGCCGGAACCGGCAACCGCGATAATCTCGCGGGTCAGCAGTTCACCGAGGACGGGAGCAATGGCGCGGATCTCCGGCGACAGGTCGTCGGTGAAACCGCGGCCGGCCCAAGGATTTGTCAGCACAGCGGCGACACCGATCAGGCGCAGCGGTTTTGGGGCTTCCTTGCCGCCCTCGATTAGCGTGTTCTCGATGTAGGTGACGATCTTTCGAATGGCTGGTTTCATGAAAGTCCTCGGTCGCCGCGGCGCTGTGCAACGCCGAAATCTTTACATCATCTTATGGTATACCATAGTATGGAGCACCAGAAGCCTTGTCAATCGGCTATGGAATCTGTTTTGTGGCCGGATCGGGGTAGGGAGAGAAAATGTCAGGCGATACGCTGCGGATCGACCGCTCTGCCAAGACGCTGAGGACGCTGGCGCTGGAGCGCATGCGTGAGGCGATCATGGGCTTCCATTTCCAGCCTGGCGAAAGGCTGGTCGAGCGGCCGCTATGCGATCAGCTCGGGGTAAGCCGTTCCGTCGTGCGCGAGGTGCTGCGGCAGCTGGAGGCGGAAGGCCTGGTGCAGATGATACCGGGCCACGGACCCGCCGTGGCCAAGCCGGATCTCGGCCGCACCGACGAAATCTATGAATTGCGGGCGCTGCTCGAGGGCATCGCGGCGCGGGCTTGCGCCCTGACAGCCACGGACGCGCAGATCGCCTCGCTCGATGCCGCCTTGACGAACCTGCTTGAGGCGTGGGCGTCCGGTGCGCCTGTCGAGGTGATGCGGGCAACGACCAAGTTCTACGAAACGCTGTTCGAGGCGGCGGACAAGCGCATTGCCTGGGAAATCGTGACGGGGCTGAATGTCCGCATCAACCAGCTCCGCTCAATGACGATCGCGTCGGAGAACCGCCGCGAGCCGGCGATCGCCGAAATGACCGAAATCATGGATGCAATCCGCTCGCGCAAGCCGGACGAGGCGGAGGAGGCGGCGCGGCGGCATGTCGAATCCGCGTGGCAGATCGCCCGCAACACGCTTCGCCTTGGCTGACTGGTATGCCGCCGGCGGTCCATCGTTCCACGGCAGGCATCTAACTGGTGCGTACAGTGACATGTGTGACATGCCAATTTGCTTTCAGTTGCGGCGGCAAAATCGTATATCGGGTCAGTTAGGTGTGCATCTTTCGAACGGACTGAGACAGAAAAGTAGTAAAATGAACATGTTACGCCACAAAGTTGCCGTGGCGCCGATGATGGATTGGACGGACCGGCACTGCCGGTTCTTCCATCGCCAGCTGACGCGCGAGGCGCTGCTCTATACCGAGATGGTGGTGGCCGATGCGGTCATCCACGGCGCACGCGAGCGGCTGCTTGGCTTCGACGACAACGAACATCCGTTGGCGCTGCAACTCGGCGGCGCCGATCCGGGAAAGCTGGCCGAGGCGGCGCGCATCGGCGAAGCCTTCGGCTATGATGAAATCAACCTCAATGTCGGCTGCCCGTCCGACCGCGTCCAGTCGGGCACCTTCGGCGCGTGCCTGATGAAGACGCCCGTGCTCGTCGCGGATTGCGTCGCCGCAATGAAGGCGGCGGTGAAAATACCGGTCACCGTCAAGTGCCGCATCGGCGTCGATGAGCAGGATCCGGAACCGGCACTCGATGCGTTGGCCGATGGTGTTTTCGCGGCCGGCGCCGACGCGCTGTGGGTGCACGCCCGCAAGGCCTGGCTGGAAGGACTGAGCCCAAAGGAAAATCGCGACATCCCGCCGCTCGACTATGGCTGCGTCTATCGGCTGAAAGCCAGAAAACAAAACAAATTCATCGGCATCAATGGCGGTATTCAATCTCTCGCAGAGGCGCTGACGCATCTCGACCATGTCGATGGCGCCATGCTCGGCCGCGCCGCCTATCACACGCCAGGGATACTCACCGGCATCGATGCCGCGTTTTACGGCAGCACAGCTGAGTCGTTCGATTTTGTCGCACTGATCGATGCCATGGCGGATTACGCGTCACGCCATATCGAGCAGGGCGGACGCCTCGGGCATGTCACCCGGCACATGGTCGGGCTGTTTCACGGCCTGCCCGGTGCACGCCGCTATCGGCAGATCCTGTCCACCGATGCGACAAGGCCGGGTGCCGGACCGCAGGTGCTCAAGGCGGCTTTTGCAGAGGTCGATTTCGGCCGGACCGCAGAGGCGGCCTGAGGAAAAACTCAATCCCGCAAAATCATGCGATCGCCACGTACGTCGAAGCCCGATAGCGAGCCGATGAAATTCATGCCGAGCAGGCTCTGGCCGAGCGTGCCGGGTGCGGCGATCATGATGGGCATGTCCTTGCGCACGATGCCGCCGATCGACAGTTCGTCGGTTCGCACCGCCGCCGCGCGTGTCATGCCGTTGGCGGTAGAGATCGGTATGGTGAAGCGGAGAGCCGCCGAATTGAACCCGACCGCCAGCGCGTCCTCGGCGGTCAGAACGGTGCTGGTCGCGCCGGTATCGACAACCGTCAGGATCGGCGTGCCGTCGATCGTGACGCGCGCTTCGAAATGGCCGCTGCCGGCCTTGTCCAGGGTGACGGTGGCATGGCCTTCTTCCACGCCCAGCGCCAGCGGACTGCCGGGAACAAGGCCGGCGGTGACGCGGCTGGCGAAATCCTGCAACTCATAGCGGTACTGATAGCCGGCAATCAACGCCAGCACGATGGCACCCCAGGCGCCGAGGCTGCGGGCCATGGTGCCTAACGGTCTGCCCGATCTGAGCAGGCCGGCGCCGACGAGCGCCGCTAAAGCGCTAAGCCAGATCAGCTGGCTGAAATCGTAATTCTCAATGCCGAATGTACTGCCGGCGGAATCGTTGAGCATGAGCAGCAGTACACCCGCCCCGATCGCGACGATCAGAATCCACAGCAGTCGGTTCATCTCTGCGGCCGGTTCACGAGAGGGCGTCGCGTTCGCGTGCCATGCGGCTGCGACGGGTTTCCCGGCGGGGGCGTCGCTCGATCGTTTCCAGCCTTGCCGGCAGCTCGGCCATGACGCTGCGGCGGGTTTGCGGGGTCATGTCGATCCAGGCAGCGATTTCCGCGCGCGTGCGCCCGCAACCGAAACAGAAGCCGGTTTTCATATCGATCGAGCAGACCAGGATGCACGGGGATTCAATGGCCGTCATAAGGATTTCCTTGGCTAGCCTCCACATGGTGCAACGACAAAGTCAATACAAGCCCTCCGGGAAGCGCCGCCAACGGGGTGCTTTCGCGTCAATACCTCGAAGTTGTACCAGGCCTGGAGCTTGTGCCGGCTTGAGGTTGTGCCGGCTGGCCAAGGCGGCTATGCCGCTCACCAATTCACACGGACGATCGCCATCGACATGACCAGCGCGCTGCCTTTCGACGATTTTCGCGACCTCCTGGTGAGCCTGCCGCCGGGAGATATGGCGGCCAAGGCCCGCGTGCGCCAGTTGTTTGCCAAGGCAGACAAGCCCAAAGGCTCGCTTGGCCGCATCGAGGACATCGCCGCCTGGCTTGCCGGGTGGAGCGGCCGCGCGCCGCCGGCGGTGACGCGGCCATTGGTGGCGATCTTTGCCGGCAATCATGGCGTCACCCGCCACGGCATTTCGCCGCGCCCGGCCGCCGCCACGGCAAATGCAGTCGAGCTCTGCGCCGCCGGCGGTGCAGCAATCAACCAGATCTGCATCGCCAACGATCTCGGCTTGAAGGTGTTCGATCTGGCTCTGCACATCCCGACAACCGACATTACCGAGGATGCGGCACTGGACGAGCGCGGTTGTGCCGCTACCATGGCCTTCGGCATGGAAGCGATTGCCGGCGGCACCGACCTGCTTTGCCTTGGCGACCTCGGCGTCGGCAATTCGACTGTCGCCGCGGCCCTTTGCACGGCACTGTTCGGCGGCACCGGCGCCGACTGGATCGGCCCTGGATCAGGGGCAGACGCGGCGATGCAGAGGCGCAAGGCGGAGGTGGTCGATGCCGCGGTCGCGTTTCACGGCGCGAGCCTCAAGGACCCGCTGGAAGCGCTGCGCCGGGTCGGCGGGCGGGAATTCGCCGCGATCTGCGGCGCCATTCTGGCGGCGCGGATGCAGAAGATCCCGGTGCTGCTCGATGGGTTTGCGGTGACTGCCGCCGCTGGTGTCCTACATGCCGCCAACCCCGCCGCGCTCGATCATTGTCTCCTCGCAAGCCTGTCGCCGGAGCCTGGTCACGCCAAGGCCGCCGAGCGCCTCGGCCTTCGCCCGCTGCTCGATCTGGGCGTCAGTCAAGGCGAGGCGGTAGGGGCGGCTCTTGCCGCCGGCCTGGTCAAGGCGGCCGCGCTGACCAGCTCCGGCATGGCAGCGGCGGTCCGCGGTTAAGCATTCAGCGCCGGCGCGAGGCAACCGCCTTGGTCGGCAGCGCCGGCAGTTCCTCCATCACCCGGCTCAGCGGGAAGATGGCGATCGCCTCGGTGCCTTCGCGCAGCCTGGAATGGAGCTGGAATTCGCCGCCATGCATGGCCAGCAAGCCTTGCACGATCGGCAGGCCAAGCCCGGTGCCCTGTTCGGCGCTCTTGATGGCGATCGAGCCCTGGCCGAAGGCCGAAAGCACGATCGGAATCTCGTCTTCTGGTATGCCCGGCCCATTGTCCTTGACGGAGAGATATTGCCCGCCGCCCGCCGTCCAGCCGACGCGCACACGGATTTCGCCGCCGGTGGCGGTGAACTTTATGGCATTGGACAACAGGTTGAGCGCAATCTGCCGCACCGCGCGTTCGTCGGCGAACAAGCGCGGCAAGGCGTTTTCGAAATCCTGGACGATGCGGATGTCCTTGTTGCGCGCCTTCAGCTCCATCATGTGGCAGCAATCCTCGACGACGGAGAGCAGCATCATCGGCTCCTCGTTGAGCTGGTAGCGGCCCGCTTCGATGCGCGACAAATCGAGGATTTCGTTGATCAGGTCGAGCAGATGCTGTCCGGAGTCGTGCACGTCACGGGCATAGTCGCGATAGGTCGGGTTGCTCATCGGGCCGAGCACCTCGTTGGCCATCACTTCGGAAAAGCCGAGAATGGCGTTGAGCGGTGTGCGCAGTTCGTGGCTCATCGAGGCCAGGAAACGCGATTTCGCCAGATTGGCGTCTTCCGCCCGCCGCCGTGCCTCGTCCGACATCGATTTCGCCGTCTCCAGTTCGGCGATCAGCGCATCCTTTTCGGAGCGGAACGACAGCAGCATCAGCGAGGAACGGTTGAGCTGGCGCGCTACATAGGCGAAGAAAGGCAACGAGGAGATCAGCAAGCCTGCCATGATCGCCTCGACCGGCATCCATAATTTCGCACTGGCATAAGCATAGATGGCGACCGGGAGGGCGAAGGTCGCCAACAGCGCACCGCGCAGGGACGAGGCCAGGATCGCGGTTGCCGACATGGCGAGCAGCAGCACCACCGCCTTGGCGACCTGGAACTGATCCATTTGGCAAGCTTCGCAGCCGAGCCATGCGAACCAGGCCCAGCCAAGCCCGCACAGAAAATGGCCGATCAGGAAATCCCTATGCGTTTCCAGCGGGTTGAGCTCGGACGCTTGAGTGACGCGTCTGGCCATGAATGCAACGATGGTATAGCAGATGAATGTGAACAGCGCCCAGACGCCGATCTCCTTGCCGATGCCCGCGAACAAGCCTGCCGCGGCCGTTGCCAGGATGAGCAGCGGAATGACGATCACGCCGCCGGTCATCGAAAGCGCGTGGAGCTTCAACAGCTCGCGGTCGAAGTCGGGATTTCCGGCTTGCTGCGAAAGACGGTCGCGCGTCTTGCGCACCGCGCGCGCGACATCGCTGTTGCGATGGCGTTTTCTGCGGTCCACAATAAACTTGTCTGCCATGGTCGAGCGTTGCAGGGGCATGAAGTCTTCAATTTACGCGGGCAGCAATTTCAAATCGTTAAGCTACGTTCGAATGATTAACCAACGGTTTGCCATATGAGCCGTTCGTGGTCGCGATGGCCGCGCCAGCGATACTATGCGCCGCGTCCGCGAAGCCTGTGGCGCCGACTGATGGACTATGGGCTGACACTCATCGTGCTCGGCCTGCTGATCCTCCTGGCGGCGCGCCTCGACCGGATCGAGATGCGCAAGACGGAGGGCGCGGCCATTGTCAATGACGGCGATAGCATCACGCTCGGCGGCGAGCGCATCCGCATGCGTGGCATCGACGCGCCGGAATATTCGCAGATCTGTCGCAAGGACGGTGCCGACTATCCTTGCGGCAAGCTCGCGCGGCAGTCCCTGGTGCGGTTGATCGCCGGCAAAGCCGTCTCCTGCAGCGGCTGGCAGCGGGACCGCTACGGCAGGCTGCTCGGCGACTGCAAGGCCGGCGGCAAGGATCTCAACCGCGCACAGGTCGAGGCCGGCTGGGCGGTCGCCTTTGGCGATTTCGAGACCGAGGAAGCTGCTGCGCGCGCGGGCAAAGCCGGCATCTGGGGCGGAACTTTCGACGAGCCGGAGAACTGGCGCGAGAGCCACGGCCACGAGCTGGTTGAAAGAAAGCACGGTACCTTGGCGTCGATCGGCGACGCCTTGCGCGAAATTTTTCGCTTCTGGTGAGCTGTGCCTATAGTTCGTCGAGACGGACGAGGAGGATAGAGATGAAGCTGTTCGACGGCGGGCGCGCGCCCAATCCACGCCGGGTTCGGATTTTTCTGGCCGAAAAGGGACTTCAGGTTCCGCTGGTGCCCGTCGACATGGGCGCGCTGGAGCACAAAGAGCAGCCGGTCAGCTCGCGCAATCCGCTGAAGCGTCTGCCGGTGCTCGAGCTCGACGACGGCACAGTCATCACCGAATCCGTCGCAATCTGTCGTTACTTCGAGGAACTGCACCCCGAGCCGGCTTTGTTCGGGCGTGGCGCGCTCGGCAAGGCGATCGTCGAGATGTGGCAAAGACGTGTGGAGTTCAATCTGTTCGGCTGCGTCGCTGCGGCGTTCCGGCACATCCACCCCGCAATGAGGGAATGGGAGATCCCGCAAATCCCCGAATGGGGCGAGGCCAACAAGCCGAAGGCGATCGAATTCCTGAGATTTCTGGACACTGAGCTCGCCGGCAGGGAATTCGTCGCCGGCGATGCCTATTCGATCGCCGACATCACCGGGCTGGTCGCCATCGACTTCATGAAGCCGGCTCGCATCAAGGTACCCGAAGAGTGCACGAACGTGCTGCGCTGGCATCGGGAAATCTCCAGCCGGCCGAGTGCCGCCGCCTGACAACGAGTTCCGAATGAGCGAAGAGCTGGAAGCCTTGGCGGCGAGGGTACGCGCCTGCCGCACCTGCGTCGATAACCCGGCCGGCAGGCCGTTGCCGCACCAGCCGCGTCCGGTGCTCAGGCCATCGTCGAGTGCGCGTATCCTGATCGCCAGCCAGGCGCCGGGTACCAAGGTTCACATTACAGGGATGCCGTTCACCGACGCCTCCGGCGACCGGCTGCGAAGCTGGCTGGGCGTCGGCAGCGAGGAATTTTACGACACGGACAAATTCGCCATCGTGCCGATGGGCTTTTGCTTTCCCGGTCAGGACGCCAGGGGCGCCGACCTGCCGCCGCGCCGCGAATGTGCGCCGGCCTGGCGCACATCGCTGATGGCGCTGATGCCGCAAGTCGATATGGTGCTGACGATCGGCATCTACGCGCAAAGCTGGCATATGGGCGCGGCGCGCCGTCCCTCGCTGACGGAAACGGTCATGGATTGGCGTGCCATCTGGGCGGCGGCAACCGACCCGAAAGTCCTGCCGCTGCCGCACCCGTCTTGGCGCAACACCGGCTGGCTGAAGCGCAATCCATGGTTTGAAATGGATTTGCTGCCCTTTCTGAGATCGGAAATCCGCTATCGCCTCGGCTAGGCATTCAGCAAGAAATCACTCGCTTTCGCACTATGCGGCAGAATTTCTTTCTTGTAATAGGCTCGAGCAAGAGGGATTATGGTAATCCATTCCTCGAAGCGCGCCGCGCATGAGGGGACGCGCGTTAAATTCTTGTTTTTATGCATGTCGTTGTGCCAAGGCCGCTGCGCACTTGGACGACTTGCATCAGGGGAGCATCCAATGGACCGACTTGATAGAAAAATTCTCCGCCTCCTGCAGGAGGATGCGACGCTTGCAGTCGCCGACGTCGCCAAGAAGGTCGGCCTGTCGACGACGCCGTGCTGGCGGCGCATCCAGAAGCTCGAGGAAGAGGGCGTCATCAAGCGGCGCGTCGCTATCCTCGATCATGAAAAGGTCAATGTGCGGGTCACGGTGTTCGTCTCGATCCGCACCAATTCGCACAGCCATGAATGGCTGCGGCGCTTTTCGGAGGTCATCCAGGAATTCCCGGAAGTGGTCGAATTCTATCGCATGAGCGGCGACGTCGACTATCTCTTGCGCGTCGTGGTGCCCGATATCGCCGCCTACGACGCCTTCTACAAGCGGCTGATCGCCAAGATCGAGATCCGCGACGTGTCGTCTTCCTTCGCTATGGAGCAGATCAAATACACGACCGAGATGCCGCTCGATTACATGATGCTCGACAAGGAGTCCGGCGCCAACGCGGCCTGAGATTCTTCTGTTTAGTTCTTCTTTTTGTTGAGGAAACTCCAGGGCGAGTTGACCGGCAGCGTGATCGTGTCCGGCACGGCGTCGACGTTAACCACCTCGGCCTTGCGCACGGTGTAGCCCGACTGGATGACACTGACGCCGTCGAGGATGAAAAGCTGGCTCTTCTCCATGCCCGGCCGTAATGCGCCGGTCACCGAAACCGGCTGGTAGGCCTCGGACATCCTGTAAGGCTGTGCAGGCGTGACGAGGACGATCTGGTTGGGCGGCGGCGTCGGCATGTGGCTGCAGGCTCCCGTCCACGGCACCAGCAGGAATTGGTAGACGAGATCACCATCGCGGTCGACCGGCAGCGCATAGCCTGCGAGTTGCACCGTCTTGTCCTGCAAGTCGAGTGAGAGCGTCTCGCCACGATCCGGCATTTTGGCCGCGATCATCGGCAGTCCGACGCTTTCGGCGGCTGCCTGGGTAGCCGGGCGCAGATCCTTCCAGAAAATGTGCGTGGTCCCAGTGGAAGCGCTTGCCGCGATCGCGGACGCCAACAAGGCAGTTGCCATGATCGTGCCTGATTTAAAACGGTTGCTCATCGCTGCTCCGCCGTTGAGCCTTGATCTGCGGACATCAAGTAAACCTGCCGCTGCCTCACAGGTCAACGCTCAAGCCGCATCACATGCCGGCGTGAGCCGGTCATGCCGATCTCGCGAAAGCCGCGGGCGACGAACATGTCGCGAAAACCCATGAAGCTGTAGCTCGGCGAAGCCTGGTCGACGGGATAGGCTTCGATCGTCCTGGCGCCTTTGGCAAAGGCGTGATCGATGGCCGCGTCGAGCAATGCGCTTGCCAGCCCGCCGCCGCGCAACGCTCTCGGCACAAAGAAGCAGACGATCGACCAGATGCCCATCTCGCTATCGTCCTGCTGCCGTGACAGCTTGCGGTAGGTCTCGCGCGGCGCAATCGAGCACCAGCCGACGGTCCGGCCATCGATCTGGGCGACAATGCCGACCGGCGTGCCGGCGTCTATCAGCGTCATCATCGCGCGTTTCGTCTCGTCGTTCTCGACATGCTCGCGGCGGTCGAGATTGCGCCAAGCCATACACCAGCAGTATTTCGGCCCGCCGGGTTGCTCGAACAGGTTTTCGAAATCGGCGCGCGTCGATTGCTTCACCTCAGTGAAGCGCACTTCGCTCAGGTCAAGCTTTTCTGGCGGCGAGCCGCTCGAGCGTCTTGGCATCGGAAAGTTCCTTCACGGCGTCCTTGCCGATCCAGCGTGCGGTCCTGTCTGTCGAGGCCGCCAGTTTTAGCGCCACGGCAAGGGCAGGGCCGTGCAAATTCATCGATCGCTTGCCGATCGAACGAAGCGCCCAGCTCACGGCCTTCTTCACAAAATTGCGGGCGTCGGTCGCATGCGCTTCGATGATCGGCAAGAATTCGAGGAAGGTCGTCTCGGGTTCCTTCTTCCGGTGGACTACCGACCAGGCCATCATCGCAAAAGCCGTGCGTCGAACGAATTCCCGTTCGTCGACCGCGAATTCGGCGATCAATTCCTTCCAGCAATCCGTGTCGACAAAGAGATCGGAGACCCCGTCGACGATATCCCACGAGTCGAAAGTCGCCGCCCATCGTCTTGCATCCGCGGCGGAGAACCGCTCCGGATCGGCTGTCACGGAAGCGATGAACTGCGCCTCCATGATGCCTGTCTGCCAAAGCTCAAAGGCACGCTCATGGTTGCGCTTGATTTTCTTGGCAATCTGCCGCTGCACGCCATGCGAGATACCGAGCGCACGTTCGATCTTGATGCCGTAGCGCAGCATGCCAAGCCGATTTTCCTCCGAGGCGATCGAGCGCAGATGAGCAACGATTTCATCGGCGCTGGATTGAGGCGAAAGCTCGGCCACGGTGAAGTCCTATTTCTCCAGCCGCGCCAGCAGCGAGGACGTGTCCCAGCGCTTGCCGCCCATCGCCTGCACGTCCTTGTAGAACTGGTCGACAAGTGCCGTCACCGGCAGTTTGGCGCCGTTGCGGTCGGCCTCGGCGAGGCAGATGCCAAGATCCTTGCGCATCCAGTCGACGGCGAAGCCGAAATCATATTTGCCGGCATTCATCGTCTTGTGCCGGTTCTCCATCTGCCAGGAACCGGCCGCACCCTTGGAAATCACCTCGATGACCTTTTCGATGTCGAGCCCTGCCGTCTTGCCGAAATGGATGCCCTCGGCCAAGCCCTGAACGAGGCCGGCGATGCAGATCTGGTTGATCATCTTGGTGAGCTGGCCAGCCCCGGCCGGTCCCATCAATCCGACCATGCGGGCATAAGCATCTATGACTGGCTTGGCCCTGTCGAAGGCGTCGGGCTCGCCGCCGACCATCACGGTCAGCATGCCGTTCTCGGCGCCTGCCTGGCCGCCGGAGACCGGGGCGTCGAGGAACGCAAACCCGAGCGCTTGCGACTGCTGCGCCAGTTCGCGCGCGACCTCCGCCGATGCGGTGGTATTGTCGATGAAGATGGCGCCTTTCTTCATGGAATTGAAGGCGCCTCCGGCGCCGGTCGTCACCGAGCGCAGATCGTCGTCATTGCCGACGCAGGAAAAGACGAAGTCCTTGCCCTCCGCCGCCTCCGCTGGCGTCGCAGCGAAGCTGCCGCCGTGCTGGGCAACCCACTGCTCGGCCTTGGCGCTGGTACGATTGTAGACGGTGACATCGTAACCGCCCTTGTTCTTGAGATGTCCGGCCATCGGATAACCCATGACGCCAAGACCAAGAAATGCCACCGAAGCCATGTTTTCGAATCCCTTAGAAGCCTGCTTTGCGGTCTTCTTACCGGATCAGGCAAGGTGATGGGAGTCAGCGGTGCAGGTGGATGGTGATGCGCCGTTCGATCCACTCGACGCCGTGGCGCAATGTTTCCACGATGATCAGATAGATGATCGCCGCCCAGATATACGACTGAAAGTCGAAGGTGCGCGCATAGGTGAGCCGGGTGATGCCCATCAAATCGTAGACCGTGATAATGGCGACGATTGCCGAGCCCTTGATCATCAGGATGATCTCGTTGCCATAGGGGCGTAGCGCCACAATCAGCGCCTGCGGCAGGATGATTTTCCACATCGTCTGTAGTTTATGCAGGCCGAGCGAGGCGGCACCTTCCCACTGGCCCCTCGGCACGCTCTCGATCGCGCCACGCAAAATCTCGGCCTGGTACGCGGCCGTATTCAGCGAAAAGGCGAAGATCGCGCAGTTGAACGCCTCGCGGAAGAAACCCCACAGGCCGATCATCTCGAGTTCCGGCCGGAAGGAGCCGACCCCGTAGTAGACCAGGAAGGTCTGCGCCAACAGCGGCGTGCCGCGAAAAAAATAGACATAGGCATAGGCAAACCCCGAGAGGATCGGGTTCTTCGACATACGTGCATAGGCGATCGGCACCGACAGGATCGCGCCAAGCACAATCGAGATGGCAACCAGCAACAGGGTGATGCCGAGGCCGGATATGTAGCCGGGTGCATATTTCTGGAAGAACTCCGGGTTCCACGCAGCGACCAGGTAGACGACCATGCCGATGCCGAGAGCGATCCACAGGCCGACCAGGACATGGCCGAGGATGCGTTGGCGCGACCAGCCGCGTGCGGGCGGCGGCGGCCGGTCGACCTTCAGCGTGTCGGTGGCCAGGCTCATCTCTTGACCTCGCTGCCGCCGACCGCTCGTTCGATCGCATTGATGCCGAAGGAGGAGACGATCGCCAGCAGGAGATAGATCAGGCCGGCAAAACCGTAAAACAGGAAGGCATGCTTGGTGACGCGAGCGGCAACCCCGCTCTGCCGGAGGATCTCGTTGAGCCCGACGGCCGAGACGAGCGCGGTGTCCTTGAGCAGGATAAGCCAGAGATTGGCAAGTCCGGGCAACGCGATGCGGATCAACTGCGGCAACACGATCAGCCGCATCGTCTGGCCGCTGGACAGGCCAACCGAATAGCCTCCCTCATATTGCCCTTTTGGAATGGCGCGGAATGCGGATAAAAACACCTCGCTGGAATAAGAGGAGAAAATGAAGCACAGCGCGATCATGCCGGCGACGAAGCTGTTGACGTCGGCGGAGGTGCCAGGGCTCACCAGCCGGACAATGTACTGCAGGATCAATGGGATGCCGAAGAAGATGAGAAATAGGGTGAGCAGCTCGGGTATTCCGCGAAAAATCGTAGTGTAGATGTTCCCGGCCAGTCTCAGCGACGGCTCTTCCGATTGTTTGGCCAGCGCCACGAAAAAGCCGAGCGTCAGCCCGAAGGGCAGAGTGGCCAGCGCAAGACATACCGTGACAAATACACCCGCGGCGATGTCGTCGAGCCAGCCTTCGGGTCCCCAACTGAGAAGCGTCAGTGCGCTCTGCATCCGCCTGCCTGTTCTCCTTGAGGCTCTTCGAGACCCGTACCGCATCACCCCTCGTGCGCGGCGTCCTTATAAGAACGGCGGGAATCTCCCGCCGTTCACGTGCTCCTATGTCGGTCGATCAGGACTCGCCGCCATAAACGTCATATTTGAAGTATTTGTCGTTGATTTCCTTGTACTTTCCGTTTGCGCGGATGGCGTCGATCGCCGCATTGAACTGGTTGACCAGATCGGTCTCGCCCTTGCGCACGGCAATGCCGGCGCCCGGACCGTGGATTTCGATAACCGGCTTGATTGTGCCGACCAGCTTGCAGCAGGCGCCGTCCGGCGAATCCAGCCATTGCTGCAGCACGACGACGTCGTCGTTGGCGGCATCGAGCCGGCCATTGGCCAGATCGAGCTGGTATTCCTGTGCGGTCGGGTACGGCTTGACGGTGCTGTCGGTATAAGTCTTGGTCGAATAGTTGAAATGCGTGGTGGACGCCTGCACGCCGATCGTTTTGCCGGCCAAATCTTCCTTGGTGACACCCTTGATGTCGGTGTCCTTGGGCGCGGCGATCGCCGGCGGCGTATTGTAATATTTGTGGGTGAAGTCGACCTTCTCGGCGCGTTCCGGCGTGATCGACATCGACGCGACGATGGCGTCGAACTTGCCTGCCTGAAGGGCTGGAATGATGCCGTCCCAGTCCTGCGCGACGAAGGTGCACTTCACCTTCATCTCGTCGCAAAGCGCCTTGGCGATGTCGATATCGAAGCCCACGAGTTGGCCGTCGGCGGTGAGGTTGTTGAATGGCGGATACGCTCCCTCGGTGCCGATCCTCAAGGTTTTTTCCTGCGCCTGGGCAACGCCAAGCGTCAGCAGCGCAGCCGAAGCGGCGAGCGCGATACGCAGTGCAATACGCATAATGGTCCTCTCTGTTGGTCCCGGCCGTCGTTCCCGAACGGCTCTGTGGGCGGTGCTTTTGACCGCCCGCTGGCGCGATACTCCCATTCTTTCCCAAGAAAAAGCAACTGCAAAACCGTCGCTTGAGGGAAGGTCATGTTCAGAAAACGGTGACGCTGGGTCAAACGCCTGAATGGAGAGAAAGTGGCCGGAAGCCCCCTGCGGCCGCGATCTCAGCGCGTCAGGCCGGTGGCGCGCTCGATGAAGTCAGCTATCGAATTCGTGTCGTCGAGATCGAAGGCCGGCAGGTCTTCGCCGACAATGTGGAAGTCGGACGCGATGGCGACAATGTGTGGATCGCCTGCCGAGAGCGGTGTCCGGTCCTTGGCCTCGAGCCGTCGCGTCTCGATTTTCTTGTGCGCCTCGCGCTTGTAACCCTCGACCAGCACGATATCGGAGGGTGCCAGCCGTGACAGGATCGCGTCCAGCGTCGGCTCGTCCTCGCCGCGCAATTCGTGCATCAGCGCCCAGCGCCTGCCCGACACGACCGCGACCTCCACTGCTCCCGCCTGCCGGTGGCGAAAGCTGTCCGCTCCGGGTTTGTCGATGTCGAAATCATGATGGGCGTGTTTTACCGTCGACACTTTCCAGCCGCGCCGGACGAACTCGGCCACCAGCTTTTCGGTCAATGTCGTCTTGCCGGAGTTCTTCCAGCCGGTGATGCCGAAGATACGTCTTTTCATGGTTCGATGCTCTGCAACAGATGCGCGGCCTGGGCAAGGTCGTCGGGAGTGTTGATGTTGAAGAACGGATCGACCTCGGCCCCGCCCGATTTCAGGATGGGAAATTCCACCTCGACAAAACCGTGCCGGTCGATGAACGCCGCGACGCGCCGGTTGTCTTCCTCGACGAGAAATTGTCGCAAGGCCTGATCTAACCCTAGCGGCCAGAGTGCAAAGGTCGGATGCCGTTTGCCGCCGGAACAAGCAACGGCGATCGAGCCAGAGCGCGCATAGGCTGCCGCGAGCAGCCGCTCGACCATATCCCTCGGCAGGAAAGGCGTATCGCCGGCAGCCGTGACCAGCGCCTGGCAGGTCGTGTCGGAAGCCCATTCGAGGCCGGTCAGGATCCCGGCAAGCGGCCCGGCATAACCTTTGACAGTGTCGGCAAGCACCGGAAGCCCCGTCGCGGCGAACCGTGTCGGATCGCCATTGGCGTTTAGCGCGAGCGGTCCGACCTGCGGGCCAAGGCGCGAAACGACACGGTCGAGCAGGGTACCGTCGCCAAGCGCAAGCAGCGTCTTGTCGCCGCCGCCCATCCGGCTCGACCGGCCGCCGGCCAGAATGATCCCTGCGATATCTCGGCCCATCGTTTGCTGCCTAGACCCAAAATCCAGTTTTCAAATCAGACAGTCGTCGACAGTCACTCTATATGCCGTCCGGCGCCATGTCCGGTCCAGTGCTTTCGGCGGCTGTCTTTCGCCGGCCGACGATCCGTTCGCGGTAGAGTGCATAGAGGCCCGACGCGATGATGATCGTAGCACCGACGATCATCGGCAGATCCGGGACATCGCCGAAGATCGTGAAGCCAAGCAGGATCGACCAGAGCAGGGCGGTGTAGCGGAACGGCGCGATGAAGGAGATATCGCCCACCCGCATCGCCGTGATGATGAAGTGGTAGCCGATGAGCACGAGCACCGCCGCCAGCGCCAGGAACGCCGTGCTTTGTCCCGTCATCGGTGTCCAGCCGCCCATCGGTGAAAGCAATGCCGCGCCCAGAAACGTCATGGCAAGGGCGGTGGCGCTCGACACCAGCAATGTCGGAATTGCCTGCGGTATCCGCTTGGTGGCGAGATCGCGCACCGCACAGCATGCCACGCTGGCCAGCGCCAGCAGAGAAAAGACGCTGAACCCTTCGAAGCCCGGCCGCACGATGATCAGCACGCCGGCAAAACCGACGGCAATAGCCAGCCAGCGCCGCCAGCCGACGCCCTCGTTGAACACAAGTGCTGCGCCCATCGTCACCGCCAGCGGCAGCGCCTGCAGCACGGCGGAGACATTGGCGATCGGAAGATGCGCCAGAGCAACCAGGAAGGACACCGTGGCGCCGGCCTCGCTGGCAACGCGCAGCGCAACGGTCGGCTGCAGCATCGAACCTGGCCGGGCAAGCGCGCCGCGTTGCCACGCAAGCAGGCCAACGAAAAGCGAAGCGAAGGCGCCGCGGATCAGCATGACCTGCGCCATGTTCATCGATTCCGACGAGAATTTGGTGATAGCGTCGTTGAGGGTGAAACCAGCCATGGCCACCATCATGAACAACGCGCCGCGCAGGTTTGGCGAAAGAGGCAAGGCGATTACCGGTGAGTCCTGCAGCAAGCGTCTAGCAGGCACCCGCAAAACAGCAACGTCAAAGGGCTGGGCCACAGCCATTCTATGGCCCGTAACATCTGTCGCGCAAGAGCGGCAGGGCTTATTTGGGCGTCAGTACCTCGGTGCCGTTGCCTTCCTTGCCGGCGATCGTCCACAGGCCACGCAGCGAGCCGTCGTCCTGCACCTTGTAGACGACAAGACCGACCGCCTTGCCCATGACATAACCGGCGGAGAAGGCATCATCGTTGCGCATGCAGATACCGTCCGAGGACGAGCCGCCTGTCTCCCAATGGATCGTGCAGGTCGTCTCGCTGGTCAGCGTGATCGTCGCGTCGCCACCATAGGACGACCCATCGAAATTGGTGCCGGCCACGGCATAGGTGCCGCCGATCGACTGAGCCGCCGCGGGCAGGGCCGCGAGGCTGAGCAATGCAAGAGAAAGAATGAGTTTGCGCATATCGTATTCCCCCACTGGGCGAAGAACCGCTCCAGAGCAGAGGCTAGGCCCGAATGGGCTTGCGGTAAATCCGGTGACCGTTTGCGGACGAGACCTTTTCTGGGTGTGACCCAAAAAAGGTGCCGTTCTAAAGGATGGGTCCGGAGGGCAAATTTATCACACTGCGGCTCGAGGAAAATTTTCGACGAGATCAAATTTGCTCGGCAAGATTCACCAAATTGGTCATTGTAAACTTCTGATCGTGTTGGGGAGATGGTCCATGATGTGCACGAGGCAATGCGGACTGGCTTGGCACAGGCAGCAGGCGGCATGTTTCGTCGGCTTTCCGGTTCTCTTCTGCCCTGGCGGCTATCCTCATGGCGATAGCGCCTGCGTTCGCCGAGAACGGCGCTTCGGCGTCGGCAGTCGAACGGATGTCCACGCCGGGTCACGAAGCGGATGAGCTCGCTCGCCGCGTCGGGAAATGGTCCGTCGTCAACACGATCTGGCCAACGCCCGGTGCGCAGCCGATCGTCATGACCGGGCTGGTGGCCGAGCGCACGATGATCGGTCCCTTCATGCAGGAGGTGATGCGCCCGGCGCCCGGGTCGAAAATGCCGGACTTCCAGCGGATAGCCTATTGAGCTATGACCGAGTGGAGGGCCGCTGGAAGTATGTCTCCATGGAAACCCGTTTCCCGGCAGGGATCATGCCCGCCTGGAGTTTTGGTGGTGAGGAGGACGGCAAGATTTCACTCCTGTTCCAGCCGCTTGGTTTCGTCGGCTTCGGCCCCGAGGTCGAAGGGCGGTTCACGGCCTCCGATTTCGTCATTTCCAGGGACGGCGACAATCACGAAGTGGCCGAGCAACATTTTCTCCAGGCCAATGGCAGCGGCAAAAAATGGCTTGCCGTACGATATGACTACACGCGCCAACAACCGTGACTCGCTAGCAAAAACAATAGGCTGCCAATAAGTTCTGACGTCGCCGGATGCTCACGGTCCCCTGAGGCTGCCGGCGATCGCATCGACGAGCGGGTCGTATTTCGATTTCAGGGTAGGCGGATATTCGATCCAGACCGTGCGGATGACACCGTCTTTTCCGAACAGGCGGCGTTCGTAGAAGATGTTCTCGCCTTTGATGCCCGACAGCACCGCCCAGTCCTTGCCGGTCTTGCTGTAGGTGATCCTGTAGCCAGGTTCCTTGCTGGCCCTCTCGGCGGAGGCGAAGGCTGTCGGGGTGTCATCATCGATGTTGAGGATACCCGAACAGATCAGGCTGGCGCCATCGGCAGTGAGCCATTGTTGTCCATCGCCATTGTCCGGCTCAGGCTGGCGAAGAGTGAAGATTTCATCCGGAAAGGTGCAGATGGTGCCGAAGCGCTCGTTCGTATAGGTAAATGGCGCGGCAAATGCCATGGTGGCCGCCATCACTCCGAAAAACGTCGGGATTGCAAAAAACCGCTGCACGCCTTGCCTCGAAGCCGGTGCCAAGGCGATTATTCTTGCACGAAATCGGCCAAAAATCAGCCGCCGGTGACGCTCATATGCCGCGACACCGACGGACGGTTGGTGCGGCGATCGATGATGAAGTCGTGGCCTTTGGGCTTGCGGCCGATTGCTTCGTCGATGGCACCGGCGACCAGCTCGTTGCCTTCCGACGCACGCAGCGGCGCGCGCAGGTCGGCCGCATCTTCCTGGCCGAGGCACATGTAAAGGGTGCCGGTGCAGGTCAGCCGGACCCGGTTGCAGCTTTCGCAGAAATTATGCGTCATCGGTGTGATGAAGCCCAGCCGCCCGCCGGTCTCGGCGACTTGGACATAGCGGGCCGGGCCACCGGTCTTGTAGGGAATGTCGCTTAGCGTGAACTGGCGTTCGAGAGCCGCGCGCAGCAGCGACAGCGGCAAATACTGGTCGGTGCGGTCGGCATCGATCTCGCCCATCGGCATGGTTTCGATGATCGTCAGATCCATGCCGCGGCCATGCGCCCAGCGCAGCATTTCAGGCAATTCGGCGTCATTGAAGTCCTTCAACGCCACGGCATTGAGCTTTACCTTCAGCCCGGCCGCCTGCGCGGCGTCGATGCCGTCCATGACCTTGTCCAGATTGCCCCAGCGGGTGATCTGGCGGAATTTGTCGGCATCGAGGGTATCGAGCGAGACGTTAATGCGCTTGACGCCGCAGTCGGCGAGCTCGGCGGCAAAGCGGGAAAGCTGCGATCCGTTGGTGGTCAGCGTCAGCTCTTCCAGTGCACCACTCTCGAGATGCCGCGAAAGCTGGCGTACCAGGTGCATGATGTTCTTGCGCACAAGCGGCTCACCGCCGGTGAGGCGGAGCTTGCGCACACCCTTTTCGATGAAGACCGTGCAGAGCCGGTCGAGCTCTTCCAGCGACAGCAGGTCCTTCTTCGGCAGGAACGTCATGTCCTCGGCCATGCAATAGGTGCAGCGGAAATCGCAGCGGTCGGTAACCGACACGCGCAGGTAGGTAATCGTGCGACCGAAAGGATCGATCATATCCATGCGTATGCGCTTTCCGTGGCCGTGAACGGCTTCGTTATATATGGCTATGTGATACGAGCCAACTTGCCATTCAAGATAGAAGCTCGGAATCTTCGGCAACATTCCCCAGCCGACAGATCATGTCGGAACTTTCCATGCGGCCTTTTCCCTCGACGCGAAGCGGCGTAGGAAGGGCAGTTCTCCGCAGGATCCACCACCATGACAGCGCCAAAGGAACTCAGGGTCTCGAAGGACCGCAAGCTGCTTTCCGTCACCTTTCCGGGACATCAGCCGTTCGAGTTGCCGGCTGAGCTTCTGCGCGTCGCCTCGCCATCGGCCGAGGTGCAGGGCCATTCGCCCGAACAGCGCGTCACCGTTCCCGGCAAGCGCAACGTGGCGATCCTGAAGATCGAGCCAGTCGGCAATTATGCCGTGCGCATCACCTTCGACGATTTCCACGACACCGGTATCTTCACCTGGAACTACCTGCATACGCTGGGTCATGAGAAGGATGCACGCTGGGCCGCCTATCTCGCCGAACTGGAAGAGAAGGGGCTGAGCCGCGACCGTTGAATGGATCCCGCAGGACTCTCCGGTCAACGCAGGATCGCCAGTATTTCGCTGGTGTCGTAATAAAACGGCGTGCCTTCGATCAGCCGGTCATCCTTGAAGCGCAAGACTTCGGCAAACGGCTGTTTGATGGTTGCACCATTGGCCCGCGACGTCAGCGAAAGCGAGCAGCTCATGAACACCGTGTCATCGTTTTGGGCGACCTGAAGGTCCTCCACCGCCATGTCGCTCCAGATTTCCCGCATTTTGCGGAAAAGGGCGCCAACGCCGTCGAGGCCGTTCCAGTCACCGGCATAGGGCAGGGAGCGCGGCTCATGCACGACAATCTCGGCATGAAATGCGCCGGCAAGCACATCGAGGCTCTCCGACCCTGATTGCAGGAAACGCATTTCAACATTGAACATGTTTTCAATAAGTTCCATGGCGGTGCGTCGCCGGTCGAGCGGTTTATCCATTTTTGACCTCCGTATCCGTTGGCACGATCATGCAGGTAAAGCGGTTTGCCCTTGTTTGCGTTGCCTCGACACCCGTTTCCTGATGATCGGCAAACGGGCACTTGTCGTGAAAACGTCATCCATCTGGAGTAGCGCCGGCAAAGCTTTGGAGACGAAAACATGTCCATGATCACCAGCATCGAACAGCTTGAAGCGCTCTATGGCCTGCCCGGCGAGGCGTCGGTGGTCAAGGAACTCGACCAGCTGATTCGCGAATACGCAGCTATCATCGAGGCTTCGCCGTTTGCCGCGCTCGCAACCTGCGGGCCAGAAGGGCTGGACTGCTCGCCGCGCGGCGATCTCGCCGGCTTCGTCCGCATCCACGATCCGAAAACGCTGATGATGCCGGACCGGCGCGGCAACAACCGTGCCGATTCGCTAAGGAACATCCTTCGCGATCCGCGCGTCGCGCTTCTGTTCCTCGTGCCGGGTTCCGGCACGACACTGCGCGTCAATGGCCGCGCCCACATCACCACCGATACCGCGCTCTGCGCCTCGTTCGCGGTCGAGGGCAAGCCGGCGCGCTCGGTAACGATCATCGAGATCGATGCGGTTTATTTCCAGTGCGCCCGCGCCATCCACCGATCGGAACTGTGGAATCCGGCAAGGCATGTCGACCCGAGAACGATGCCGACTCCCGGCCAAATCCTGGAAATCACCAGCCGCAAGAACATTGACGGCGAGGTCTACGACAAGGAATGGCCCGAGCGCGCGAAAAAATCGATGTGGTGAAGCATTTGGTGGTGGAGCACTGGGCTGTCAGGCGGTCTTCAAAACCTCGGCAACCCTACGCATCTGTTCGCCGATCATGTCGCATTGTTCCGGTGTCGACTGGCTCATCGCCTTCTCGATAAGCGCCATATGGACCTTCAGTGCCTGCATCAGCAGTGCCTCGCCGGCCTCGGTCAACGTCAGCCGCAGCACGCGCTTGTCCTTCTCATCGCCCTCGCGGCGCAGCAGGCCGCGCGTCTCCAGCTGCGGCAAAAGCATGGTGATGTTGGAGCGGCCGACCAGCAGCCGGCGAGCGAGGTCGTGCTGCGACATGCCGGGATGACGGTAGAGGTTCATCAGCACGTCGAGCTGCGCCGGCTTCAGGTCGAGCGGTGCAAGCTTCACCGCCAGGGTGCGTTCCAGCACATGGCAGGCGCGCGCCACCGCGACCCAGTTGCGAAAACGCGGGTTGTCCCAGGGCAGGTCTTGCTTAATGTTCATGTTTGAACTATTATGTTCATGCTTGAACCAATGAATGGATCGCCACTATGGCATCATTTGGACTGAAGGTCATCCGCGGCACGTTCGGCGTGGCTGAGCATGTGGCACCGCGACTCACCGGGCGTGCTGCATTCGAGCTGTTCTGCCGCACGCCGCACGAGAAAAGCCTGAGCGAAGGCGAGCGCCGCGCAATCGACCGCGCCGCCGATTTCATGACCCAGGCACGCCATCATCGGCTAAAGACCAGAACCGGCTGCGTCATGGTGCATGAGTTCCGGCCCGAGCCGGGCAGGGCGGCTGCCGGCACCGTGCTCGTCATCCATGGTTGGCGTTCGCGCACCGAATACATGCGCACGCTGATCGAAGCCTATCGCGATGCCGGCTACAAGGTGGTCTCGCTCGACCTGCCGGGCCACGGCCAGTCGCAGGGCCGCCGGCTTACCCTGGTCAGCGCGGTCGATGCGGCACGGGTTGCCGGCGAATGGTTCGGGCCGTTTGCCGCCATTGTCGGCCATTCCTTTGGTGGTGCCGTTGCCGCCAACGCCGTCGCCGGTTCGATCAGGAACATCCCGCGATTGGCGGCCGGGCGGCTGGTGCTTATCGCCGCGCCGAGCTCGCTGCCGGCGATCTTCGCTGATTTCAGCCGCATGCTGAATGTCGGCTCGCGCTCGCAGGCCGCCATGGCCGACCGGGTCGAGCGCATCGCCGGCCGGCCGTTCACCGGTGACCGCCAGCTCGCAAGCACGCCGCTGCCGACGCTGGTGATCCACGCGCCGGACGACCGCGAAGTGTCCGCCGAGCATGCAAGGCTCTACACGCGCGCCGGCGACCATGTGCGGCTTTACTGGGCCGACGGGCTCGGCCACCGCCGCATTCTCGCCGACAGGGGTGTGGCGGAGCGTGCCGTTGGCTTCGTTGCCGGCAGGCTCGAGCCGTCTCTGCAGTGACCTGAATATCGTTCTTGTCAGCCGGGTTCGACGTCACGCTGCCCCGGTGCTGGCCATTGCTATCCAAGCCGCCATTGCCCCGGCCACCGTCGCCAGAAGAGCCGAGCGCGACGCGCCGTCGCGCGCCTGGATCGACATGCCGTGCTGCACGGTCGCGTAGAAGGTCGCGGCCGTACCGCAGTCGAAATCGGCCGGCAACTCTCCCTCGGCGACGCCACGCTCGAGGCGTCTCAGCAAGGCTTCGCGGTTTTCGGCGCGGCGACGGCGCAGATCATCGCAGATGGCGCCGCGGCTTGAATCCTGGTGCAATGCGCCGAGCGTGATAAGGCAGCCTTGCGGACGACCGGTCTGTGAATAGGCCCTGGCAGTCTGCCGCAGGAACCGTTCGACGGCCTCGCGCGCGGTCGGCGCCTTTTCCAGCGCGGACCAGATCTCGGTTCCCTCGACCCGCGTGTAAAGCTCGGTTGCCTCGAGAAACAGTGCTTCCTTGCTGGCGAAGGCGGCATAGAGGCTGGGTGAGTTGATGCCCATTGCAGCGGTCAGGTCACTTATCGACGCGCCCTCATAACCCTTGGCCCAAAACACTTCCATTGCGCGCCGCAAGGCGGCGGCTCGATCGAAGGTGCGGGGGCGGCCTCGTTCCGGCATGGCATTCTTTCTGTATTGATCGATACATAATTCCGTTGACGTGGTTCAGCAAGGCTGGCAGATATTTATGTATCAATCACTACAAAATGGAGAAGCAGATGTCATCCAGAAGCTTGAACGGCAAGGCCGCCCTCGTCACCGGCGGCAGCCGCGGCATTGGTGCGGCGATCGCAAGAAGGCTCGCGGCCGACGGCGCAGGCGTGGCGATCACCTATGTGAATGGCGAGGAAGGGGCGCGTGCGGTGGTCAGGGAAATCGAGGCGGCCGGCGGCCGGGCCTTTGCCATCAAGGCCGACAATCGCGATGCTGGGGCGATCGAGGCGGCAGTCGATGAGGCAGCAACAGCCTTCGGACGGCTCGACATCCTGGTCAATAGCGCCGGCATCTGGCGCGCTGCGCCGATCGATGCCCTGTCGCTTGCCGATTTCGACGAGACGATGGAGGTCAACCTCAGAGCCCCGTTCGTCGCCGCCAAGGCGGCAGCAGCGCATATGGGCGAGGGTGGCCGGATCATCTCGATCGGCAGCAATCTGGCCGAGCGTGCCACGGACGCCGGCCTGAGCGCCTACTCGGCCAGCAAGGCTGCCTTGGTTGGCCTGACCAAGGCCTTTGCACGCGATCTCGGTCCGCGCGGCATCACCGCCAATGTCGTCCATCCGGGGTCGACCGATACTGACATGAATCCGGCAGCCGGCCCGCACGCCGAGCATCAGCGCCAGAAGATGGCGATGCCTCGCTTCGGCACGGCCGACGAGATCGCCGGCATGGTCGCCTGGCTTGCCGGTCCCGAAGGGCGCTTCGTGACAGGCACGGCATTGACCATCGACGGCGGCGCCAACGCTTGAGGCTTGGCTCACGGGCGCTATCATTAACGGGGGCGATGACGGATTGACTCGACCCGTCACGATCTTGTGAAACCGTTCTGCAACAGACGTTCCGAAATTTATGAAAGCTTAACGAAATCAGTATGAATCAGTGTAGTCACGCCTTACATCCGCCATGCGGTGGGCGAGACCGTGAAAGCGGTGCGGAACGGGATCCGGTTCAACCGGAGCGGGTGATCCATGAAAGTCCTTGGAAACAAAGCAACCGTGCTGCCGTTTGCGGTGGCCGCGGCAATGCTGGCCTTCGGGGCGCCGAAGGCTGAAGCGCAAGGGTTCTTCGACATGCTTTTCGGCGGCGGCGTCAAACACGCACCGCCGAAAGGTGACTTTCCGCCGCCACCGTCAAAATACAAGCCGAAGCCCAAGGCGCCGGCCGCTTCCGGTGGTGGTGCGCAAATCAGCAGCCCGTCCTATTATACCTACAAGAGCGATCCGCTGGTGCGCGTCGATTTTTCGGCACTGTCGGCAGCGCCTGAACCAGCAACGCCTCAGGACGCTGCTTTCGAGCCGGCGGCCACCGGGGCTGCATTCCGCGAAGCCATTGCCGGCCTCGACGGCTATGACCTCTACGCCGAGAAGGACATCGCCAAGGCGCTGATCGCCTATTACTCGGCCAATCCGGATTTCATCTGGGTGGCGGGAACCAGTCCCAGCAGCCGTGCCCAGGATGCCGTGCGGGTGCTGGGCGAGGGCGCGAGCTACGGCCTGACGCCCGCCGACTACACCGTCGAAGTTCCGGCAGCAGGCACATCGGCGGGCAATGTCGATGAACGCCTGAAAGAGCTGGTCCGCTTCGAGATGGCGCTGTCGGCGCGTGTCCTGCGCTACGCCCGTGACGCACAAAGCGGCCGCGTCGATCCCAACCGCATGACCGGCTACTACGATTTTCCGCCGAAGCCGCTCGACATGGAAGGGGTGCTGAAGACGCTGGCCCATACCCAGCAAGTGCGCACTTATCTCGAGTCACGGCATCCACAGAATTCCGAGTATCAGGCGCTGCGCGTCGAACTGGAAGCGCTCCAGGCCAGCGCCGAAGACGAAATCACCATCGATCCCGATCTGCTGTTGAAGCCGGGGCAGACCAGCCCCGAGCTGCCGAAGCTTTTGACAAAGATCGCGCGCAATCTCGATGACGAGATGGGCGGCGCCTATGGCGAGGTCCTGGCGAGGCTCGCTACCAGCGAGGTCTACGATCCGGAGCTGGTGCCGGTGATCAAGGCGGTGCAGAAACGGGCCGGCATGAAAGGCGACGGCGTCATCGGCCCGCGTACCGTTGCATCGTTGGCCGGAACGTCCAAGGCCGACAAAGTTCAGAAGGTTCGGGTTGCGCTCGAAGAATTGCGCTGGTTGCCTTCCGACCTTGGCAGCCCGCGCGTCTTCATCAACCAGCCGGCTTTCACCGCGAGCTATATCGATGATGGCGAGGAGAAGCTGAAGACCCGCGCCGTGGTTGGCAGGCCCACCAACCAGACTGCTTTCTTCTATGACCAGATAGAGCAGGTCGACTTCCATCCCTATTGGGGCGTGCCGCAATCGATCCTGGTCAACGAGATGCTGCCGCGGCTGCGCCGGGATCCTGGCTATCTCGACCGCGCCGGCTACGAGGTGGTCGATGCCCGCGGCAAGCGCATTCCCTCGTCCTCGGTCAATTGGGGCGCCTACGGCGCAAAGATACCCTACGGCGTGCGCCAGCTGCCAAGCGAGGCCAATGCGCTGGGCGAGCTGAAGATACTGTTCCCCAACAAGCATGCAATCTACATGCACGATACGCCGCAGAAGTCGTTTTTCCAGCGCGACATGCGTGCGCTCAGCCATGGCTGCGTTCGCTTGCAGGATCCGCGCGGCATGGCCGCTGCCGTGCTCGGCACCTCGGTCGACTACATCGAGGACAAACTGAAACACGGACATTCGACCGAGGACGTGACACGCAAGATCCCGGTCTATGTCGCCTATTTCACCGCGTGGCCGGACCTGTCCGGCAAGGTCGAATATTTCAACGACGTCTACGGCCGCGATACAAGGCTGCAGCAGGCGCTCGACAGCACGGAAGCGGTGCGTTCGCCGGCAAGCTGACGAATGCGGTTCTAGCGCTGAAACAGTGGGCGCCGGAAACCGGCATCGCGTCCGGCGATGAGCCAATAGACCAGGCCCGCGACAATGCCTGCGGCGGCAATGATGCCGATATCGGCCCAGCGCTCCGGGTTCGTGTCATCCGGTACACTGGGCCAGATCAAGGCGAAGCCGCCAACAGCGGCCGCCGCGCCGAAGACCATGTGCAGCCAAAAACTGCGCAGCGAGAAAAACTCGGCAATCAGTGCGAAGATCAGCGTCTGCAGGCCGGTCAGCACGATCGTCAGAAAATAGATGAACATGCCGAGCGGCGGCAACAGCAGCACCGCAATGGGGGTGACACCCATGACGTCGAAATAATTCGGCGCATTTGGCAGCGAACTCAGCCCGCCATAGATCGCCGCCACCGCGATCAGCCCAACCAGTACCGCTATGAAATAACCCGCGAGCATCATCAGAAAGCGTTTCAATACGTGCTTTACCGTCGCCATGCCCACCCCCGCGCGCAATGATAGCACCCAGTCAGCCATCAAAGTCATGTCTACGCAAGCGTGTGCCGAAGGCCGGGGGCCTTCGAGGCGCGCCATTTTTTAGAATCTGGACCGTTGGCGGCCAGCTTCATTTCGGCGCGGCTGTCACCGGATCATAGGTGATTTCAACTTTGGCCTTGTCGCTCGTGTAATAAATGACGGTGTAGCCATCGCTGTCCCAATCGATTTCCTTGATGTAGCGGAAGTCGTCGCGCTGCTCGACCTTGGCGATGATTTCCGACAGCTTCTTGGCATTCTGCGGCGGTACCGGATTTTCGTCCGCGGCAAAGGCCGATCCGCCGACAAGCAGCACGGCGGCCGCCAAAACAAGTCTGGACATGGCTTTCCCTCACATTTCGATGAGCAGAAACTCGTTTCCATGCAGGTTTGTTCCGGGATAGCGGACCGTTGCGCTACAAGGAGGCGCCGTCCGCACCTGACTTATGGCTGCCGAAAGAACACGGCGACTGCTTAAAATCATGATGCGTCGCCTCAACATCGCGGCCATAATACTGCCGGTGGTCATTCGGGGGTCTACATGCAAATGCGTCATGCCATCATATTTGTACTTTTCATACTTTCCATCTCGGCCGTTTCGATGCCCGTGCAGAAGGCCGAGGCGCTGGAACCTGAACGCTATACGGTCTATTGCGCCGACGACCGTATCCAGGTTTCGTTCTGGGATATCGAGCAGATGAAGGTGCGGGCCGGCTCCAACGTTTGCCAGTTCCAGAGCTATACGAGCTACAGCAGCGCCTTGAATTTCGCCCAAAAGAATTTTGGCGGCGAGGGCGCTACCTGCAGCTGCTAGCCGTTCTGGCTTGGAATTGATTCAGGAAAGCAAATGGTGGGCGATGCAGGGATTGAACCTGCGACCCCACCCGTGTGAAGGGTGTGCTCTCCCGCTGAGCTAATCGCCCGCTCGTTGCCCGAAGGCCAAGCGCGCCGCGATATAAGGGAGGCCGGCCTGCTAAGTCAACCACTTGTCGGTCGGCATTTGGCGGTCCGCCCGATGGGCGGCTTTCAGCCCTCTGCCGCGGCCATCAGCCCTTGTACCAGATCGAGCGTCAACGAATCGAAATGCGAGATTACCGCCGACGGCTCGAACTCTCGCACATGGCGGTCTGTGTAGCCGAAATCGACTGCCACCACCGGAATCCCGGCGGCTTTCGCCGTGTCGATGTCGGTCTGCGAATCACCGACCATCAGTGCGCGGTGCGGATCGCCGCCGGCGCGCGCGATGGTCTGCGTGAGATGGCGCGGGTCGGGCTTGCGGAACGGAAAACTATCCTGACCGCAGATCGCCGCGAAATGCCTGGTCATACCGAGCGCCTCGATCAGCGCCACCGAATTGGCCTCGTATTTATTGGTGCAGATGGCCAGCAGGTAACCGGCTGCCTCGAACCGTGCGATCGCCTCGGGGACGCCGGGGTAGGGGCGCGATTTGCCGGGGATGTTAACGGTGTAATGGTCCAGAAACAGCTTGAGCAGGCGGTCGTGCTCCTCCACTGCCAGCGACCTGTGCTGCGCTGCGTGGGCGCGCTCGATCATCACCCGGCCGCCATGGCCGACGAAGCGCCTGAAGCCGGCTTCGTCGACGGCCGCGAGCTGGCTGGCGGCAAGGCTGTGGTTGAGACTGTCGAGCAGGTCCGGCGCCGTGTCGATCAGCGTCCCGTCGAGGTCGAACACGATGATCGGTCGGGTCATGGCCTGTCCTATGACGATTTGACTGCCGGCAGGCGATAACCGCTGCGGCCCGTTCAGGCAAGACGGCTTATCCACCGCGGGCAAGGTCCTTTGACCAGCCCGGCAAAAATGCTACGAGCGCCGAAACAAATCTCGGGACCCGGCATGGATGCGAGGCAATTGAAGGTTGAGGCCGCGCGGGCAGCGCTTGCCCATGTCACGGATGGCATGCGGCTCGGCATCGGCACCGGCACGACGGCGGACGAGTTCGTGCGGCTGCTCGCAGACAAGGTCGCCACCGGCCTGACTGTCATCGGCGTGCCGACCTCGGAGCGCACCGCCGTCCTTTGCACCGAGCTTGGTGTGCCGCTGTCCACCCTCGAGGAAACCCCCGAGCTCGACCTCACCATCGACGGCGCCGACGAGATCGATCCGGCGCTGACGTTGGTCAAGGGCGGCGGCGGTGCGCTGCTGCGCGAAAAGATCGTCGCGGCGGCCTCCGCCCGCATGATCGTCATCGCCGACAGCTCCAAGATGGTCGAGATGATCGGCCGTTTTCCGCTGCCCATCGAAGTCAACCGATTTGGCCTGCGCGCCACCGAAATTGCGGTCGGCGCGGCGGCTGCAAACCTTGGCCTTTCCGGCCCTGTTACATTGAGGATGACGGGGAGCCAGCCATTTGTTACAGACGGCGGCCATTTTATCCTCGATGCATCTTTTGGCCGCATTCCGGATACAAGAGCGCTTTCGAATGCTCTCCACGCCATTCCGGGCGTGGTCGAGCATGGTCTTTTCATCGGGCTGGCATCAACGGCCATCATAGCCGGCGGCGACGGCATTCAAACCGTCCATGCCGCCCGAAAATCAGGGAGTTTTACCGATCATGATGTTGCATAACCGGGTTGGCCGCTTTTTTGCCATTCTGGCGGCCTCGGCCGTTTTCGCGTTTTCGTCGCCTGCGTTTTCGCAGGACGTCACCGATGCGCATTTGAAGGCGGCGCGCGCCGCCGTCGCGGCGATCCATGCGACGGATACGTTCGACAGCATCCTGCCGCAAGCAGCCGCGGCACTGGAGCAGCAGATGATCCAGAAGAACCCGGACATGCAGGAACTGATCGCCAAGACGATCAACGAGAAGGCGATGGCCTTGGCATCGCGCCGCGCCGACCTGGAAAAGGAAGCGGCGCTCGCCTATGCAAAGGTGTTCTCGGAAAAGGAACTCAATGAAATTGCCGCCTTCTACAATTCCGATTCCGGCAAGAAGCTGCTCGACAACGGCCCGATCGTGACGCGCGAACTGGTGAAGGCTGCCGAGATCTGGCAGAACGGCCTGGCTCGCGATCTCGCCCAGCAGGTCGGCGAGACCCTGGGTGCAGCGGCGAATGCCAAGGCGCCGGCTGCGCCTGCCGACGGTACCGCTCCGGCCGATGGCGCAGCTCCCGCGGACGCTACGCCGAATTGATTGCGGACTTCCGGGCCGCCTGACCGCCACTGGACCAAAAGCCCGGCAAATCCGGGCTTTTCTTTTGATAGTCGGCAGCCTACCTGTCTCGGGGTTTGAGGGGCAAGGAGTTCAGCCATGGCCGGTTACGACTACGATCTTTTCGTCATCGGCGGCGGCTCCGGTGGGGTGAGGGCGGCGCGCGTTGCGGCCGCACTCGGCAAGCGGGTCGGCATCGCCGAGGAATACCGCTATGGCGGCACATGCGTGATCCGTGGCTGCGTGCCGAAGAAGCTCTACGTCTACGCCTCGCAATTCCCCGAGCATTTCGCCGACGCCGCCGGTTATGGCTGGACGGTGCCTGAGGCGCGTTTCGACTGGCAGACGCTGGTCGCCAACAAGGACCGCGAAATCAGCCGGCTGGAGGCCATCTACAAGAAGAACGTGCAGGGCGCCGGCGGCGAGGTCATTCATTCGCGCGCCATCCTGGTCGATCGGCATGTGGTGCATCTTCTTGGTGAGGATCGCACCGTTACCGCCGACCAGATCCTGATCGCTACCGGCGGGCGACCGGCGCCGCATCCGGCATTGCCCGGCCATGAGCACTGCATCTTTTCCAACGAGGCCTTCGACCTCAAGGAACTGCCGAAGGCAATCATGATCGAGGGCGGCGGCTATATCGCCGTCGAATTCGCCAACATCTTTCACGGCCTCGGCGTCGACACGACGCTGGTCTACCGCGGCAAGGAGATCCTCAGCCGTTTCGACATGGACCTCAGACGTGTGCTGCACGAAACGATGGAAAAGAAGGGGATAAAAATCCTCTGCCACGCCGTGTCCGAGTGGGTCAGGAAGCGGCCTGACGGCCGGCTCGACGCGCTTGTCACCGGCGGCACCGTGCTGACGGTCGACCAGGTCATGCTCGCCATCGGCCGCATTCCCAATACCGAGAACATGGGCCTGGAAGGCGTCGGCATCGAGATGACCAAAACCGGGGCAATCCACGTCGACGAATACTCCCGCACCAACATCGACAACATCTGGGCAATCGGTGACGTCACCCATCGCGTGCAATTGACGCCGGTGGCAATCCACGAGGCGATGTGCTTCGTCGAGACCGCCTTCAAGGACAAGCCGACGGCGCCCGACCATGACACGATCGCTACCGCAGTCTTTTCGCAGCCCGAGATCGGTACGGTCGGCCTGTCGGAGGATGAGGCGGCAAAGCGCTTTTCGGATGTCGAAATCTACCGCGCCACCTTCCGGCCGATGCGGCACACACTTTCCGGCCGCGACGAAAAGATGCTGATGAAGCTGGTCGTCGACGGCGCCTCGAAAAAGGTCCTCGGCGCCCACATCCTCGGGCCGGATGCCGGCGAAATGGCGCAGCTTCTCGGCATACCGCTGAAGGCCGGCCTGACCAAGGATGATTTCGATCGCACCATGGCGGTGCATCCGACCGCCGCGGAAGAACTCGTCACCATGTACAAGCCGACTTACCGGGTGAGAGATGGTGAGCGCGTCTGACGCGACGACAACCCATCGCGGCAACGAAATTGCCGCGATGGAAGTGCGTGCGTTTTCTTACAGCAACGTTCCGCGCAGGATCACCAGCGCCACAGAAAAATAGATCACCAGCCCGGTAACGTCGACCAGCGTGGCGACGAACGGGGCCGATGCGCTGGCCGGGTCGAAGCCGATGCGCTTCAGGGCGAACGGCAGCATCGATCCAGACAGCGAGCCGAAGGTGACGATGCCAACCAGCGTGGCGCCGATCGTCATTGCGATCAGCGGCCAGTGCGGGCCGTAGTCGTAGAAGCCGAGATACTGCCAGAGCGCGATGCGGCAGACGCCGACTACGCCAAGGATCGAGCCAAGCACCAGGCCGGTGGGCAGCTCGCGCAATGCCACCCGCCACCAGTCGCCAAGGCCGATCTCGCGCAGCGCCAGCGCCCGGATGACGAGCGAGGTCGCCTGCGAGCCGGAATTGCCGCCGGAGCTCATGATCAATGGAATAAATAGCGTCAGCACGATCGCCTTTTCCAGCTCGCCCTCGTAACTCTGCATAGCGTTTGCGGTCAGCATCTCGCTGACAAACAGCGCGCACAGCCAGCCGGCGCGTTTCTGGATCATCGCCAGAAAGCCCATCTTCATATAGGGCTCGTCGAGAGCCTCCATGCCGCCGAAACGATGCACATCCTCCGTCGTTTCCTCGATCATCGTGTCGATAATATCGTCGATGGTAACGATGCCGAGGAGCTTGCCGTTGTCCACTACCGGAACGGCGAGCAGATCATATTTCGAGATCAGCTGAGCAACCTTTTCACTATCGGTCAGCGGTGAGACGGTGATAGGCGCACGATCCGGCGCGATTGCCATGATCAGCTCGTCGGGCCCGCCAGCGATCAGCCGGCGCAGGCTGGTCGAGCGCAACAGGACATGCGTTTGCGGATCAACGATGTAGATCGCGTAGACGGTTTCGCGCGTCCGCTCCACCTTGCGGATATAATCCAGCGTGCGGGCTACGCTCCAGTCCGGCGGCACGCTGACATATTCGGTCGTCATGAGCGAGGCGGCGCTGCCCTCGGGGTAGCCGAGAATAGCAAGCAGCGTCGCGCGCAGCGGTGGCGCCAGGCCACCAAGCAGTTCGGAACGAGCCGGCTCGTTCAGATCGCGCAGTATGTCGGCGGCGCGGTCGACCGACATGGCGGCAAGCAGTCTGCCTGCCTTGATGCGGGGCAGCGCCTCGACCAGTTCGAATGCGCCGTCGAGTTCAGGCTGGTCGAAGATCTCGACCAGCCGCCCGAACGGCACTTCGCAAAGCAGCTCCGATGCCGTCTCGCGGGGCTCCTGGTTCAAGGCCTCGACGATGTCGGCGACGTGGTCGTTGGCAAGTACGCGAGCGATGGCGATGGCATCGCCGCCCGCGACAGGGGAAAACTCGTTCATGGCTCACTCCTTGCCGTCCGGCAGGACGTGAGCCTGTCAGGTCACGTCAAGCGGACGGCGGTTGCGTTCGACTGTGACTGTCGCCAGGCATGGCGCGGTGACCTTTCTGCTCGCGGGTTCGAGTTGAGATTCTGCAAGCCGGCGCAACATAGGAGCGCGCCTTGCCGAGTCAATCGCGAGAGCGGGTTAAAGCGGCGGCAAACCGACTGGATCGCGAGACTGTGATCGGGCGACGTGGCAGGCTGGCTGGATGCCGGCAGTGGTGCCCGCGGCTATCTCTGCTTCAGCCGGCGGGGAAAGCGCAGCCACTTGTCCTCGGCCGGCCGCGTCGGCTGCGTGAGGATGGTGGTGAGCTCTACCGGCAAGCTCGGAACCAGCGGCTTCTTGGTGGCGACGCCGTCGGCGATCGCAACCACGCTGTGGTAGAATTCGGTGCCCGCGAGCGATCTCGGCGGCGTCGCCTCATGCATGATCGAGATCACAGTTGCATCAGGGCAATTGTCCTTGATCGCCTGGTGGAAGGCGATCCGTCCATCGGGGTCGAGCGCGCCGGTGGCTTCATCGAGGAACAGCAATCCCGGCTGCTGCAGCACGATACGGGCGACAACAAGCTTCTGTTTCTGCCCGCCCGAGAGAACCTGATCCCAGATCTTTCCTTCACGACTCTCATCGGCCAAATGCTCGATGAAATCGCCGAGGCCGGCCTTGTGCAGGGCGGATGCGACCTGCAGGTCGGCGTAATCATGCTCGGAACCGGGCAGGCAGACCAGTTGCTTCAACGAGACCTGCTGCAGCTTCACCTCCTGGGCGGCGTAGAAACTCCTGACCCCTTCCGGGAAGACGATGGTACCGCGGCCATAAGGCCACAGCCCGTTGATCGCCTTGATCAGCGAGGTCTTGCCGCAGCCGGATTCGCCCTTGAGGAAAGTCCACTCGCCACGCCGGAAGCGCAAATTTGCAGCACTCAGGAAGGGCGTTGCGTCCTCGCCCTGATGCGCCAGTTCGAGCTTCTGGATGGTCAGGCCGAAAACCGGGTTTTGGCGGTCGTAGCGAAAATCGGAGCGGCCGGTCTGCTGATAAAATTCCTGCGGGTGCTGGACGTCTTCGATCGCCTGCGCCAATTCAATGACGCGCAAGCTGTTGGCGCGCAACGTGGCAAGACTTGGCATGACATGGATGAACCACGAACATTTGCTGATCAGCGCGTTGACCTGTTCGGAACCTGTTATGTAACCCTTGAGGTCGAGGCCGTTATGGATGAACGGCACAAGGCCAGGCCCGAAGGCGACAATTTTGGCACCGACAAAGTTATAGACCGATTCGAATCCCGAATAGATGGTGTTGACGATGTTGAACTTCGACCAAGTCCTATCGATGTCGAGATAGAGCCGGCTATGTATCGTCTTCTGCACGACTTCGCCTTGCGAGGCCGCCACATGAAAGCTGCGGCGCAATAACGTGATCAGTTCGCCCCGATAGCTGCCTTCAGCCTTCTGCATCCTGATGTTGAGCCACTCCAGCATTCCGCCGATTTTGACTGCGATCCAGGTGTTGAACGGCACGTAGAGAGCGACCGCCAGCAGAGCAAGCACGACACTCCCGTAGCTGCCGAGGAACTCGAGTCCTTTTACCTCCACAGAATTTGCCAACAAAGCTCCACCGACAAAGTAGAGCGAGGTAAAGACACTGAATACTCCCATGGCAAGCCCAATAGCGCCGCCTGTCATGTCCTTGATCGATTCCTGCACGCGCTGGTCGATGTTGTCGGGCGCTGCCGTGCCGGACGAGCCATGCTGGGCGTGGTAGTGTGAATGGTTGGGGTCGAGTAGCGCCGCATTGAAGCGGCTATCTAGCCAGCCGCGCCATTTGCGATGCAATGTCGCCGATACAAACTTGCATGTACTGGTAATGCCCATGTCCTTGAGCACGACCAGCAGCACGAGCAGGCCGGCATTGGTCAGCAACGTTTTGAGCGGCGTGGTATTCGCGGCGTCGTGAAAAAAAGCGATTGAGGTATATAGTTCAGCCGCCGCCACGGTAAACCAGACGTCGGCTTTGCTGGAGAGCCCTGTCAGCAAGCCTATTACCAAGGTGAGCGTCCAGGCTTCGACCCACTTGTCCGAGAACCAGTAGCCCCGCATCAGTCCCCAGAAGCTGCGCATCGACGATACGGGCGTCAGGGGCGACGGCCTTGCGGCACCGCGGAGCCATTTTTCCGATATTGAATGTCGCGTTGGTCTGTCGACCCGAATCACTATCCCGCCCAAACGATTTTTCTTTTGTTACGGACAGTAACACCAATTGATCATTTTCCATTAGCTTTTCACCAGTCGCAGGTGGCTTTAGCTCGCCGGCCGTTGCAGTGGAGCAACAGGATGAATGATCATGGCGCTATGCCGTTACGTTTCTGGGGGCGGAATACTGATGCAATTTCAAATAGTTACTTGCTCGCGCCGGAGCAAGTAGAGACCTTCCCCTGGGGAAGGTCTTCACACAGCTTTGTGAACATAGAAGCGCCGTCCAGCGATCGATCTTCACAGCCTGAACCGCCTTCACGGTCAGCTCCGACCTCGTCGGCGACCAGAAAGTGACCGTATGATTCGTGGTTGAAGCCGCCTTGTCAGGACCCCGTAGTCGGCCAAGCAATGACTTTGCCGACACAGTCCAGGATGAAGATCAATATCAATTGGCCCGTGCCTTTTTAAGAGCGCGCACAAACCGCGTTTGACAAACACGCGCTTCGGATCGAACCTGCCGGACGCATCCAGGTTTGAACCGGGGGGAAGTTCTTCATGCTTGCACGGACATTGTTTGCGGCGATGCTCGCGATGTTTGCCTGGCTGCCGCAAACATATGCCGGCAGCCAGACCTTTCCCGCAAACGCCGAGGGGCAGGTCGAGTTCAACACTCCCTCCGGCAATATCGGCTGCATCTATACGCCGAAGGGCGGCACCAGCACCTACGAGCCACAGGATGGCGGACCAGAACTGAGCTGTTCGCGCGTCGAGCCCAGCTACGTCACCGTCATCCTCGGCCCGAAAGGTCCGGCGACGCTGATCAAGAATCCGGGCGAGCAAGGCTGCTGCGGCGACGTCACCAGGCTGGCGTACGGCAACAGCTGGAGCAAGGGGCCGTTTTCCTGCCAGTCATCCACCAAGGGATTGACCTGCACCGGCAAGCATGGCCATGGCTTTTTCGTCAGCAAGGCCAAGGTGACCGTGAAATAGTCCGACTCAGTTCGCTGTTTCCAGTTCGCCGCGTGCCTTGGCCGCGGCGACCTGGCGGAGTGCATCGGCGAGCGTATCGGCGTCCTGGGCACCCATCACCGCATATTTGCCTTCAAGCAGAAAGCACGGCACACCCGATATGCCCATGCGCGAAGCGGTGGCGATTTCGGTGCGCACGGCCTCTACATCGGCGTCGGTCGGCAGAAGCGTTTCGACCACGGACGCATCCATGCCGGCCTCGCGGGCGGCTTCGATCAGCACGGCATGATCGCCGAGATTGGCGCCTTCCTCGAAATTCAGCTGGAACAGCCGGCGCACCAGCCGGTTCTGAATGGCCTCGCCGGCCGTGCCGGCCCAGCGAATGAGACGGTGCGCATCCAGCGTATTGGGCGCGACCTTGATGGCGTCGAATGCGAAGGAGATGCCTTCAGCCTCGCCCAGCGGTTCGATCCGGGCATGGATTTCGCGGATGCGTTGCTCGCTGCCGAATTTCGCCACCATATAGTCGCGGCGGTTCTTGCCTTCGGGCGGGATTGTTGGGTCGAGTTGGAAGGGCCGCCAGCGTATGTGAACGTCGATATCGACGGCGGCAATCGCCTTGTCGAGCCGTTTCTGGCCGATAAAGCACCAGGGACACACGACGTCGGAGACCACATCGACGGTAATCGAGCTCTCGTCGTTCATCTTGATCTCCTGTTGTGAAGAGGTCACTTCGGTTTGCGCCACCAGGTCGGCAACTGATAACCGTATATGGGCGTCTTTTGCGGATGTTCTAGATAGTTCCAATAAGCGAGCCATTGCTGGTTGTTGTGCTGCGTCGGCACCATGTAATTGCCGGAGATCAGCAGCCGGTCGAGAACGCGGACGGCCGCTACATAGTCCTCCTTCGAACGAGCTCTCAGCATCGCCTCGATCGCCGCATCCACTGCGGGGTCGGCGACACCCGCCAGGTTGAACGAGCCTTCGGCCTTGGCGGCAGCGGATCCCCAGCGCCCGGTTTGCTCGATACCGGGCGACAGCGAGTTGTTGAAACCGGTCGAGCCGACCAGCACCTCGAAATCGAAACGCTGCTTGCGCGACTGGATCTGATCACCGTCGAGGCTGCGGATGCCGACATCGATGCCGAGCTTCTCAAGGGTGCGCTGATAGATAGCGGCAAGTCGCTCTTCGTCCTGCGAGGCGGTCAGGATCTCGAAACCGAACGGCTTTCCCTCGGGATCGAGCATCGCGCCGTCCTGCACCGTATAGCCCGCGCTCTTCAGCAGCTCGAATGCCGCCTTCAGCACCTTGCGGTCCTGGCCGGAGCCGTCGGTAGCGGGCGGCCTGTAGGTGCCGTCCATGACATCTGCGGGCACTCGGCCGGGGTAGGGGACCAGCAGGGCCTTTTCCTTTTCGCTGGCGGGGTGGCCGAGCGCGGACAGCTCGGAATTCTGCCAAAAGCTCATCGTGCGCGTGTATTTGCCGCCGAACAGATTCTTGTTGGCCCATTCGAAATCGTAGAGCATGCCGAGCGCGCGCCGCACGACCGGATTGGAAAATTTCGGCAGCCGCGTGTTGAACAGGAAACCGTTGACCACCGGCGGAATGCCGGTATCGAAAGTTTCGGCGATGACCTCGCCCCTGTGGAAGGCCGGAAAATCGAGATCGCGCTCGCGCTTGACCGGGTCGCTGTCGTCGTCGATGGCGCAGATGCCTTTCTTGAACGCTTCCTGCTTGGCGTTGGCGTTGAGGAAATATTCGATGGTGATCTGGTCGTAATTGTCGAAGCCGCGCTTGGACGGCACGTCCTTGCCCCAATAGTCCGGATTGCGCTTGAACACGATGCGCTGACCGGGCACGACTTGCGCCACGGTGTAAGGCCCGCTGCCGATCACCGGCTTTAGCGTCGTCCTGTCGAAGGTGTCCTTGTTGAAGGCGTGTTTCGGGATGATCGGCGTCAGCGCAATGATCAGCGGAAATTCGCGGTCGGCCTTGTCGTTGAAGGTGAAACGCACACTGCGGTCGCCGGTCTTTTCGAGCTTGGCAATCGCTTTCATTCGCAGGCTGTAAGGTGGGCGGCCCTTCTCGGTGAAGACGTCATAGGTAAACAACACGTCTTCCGGCGTCACCGGCTCGCCGTCCGACCATTTGGCCCTGGGATCGAGGTGGAATTCGATGCTCTTGCGCTCGGGGTCCATGTCGGCGGTATCGGCGAGCAGGCCGTAGAGACTGAAGGCCTCGTCGTAGTTGCGCTGCATCAGGGGCTCAAAGACGAGATTGCCATAGGCTTGATCCATCATGCCGCGCGCGGTGGTGCGCAGGCTTCTCAGGATGAACGGATTGAGATTGTCGAAGCTGCCGACGACGCAAAATGTAATGCTCACGCGTTTCGGAGCTTCGGTTTTGACGTAATTGAATTGCTTGTATTCGGCCGGCAGAGCCGGCACGCCCTGCATGTCAAGCGCGTGCACCGGTTCCGACAGGGCCGGCTGCAGGGAAAGGCCGACAAACAAGATTGCGGCGATCAGCCAAACGACAACGCGGCCCATGACCGTCTCCTTCCCGATTCGATGCGCAGCATACATGAGCCGGTCGTGCACCGGCCAACCCCTTGAGCCTATCCCTTGGCCAAGATTCGCGAGACCCGGGCTGGATTCGGCACCGCTTGCAGTGTAACACGCCGTCCGAAGTCATTCTGTTGCCTCATTTCGGCAACAGGTAGCTGGACCACACGGCATGAAAAAAGCCGGTTCCGGGATCATTTGAGAGGAATGCACGACATGACGAGCCTGAACAGCAACGCGTACCGCCTGTCGGTCATGGCCGCTGGCGTGGTCGGCATTCTGGGCGCCGGGATTCCCGCTGCTTCCGCGCAGCAGCAACAGCAGATTCCGCAAGGCTGGTTCAAGGCCTGCACCAAGCAGGAAGACGTCGACATCTGCAATGTCCAGAACATAACCACCGCCGGCAACGGCCAGCTCATCACTGGCGTCAGCCTGATCGAATTGAAGGGCAAGGTGAACCGCAAGGTGTTCCAGGTGACGGTTCCGACCGGCCGTCTCGTTCCTCCCGGCATCGGCCTCCAGATCGACGGCGGCAAGGCGCAGAAGCTCGACTATGTGATCTGTTTTCCGGATCGCTGCGTGGCGGAAGTGCCGCTGAGCGATCAGCTTGTCGCATCCTTCAAGAAGGGATCGGCGCTGACGCTCACCTCGGTCAATTTCCAGAACCAGCCGAACCCGATCAAGATTGCGCTGACCGGCTTCAGCGGCGCCTTCGACGGCCCGCCGCTGCAGCAGTCGGACATCGAGGACCGGCAGAAGAAGCTCCAGGAGTTCGTCGCCAAGAACAATCAGGACTTTGCCAAGAAGCTCAAGGAAGAGCAGGAAAAGGCGAAGGCCGCCAACTGATCGACGGGTTTTCGAACCAACAAAAAAAGCGGGGGCCTTATACCCCGCTTTTTTCGTTTGGACCCGCCATTTGTCGCGTTCAGCCAAGTCTCAAGCCAGTCCCAGCCCAGCCAGATCCCGGCTAAGTCAATGTCTCAATTGGTGCTTCGGCTCGTAGCGCCCGTCCGGCTTCTTGTCGAACATTTCACCAATCTGCGGATGCCGGACCGGTTCGCCCGACCGGTCCTCGAGTAAATTCTGCTCGGACACATAGGCGATGTATTCCGTTTCGGAATTCTCGGCGAGCAGATGATAGAAAGGCTGGTCCTTGCGCGGCCGCACGTCAGCGGGGATCGCCTCGTACCATTCGTCAGTATTGGCGAATTGCGGATCGACGTCGAAAATGACGCCGCGGAACGGAAACAGCCGGTGCCGAACCACCTGTCCGATCGAGAATTTGGCTGTCTTCATCGCACTCACCACTTGAACTTCTTGAACGCCACGCATCCTGGAACACGCAAGGAACGCTCCAGGACTTTAGATTCTTACGCACCGGTCCGGCAAAGATTGGCCCAGACCTTAAGGTCGACATCGTCATTATTTGGCGCAGACGCCGCGTCAATTCAATCCCGATCCCCTTGATGCCGGGTTGAGCATCGCGAGATGCGGATCAAGGGCGGTGGCCAAGATCGCTATCGCTCAGCCGGTTTTCGCAATCCGCCAAAAAACGCCGCAAAACCGCTGCCGGGTCGAAGACCCTCGCGCATGAAAAACGCCCGTAACGGCGCAAACCGCTCAAGCGCGCCAAGGCCAGCGCTGCGCACCATCTGAGCCGGCAGCATGTCGGAAAGCAACGACATGTTGAGCAGGTTGACCGCGCTGCTGCGCGCCAGAATGTCCGGCCGCCGCTTGAAATCATAGGCTGCAAGCGCCTTGGGGGCGCCCGGGTCCGAGCGGTTTCTGCTTGCGGCACCAATCAGGTCGTCGATGTCCCGGATGCCGAGATTGAGGCCTTGCGCGCCAATTGGGGGAAACACGTGGGCGGCTTCACCGACAAGTGCCACGCGGCGATGCGCAAACCGCCACGGGCTCACCGCTGAAAGTGGGTAGACCTGCCGGCCGGGCTCAACCGACACGCGGCCCAACATCGATTGCATTCGCTGTTCGACCCGCGTCGAAAGCTCGGCGTCGTCGAGTGCTGCAAGGTCCTTGGCGATATCGGGTTCGAGCACCCAGACAAGGCTGGACCGGTTGCCGGGCAGGGGAACCTGTGTGAACGGACCGGTCTCGGTGTGGAATTCGGTCGAGGTGAAGGCATGGTCGCTGCGGTGACCGAAATTGAGCACCAACGCCGCCTGCGGATAGGATCGGATCGAGGTGCGGATGCCGGCTGCCTCGCGGGCCGGCGACTGACGGCCATCGGCGGCAACTGCCAACGATGCCTCAACCTCGCTGCCGTCGGCGAGAACGGCATGGGCATGGTCGGCATCGAGGCGCCATGCCTCCACCATCGACTTTCGCCATTCGATGCCCGAATGCGCGACAGCCTCGGCTAGCATGCGGTTGAGAACGCTGTTGGGCAAGTTCAGCCCGAATTGCTCTTCGTTGATCTCGCTGGCGCGAAAGGTCACTGTCGGGCTGCGGATCAGCCGGTTGGTTGCGTCAACGATACGCATCACCTTGAGCGGCGCTGCGTGCGGCCTGATTCCGTCGAAGATCCCTAGCCGTTCGAACATCTTCAGGGCAGGGTTCATCAAGGCTGTCGTCCGGCCGTCGGGGCCGGCGGCGTCGGGTCCGACGAGCGTCACGGGAAAACCCGCCTCGGCAAAGCCAAGCGCCGCGATCAGCCCCGCAGGGCCGCTGCCGGCGACCAGTATCCGTGCTGTTTCCCGATGGTTCAAATTCGGCTTCCGGATTGCGAGGTGAGGCCCGTCCGACCTGCTGGTCCATATAGGTCAGGTGATGCGGCTTGATCAACGCGGCGATTCGGCCCATTCGGTTGCCATGACCGGCCAACAAGACGATTTCAGCCACCTCGACGGCACCGGCCGCGCGATGGCGAGCGTTGCATGCAGCCCTCGACTGACGGTGGGCGTCGTTGCCGGCATGGGCATCGCCCTTGCCTGGCTCCTTCTCGGCGCAATGGCAGTTCGGGGGGCGGTGAGCCGGCTCCCGGGCGCCGATGTACCCGGCGACGCCGTGCTGGAATACCTGCCGCAACTGCCGCTGCCGGATTTCCTTGCGCGTTTCTTCGCCCTTTGCCTTGCGCCGGCGCCGCTTCGCGCAAGCGTAGGCGCGCAAGGCGGGGCACTCACCGCGATGTGGCTGTTGATGGCCATCGCGACCATGCTGCCCTCCGCGGCGCCGATGATCCGCACCTATTGCGAGATCGCAGATACCGCCCGGATCAAGGGGGAACCCGTTGCCCATCCGCTGATCCTGGTCGCTGGATATTTGAGCGTCTGGCTTGCCGCCTCGGCAATATTCGCTGCCCTGACGCTCGCAGTCCATGCATTCGTGTCATCCGGGCAGATGCTCGATCCGCTGCTTGGAATTGCCGGAGCAGCCGCGCTGTCGATCGCTGGTCTCTATCAGTTCAGCTGGCTGAAGGAAGCCTGTCTGGAGAAGTGCAGAAATCCGTTCTCGGTCCTGTTCGCCAACTGGAGCGCCAGGCCCGTTCGCATTTTCCGGCTCGGTATAGAGCAGGGCCTGTGGTGCCTTGGATGCTGCTGGGCGCTGATGCTGGTAATGTTTGCCGTCGGTGTGATGAACGTGTTCTGGATGGCGCTGGTCGGCTTGTTTAGCCTGGTCGAAAAACAGACGGCAGGCAATCTGCCGACGCGGTTGGGCGGTGCGATACTGCTTGTCTGGGCAGCCGCGCTACTAGTAGTCTCGGCATGAGGGGGGAGAATTCGATGACAGATCAAAACTGGGCAATGAAGGGAGAGCTCATCCTTTCCTGCAATTGCACGGTTTTTTGCCCTTGCGTTCTGTCGCTCGGCAATCATCCGCCTACGGAAGGCTATTGCCAAACCTGGGCGGGGTTCCGGATCGATGCCGGCCATTTCGGCGAGGTCGACCTGTCCGGCCTCAATCTTGGGCTGGTCATGGAAATCCCCGGTTATATGAGCCGCGGCAACTGGACGGCGGGTCTGTTCATCGACAAGCGCGCCTCGGTTTACGCTATGAAGGGACTGACGAAGATATTCACCGGCAAGGCCGGTGGAACCACATCGCTGCTCTCCATCCTGGTCGGACAGTTCCTCGGTGCCGAGCAGGTGCCGATCACCTACGAGACGCGTGAGAAAACACGCATCTTTCAGATACCGAAGATCATCGATGGTGCGGTGACGCCAATCACCGGCAAGGATCGCGACAAGGATACGGTCATCAGCAATTCGGAATACTGGATTGCGCCGGAAATCATCGTCGCCAAATCCGACAAGAGCAAAATGCGGGCCTTTGGCCGCAACTGGAACTTTGCTGGCCGTTCGGCCGAAATCTGCAAGCTGGACTGGCGGGGCCCGTGAGCAAGAAGACGACGGCCAGGAAAATCGCCGACCGGATTCCGCGGCCGAAGAAGAAAGTCACATGGCCTCAGGCGCGGGCGTTCTCGGTCCATCTCTTGACCGCGTCGGGCTCATTCCTGGCGTTTCTGTCGCTGGTGGCAGCAAGCGAGCAGCGCTGGACGGCGATGTTCTGGTGGCTGGGGCTGGCGCTTTTCGTCGACGGCATCGACGGGCCGATCGCCAGGAAGCTCGATGTCAAGGAAATCCTGCCGACTTGGTCGGGCGAACTGCTCGACAACATCATCGACTACGTGACCTACGTGTTGATTCCGGCCTTCGCGCTCTATCAGCGCGGCTTCATGGGCGAGCGCCTGTCGTTCCTGTCGGCGGCGATCATCGTGGTGTCGAGCGCAATCTACTATGCCGATACCGGCATGAAGACGAAGGAAAATTTCTTCAAAGGCTTTCCGGTCGTCTGGAACATGGTGGTGTTCACGCTGTTCGTCATCGAGCCCGGACAATGGGTTTCTTTCGCCGTGGTCGTGGTGGCCGGCATTCTCACCTTCGTGCCGATCAATTTCATCCATCCGGTGCGGGTGAAGCGGCTGCGGCCAATCAATCTCGGCATGACGCTGCTTTGGTGCGCTTTCGGCGCGCTGGCGCTGGCGCAGGCCGCACTTGCCTCCTTCTACGACCAGATCGGCGTGCTGGGCGAGCAGGTCAGCGATTTCATCAAGATCGGGATTACGGTCACCGGGCTTTACCTCGCTTGCATCGGCGCTATCATGCAGTTCTTCCCAAATCTCGGCGCCAAGCCGGATAAGAAAGCCTGATCCCAAGAGAGCCAGAAAATGTCCAAAGCGATCCGCATCCATGCCCATGGCGGCCCGGAGGTCCTGACCTATGAGGATGCCGATCCCGGGCAGCCGGGCTCGGGACAGATCCTGGTCAAGCATACCGCGATCGGTCTCAATTTCATCGACGTCTATTATCGCTCTGGCCTTTATCCGCCGCAGGGCGGATTTCCGCTGATCCCCGGCGGCGAGGCGGCCGGCGTGGTCTTGGATGTCGGCTCGGATGTCAACTGGCTCAAATCCGGCGATCGCATCGCCTACGCCGTGACGACCGGCGCCTATGCCGGGCAGCGCGTGATCGCCGCCGACCGCGTGGTGAAGGTGCCGGACGGCATCAGTGACGAACAGGCCGCAGCCATGATGCTAAAGGGCATGACCGCCGAATATCTGTTGCGCCGTACATTCAAGGTGAAAGCCGGCGACACGATCCTGTTTCATGCGGCGGCGGGCGGTGTCGGGCTGATCCTCGGCCAATGGGCCAAGCATCTTGGCGCGACAGTGATCGGCACGGCGAGTTCCACCGACAAGATCGAGCTCGCCAAGGCGCATGGCTTCGACCACGTGATCAACTATCGCGAACAGGATTTCGTGGCCGGCGTTGCCGCTATCACCGGTGGCAAGAAATGCGACGTTGTCTACGATTCAGTCGGCAACGACACATTTCCAGCCTCGCTCGATTGCCTGCGGCCGCTCGGCACTTTCGTCAGCTTCGGTCAATCGTCTGGGCCGATCCCGCCCTTCAGCATCTCGTTGCTGGCGCAGAAGGGCTCGCTGTTCGCAACGCGGCCGACGCTGTTCGTCTATAATGCCAGGCGCGAAGACCTCGAGGCTTCCGCCACCGCCTTGTTCGACGTGGTGCTCAGCGGCGCCGTCAAGATCAAGATCAACCAGCGTTACGCGCTCAGCGAGGCCGGCAAAGCGCATTCCGATCTCGAAGGGCGCCGGACCACCGGGACAACAATACTTATCCCTTAGGTGCCCGCCGTTTCGGGCCGCCGACGCCGGCGTTCTTGCGAACTGCTCTTTACCGCTTGAGTTTCCGCTGAAATTCTTGAAGCTCTTTCAAGTCGTGAGGCGCTTACCGTAGAGAGCAGCCCGCGCATACGATGCTTGCGGGAACACAGAACATGTCTGGCAAACCAGATGGAGGCACCGTGAGTGCAGATCAGGACGGCGCAAACCTGCTTGAGGTTCGCGGCCTCACAAAGATATTCGGCACGTTGACGGCGTGCGACCATGTCGATCTCAACATCGCCAAGGGCGAGATCCATGCGTTGCTTGGCGAGAACGGCGCTGGCAAGTCGACCCTGGTGAAAATGCTGTTTGGATCGCTGGAACCGAATTCCGGCGAGATTTTCTGGAACGGCCAGGCGGTCAGGATCACCAGCCCCGGCACCGCAAAAAAGCTCGGCATCGGCATGGTTTTCCAGCATTTTTCCCTGTTCGAAGCGCTGACGGCGGCGGAGAACATCGCGCTGTCGCTGGATGACGGCTCGCCGATCAGTACGATCGCGGCCAAGGCGAGGGCGCTCTCCTACAGTTACGGCCTGCCTCTCGATCCGCTATCGCTGGTCGGTGATCTGTCGGTCGGCGAGCGTCAGCGCATCGAAATCATCCGCTGCCTGCTGCAGACGCCGCAACTTATCATCCTCGACGAACCAACTTCGGTGCTGACGCCGCAGGAGGCCGATAAGTTGTTCGAGACGCTCGAACGGCTGCGTTCGGAAGGAAAGTCCATCCTCTACATTTCGCACCGGCTGGAAGAGGTCAAACGGATCTGCGACCGCGCCACCGTGCTGCGTCACGGCAAGGTGGTCGGCCATTGCAATCCGCGCCAGGAAACCGCGTCTTCGTTGGCGCGGATGATGGTCGGCAACGAAGTGCTGGCCGTGGTGCGGGCGCCGGCCGAGGGTATCGAGACCGCGCCGGTGCTGCTTCAAATCCGCGAACTCACCCGCAAGCCGGCGACCCCGTTCTCGATCCCGCTCAGGAACATCAATCTCGAGGTCCGCGCCGGCGAGGTGATCGGCATTGCCGGTGTCGCCGGCAACGGCCAGGGCGAATTCTTCGAATCCGTTTCCGGCGAGGTGCTGCAGCAGGATGCCGGCTCGGTCCGCATCCGCGGCAAGGATGCCGGCGGCCTCACCATCACCGGCAGGCGTCTGATGGGCGCTGCCTTCGTCCCGGAAGAGCGGCTCGGCCATGGCGCAGCACCGCGCATGAAGCTTTCGGAGAACCTGCTTCTGTCGCGCCACGCCACCGATGGCAAGATGTTTGTCGGCGCCGGTGGAATGGTCAAGGGCGATGCGATCCATACCGCTGCCCAGCGCATCATAAAGGCAATGGACGTGCGCAAGAGCGCGCCGGATCCGGAGGCTGCGGCTCTTTCGGGCGGCAATCTGCAGAAATTCATCGTCGGCCGCGAACTCGACCGCCGGCCGAGCGTCTTGGTGGTCAATCAGCCGACCTGGGGGGTCGACGCGGGTGCGGCGGCCCACATCCGCCAGGCGCTGATCGAACTGGCGCGCAGCGGCTCGGCGGTGCTGGTGATCAGCCAGGACCTCGACGAGCTGTTCGAGATTTCCGATGCGATCACGGTCATGCACAATGGCGAACTGTCGAAGCCGCTGCCGATAGCTGAAGCGACGTTCGAGAAAATCGGGCTGCTGATGGGCGGCGCCGAACCCGGTCATGCCGAACATACGCTGGAGACGGCCTGATGCGCCTCGAACTTGTAAAACGCCCGCAGCGCTCGATGCTGTTTTCGGCACTCTCGCCTTTCATCGCTTTCGTTTTGACGATCATTGCCGGTGCCATCATGTTCGCGCTGCTCGGCGTCAACCCGTTGACCGCGTTCCGCATCTACTTCATCGAACCGATCAGCCAGGTGTGGCAGTTGCATGAGCTGGCGATCAAGGCCGCCCCCCTGATCCTGATCGCGGTCGGACTGTCGGTCTGCTACAAGGCCAACATCTGGAACATCGGCGCCGAAGGCCAGTTCATCCTGGGCGGCATTGTCGGCTCGATCATCCCCGTGCTGTTTCCGCAGTTCGAAGGCCCATTGGTGCTGCCGCTGATGCTCCTGCTCGGCATGGTCGGTGGGGCCGCCTATGCTGCAATCCCGGCACTGCTGAAGACGCGCTTCAACACCAACGAGATCCTGACCAGCCTGATGCTGGTCTATGTCGCCCAGCTCTTCCTCGATTGGCTCGTACGCGGGCCGTGGCGCGATCCGCAGGGCCACGGTTTCCCGCAGACCATCCAGTTCAACGACTCGGCCATACTGCCGGAACTCCTCCCGGAATCCGGCCGGGCAAACTGGGGATTTGTCTTCGCGCTGATCGCGGCGATACTGATCTGGATCCTCATGAGCCGTATGTTGAAAGGCTTCGAGGTCCGCGTGCTCGGCTCAAGCCCGAGGGCAGGGCGCTTCGCCGGGTTTGGCCTTAACCGCATGGTCTTCTTTGCCTTCCTGCTGTCGGGCGCACTGGCCGGACTTGCAGGGATTTCGGAGGTCTCGGGAGCCATCGGACAATTGCAGCCGGTGATCTCGCCCGGCTACGGATTTACCGCTATCATCGTGGCATTTCTCGGCCGGCTCAATCCGCTCGGCATCGTCGCCGCAGGCCTTGTGCTGGCGCTGACCTATCTGGGCGGCGAGGCAGTGCAAAGCGCGCTCGGCATCTCCGACAAGGTGGCGCGCGTGTTCCAGGGCATGCTTTTGTTCTTCGTGCTCGGCTGTGACACGCTCATCCATTACCGCATTCGCCTGACCGGCTTTTCCGCGCCGAAGCTCGAGGCAGCGCCGAAGTTGGAGGAAGCCCGCTGATGGACATCACCGTCAACATCCTCTTGACCATCGCGACGGCGGCGACGCCGCTTCTGATCGCGGCGATCGGCGAACTGGTGGTCGAACGTTCGGGTGTGCTCAATCTCGGCGTCGAAGGAATGATGATCATGGGTGCCGTCGGCGGTTTCGGCGCCGGCTATCTCACCGGCTCGCCTTGGATAGGGCTGTTGGCGGCAATCACCATGGGGGCAGTGTTCTCGCTTCTGTTTGCCGTCATGACGCTGTCGCTGGCCACCAATCAGGTGGCCACCGGCCTATCGCTGACACTGCTCGGCCTCGGCCTTTCCGGCATGATGGGAACGAATTTTGTCGGCCAGCCTGGCGAAAGGCTGCCAAACCTCGATATTCCCGGCCTGACCGCAATCCCCGTCGTCGGCAGGCTGCTGTTCGGCCAGGATCCAATCTTCTACATCTCGATCGCGCTGACCGCCGCCGTCATGTGGTTCCTGTTCAAGACCCGCACCGGGCTCACGCTGCGCTCGATCGGCGACAGCCATGCATCCGCCCATGCGCTTGGCATCCACGTCATCCGCTACCGCTATCTCTCAGTGATTTTCGGCGGCGCTTGTGCCGGCCTCGCCGGCGGTCACCTATCGCTGGTCTACACACCGCAATGGGTGGAGAACATGACCGCCGGCCGCGGCTGGATCGCGCTGGCTCTGGTCGTCTTCGCCTCCTGGCGGCCATGGCGGGTGCTGGCCGGCGCCTATATTTTCGGCGCGATCTGGGTTGGCCAGCTTCACGTCCAAGCCATAAATCTGCAGGACTTCGTCGACGCGCCCTGGTTGCTCTACAAGTTAATTGCGTTCTTAAAATCGTTTCCCTCGCAACTGCTTTCTTCGCTGCCCTATCTGGCAACCGTCGTGGTTCTCGTTCTAATCTCGCGCAACAAGCGTTTGACGATGATGAACACGCCGGCCTCCTTGGGCCAGCCATTCGTTCCGGATCGTTGACAACAAAAAGACGGAAGCTCCAAGGCTTAACTCAGAGAGGTAACACAATGAAAAACCTGCTTATTGCCCTGATGGCGACGACGGCCGCATTGTCGCTGGCGGCATCAGCCCAGGCGGCGGACAAGCTGAAGGCGTGCTGGGTCTACACCGGCCCGATCGGCGATTTCGGCTACTCCTACCAGCACGACCAAGGCCGCCTCGAGGTGGAAAAGGCACTCGGCGACAAGGTCGAGACCGCCTATCTCGAAAACGTCTCCGAAGGCCCCGATGCCGACCGCGCCTTCGAGCGCCTGGCGCGCGAGGGATGCAAGATCATTTTCGGCACGTCCTTCGGCTTCATGGACCCGGAAGTGAAGATCGCCAAGAAATTCCCCAAGGTGATGTTCGAGCACGCCACCGGCTACAAGACGGCCGAAAATCTCGGCATCTACAATGCGCGTTTCTACGAAGGCCGCTACGTGCTTGGCCAGATCGCCGCCAAGCAATCGAAGTCGGGCGTCGCCGGCTACATCGTTTCCTTCCCGATCCCGGAAGTGGTGATGGGCATAAATTCCTTTATGCTCGGCGCACAGTCGATCAACCCGAACTTCAAGGCGAAGATCGTGTGGGTGAACTCCTGGTTCGATCCGGGCAAGGAGGCCGATGCTGCCAAGGCATTGTTCGACCAGGGCGCCGATATCGTCGTCCAGCACACCGACTCGACCGCTGCCTTGCAGGTGGCGGAGGAGCGCAAGCTGCACGGCTTCGGGCAGTCCTCCGACATGATCAAGTTCGCGCCGCACGCGCAGCTGACCGCGCTGACCGACGAGTGGGGTCCCTACTACATCAGCCGCGTCCAGGCGGCGCTCGACGGCACCTGGAAGCCAGACAATGTCTGGCTCGGCATTAAGGACGGCGCCGTCAAGCTGGCGCCGTTCACCAACATGCCCGACGACGTCAAGGCGATGGCCGAAGCCACCACTAAGAAGATCGCCGACGGCTGGAACCCCTTCACCGGGCCGATCGCCAAGCAGGACGGCACACCTTGGCTGAAGGAGGGCGAGGTCGCCGACGACGCCACGTTGCTCGGCATGAATTTCTACGTGAAGGGCGTCGACGACAAGCTGCCGCAGTAGGTGGTCGGAAACATATCGAACGAAAGGGCGCCACGTGGCGCCCTTTTTCATTTTGGACGGAATATCAGACTGCTGAGCCGTAAAGGTCGTAAGCGTCGGCGCGCTCGATCTTGACCGTGACGATGTCGCCGGCGCGCAGTGGCCGCCGCGACTGGATATGGACCGAGCCGTCGATTTCGGGCGCGTCGTATTTGGTCCGGCCCTTGGCCGAATTGCCATGCGCCTCGTCGATCAGGACCGGCAGGCGCTTGCCAATTTTCTTGGTTAGCTGCGTTGCCGAAATCTTCTGTTGGCGCTGCATGAAGCGGTGCCAGCGGGCTTCCTTGATCTCCTGCGGCACTTGCTCGAGGCCGAGCTCGTTGGAGCGGGCGCCTCTGACCGGCTCGTATTTGAAACAGCCGGCGCGGTCGATCTTGGCCTCGTCCAGCCAGTCGAGCAGCATCTCGAAATCGTCGTCCGTCTCGCCGGGGAAGCCGACGATGAAGGTGGAGCGGATGGCAAGGTCCGGGCAGACGTCGCGCCAGCCGCGAATGCGCTCGAGCGTCTTTTCGCCATGAGCGGGCCGGCGCATGTTCTTCAGCACCTGCGGCGAGGCGTGCTGGAATGGGATATCGAGATAGGGAAGAATCTTGCCCTCGGCCATCAGTGGAATGACGTCCGCGACATGCGGGTAGGGATAGACATAGTGCATGCGCACCCAGACACCGAGCTTACCCAGTTCTTCCGATAGATCGAGGAATTTCGCCCGCACTTCGCGATCGCCGAACATGCTGGTCTGGTATTTGATGTCGATGCCGTAGGCGCTGGTGTCCTGCGAGATGACGAGGATCTCCTTGACCCCGGCCTTGGCCAGCTTCTCGGCTTCGCGCAACACGTCGGCGGCCGGCCGCGATACCAGGTCGCCACGCAGCGCCGGAATGATGCAGAAGGTGCAGCGGTTGTTGCAGCCTTCCGAAATCTTGAGATACGCATAGTGGCGCGGCGTGAGCTTGACCCCTTGCGGCGGCAAAAGGTCGATGTGGGGATCATGGCTCGGGGGGGCAGCCTCATGCACCGCCGCCATCACGCTTTCATAAGCTTGTGGTCCGGTGATGGCGAGGACGTTCGGATGTCTTTCACGGATGACGTCCGGCTCGGCGCCGAGGCAGCCGGTGACGATAACTTTGCCATTCTCCGAAAGTGCGGAGCCGATGGCGTTGAGCGATTCGTCGCGAGCCGAATCGAGGAAGCCACAGGTGTTGACGACGACCAGGTCGGCGCCGTCGTGCTTGCGGGCGATCTCGTAGCCTTCGGCGCGCAGGCGGGTGATAATGCGCTCGGAATCCACAAGGGCTTTCGGGCATCCAAGGCTGACGAAACTGACGCGAGGGGCGGACATCTAAGCTTTTCCGGATTTTCAGGATTGGCGGCGCAGTATCACACTTGTCGCGGCATTGGTATGGGCAGCGGCTGCGGCGAAACGCAACCGCCAGCGTCGCCGAAGGCTCGCCGAAGCTGAAAGGCCGGCCGATGAGAATTCGAGTCGGCGTGTCAGCTCACCGCACTGCTGACATGCGGCAAGACTTCCACCGCGCCCCGGTAGATCATATCGAGTGCGACATAAAAGATGATCAAAAGGCCGATATAGGCGATCCAGCGATGGCGGTGCAGCAGCTTGGCGATGAAGCTCGCGGCAAGGCCCATCAGCGCGATCGACAGGACGAGGCCTATCACCAGCACCTGGAAGTGATCGCGCGCCGCGCCGGCGACCGCCAGTACGTTGTCGAGCGACATCGACACGTCGGCGATGACGATCTGCAATGCCGCCTGACCCAAGGTCTTCTTGCGCGCCTTGCCGGCCACCATATCATCGCTGTTGATATCGGAATTGGACAGCGCTTCGGTCGCCTCCACCTCGTCGGCATACGACGTGCGCAGCTCGCGATACATTTTCCAGCACACCCACAGCAGCAAGATGCCGCCGGCCAGCAGCAGGCCGACAATCTGTAACAGGGTGACGGTGATCGCAGCAAAACCGATACGCAGCACCGTCGCCGCCACCACGCCGATGAGAATCGCTCTCTTGCGCTGCTCGACCGGCAAGCCCGCCGCGGCCAAGCCGATGACGATGGCGTTATCGCCTGCAAGCACGAGGTCGATGGCGATGACCTGGAGCAGGGCAGAGAAGCCCGCGGCAGTGAAAATTTCCATCGACTGGAAGTCCCTTGCTGGTTGGCCGACCGTTCGCGTCGAATGCCTGGAGGGCCTAACGTGTATGGTTCCTGCGCGTCAAGGGACTGGTTGGAACAAGGTCGGCAAACCGCCCGTTATTGCGGCAATATACAGAGTTTGCGACGATCGGCCCGAACACCGGCAAAATGCGGCCACAGGTCGCGAATGCCTAGTTATAGAGATTGTATTTGGGCCAGTCGCTTTCCGGAATTTCATCACCGATCCGATAGCGGAGCTGCAGGACTTCCATATGGTCCGGCGCTGTTTCGCATTTGAATTTCAGCCGGTACCACTGTCCCTTGCTGCGAAACGCAGCACCCGGGCTCTTGATCGCATCGGCGCCCATTTCGGGCGTCGCAAAAGCGTAGGCGACGACACGATCGGCTTTGTATTTGTGGTCGTCGCGGGTAATCCGGTCGAGAATTTCGGCGTCGCATCGCTGCTCCAGCCGGGTTTGCGGATCGAGTTTCAGCAGGCCGGCGCGCAATGCGCTGTCCATTGCGCTGGCCGGCCAAGCCACTATCGTCCATGCGAGGACCGCAGAAAATAGTTTATTCATGGGCGGGAGAAGCATCATATTCGGGCGGAGAAATCAACCCGACGAAGCGCGGCTGCGCGGCGGGTGACAGTCTTCGCTTTGTGGCAGGTTGTTGATTACGCAATAGTATCACCGGTACTTTGGTATCGTTGCCATGATCAGCACTTGTCGCATTTCAGCGACGCGAGAGGTGGTGCGCTGCATGGGGCAGAGCGGCGGTTCTCCCCGAAGCGGACCGGCCTGTTAAACCCAGGCAGTCGAGAATCCGACGAGCGGAAACTCGACGTCATGCCTGCAAGATTGAAGAAATTGGATGCGCGGCCTGAGACATAGGTGACGTTTTGTACCGGACACATGGGTAACACTTTTGGCTTTTGGCCGGAGGTGTTGATGCCGTGGAGAGAGTGTTCGGTGA
>NZ_JAMYPD010000030.1:0-62957 GCF_040320195.1 Mesorhizobium sp. M0768 | reverse complement strand
TCTCCGCGGCGCAGGCCGCGCTCGTCCTCAAAACCAGGATGAGCAACGCCGACCCGCACCAGTCAAGATGCAGCTCGAGCCAGGGCGCGGTGAGAGAAGCGGGTTAGGTCTTTGTTTTATGCATGTCGTTCTCCCAAGACCGAGCTCACTTTTGGGCGACATTGCATTAGCGAAAAGCTGATGCTGCCGGTTGTTCGAACTTCGCCGCGCCGGTCATGATGGCGACGACATCGCCCATGGTGTGGGTTTTCGGACTGACCACGGCCGCACGTTTGCCCAGGCGCATGATGTGGATGCGGTCGGCGATTTCGAAGACGTTCGGCATGTTGTGGCTGATCAGGACCACCGGCAATCCGCGCTGGCGGATCGCCCGGATCAGGTCGAGAACCTGGCCAGTTTCGCGCACGCCGAGTGCTGCCGTCGGCTCATCCATGATCGCGAGCTTCTTGGCGAACAATGCCGCTCTGGCGACCGCGACGCCCTGACGCTGGCCGCCTGACAACGATTCGACCGCGCTGCCGATCGACGGCAGGTGGAATTTCAGGTCCGCCATGCTGCGCTCCGCCTCCGCGCGCATACCCTTCTTGTCGAGCATGCGCAGCACATTGCCGAGGAAGCCGGGGCGGCGGCGTTCCCGGCCGAGAAACAGGTTGCTGGCGATGTCGAGCGCGGCCGCAACGGCGAGATCCTGGTAGACCGTCTCGATGCCGAGCTTGCGTGCTTCCAGCGGACCCTTGAAGTGGACGGGTTGGCCGTCCAGCAGAATGTCGCCGCTGTCGGGGACGATCGCGCCAGTCAGCGCCTTGATCAGCGAACTCTTTCCAGCGCCGTTGTCACCGACCACCGCCAGGATTTCGCCGGCGCGCAGTTCGAAATCGACACCGTCGAGAGCGGTGACGTGGCCGTAGCGTTTGACTACGTTGCGGGCTTCGAGGATGACGCCACCCGGGGTGGTCACCACTGGCACTCTCGGCTCGACAGGCGTCATCACCGCCTCCCCCTGGTCAGTTGATCGAGCGCGACCGCCACGATCACGAGAATGCCTGTGATCAGATCCTGCCAGAGCGGATCAATGCCGGCGAGCGTCAGCCCGTTGCGCAGGACGCCGACGATCAGCGCGCCTATTAGGGTGCCGATCAATCCGCCCCGGCCGCCGAACAGGCTGGTGCCGCCAATGACGACGGCGGTGATGGAATCGAGATTGGCGGTCTGCAAGGCATTGGGGTCGGCATTGGGGATTCGGCCGAGCGCCAGCCAGGCCGCGATCCCGTAAATGAACGCCGCTAGGACGTAGACCGACAGGAGGAGCCGGCCAACAGGTATACCGACAAGCCGGGCGGCTTCCGGATTGTTGCCGACCGCGTAGACATGCCGTCCCCATTGCGTCTGGTTGAGAAGGAACCAGACCATTCCATAGAGGAGGAGCATGATGATGACGCCGTAGGTCACGATGAAACCGTTCAGGCGGATGGTGTTTCCCGTCCAGCCGAGAAATTCGTCGGTGACCGCAAAAGCCCCGCCCGCCGAAATCAGCCTGAGCGCGGCGGTGATGATGCCCAATATACCGAGGGTGACGATGAAAGGTGGCAGGCGCAGGCCGCTGATGAGGCCCCCCGCCGCGACACCGGCCGCCGAGCAGGCGAGAACGGCCAAGGTCATGGCCGCGATCGGATCATAGCCGCTGTTCGCCAGTTTTCCGGCAAGGATGGTGCCCAGTACGCATATTGCCCCCACCGCGAGGTCGATGCCGGCGGTCAGGATGATCAAGGTCTGGCCAATGGCCAAGGTGCCGATGATCACCGTCTGCTGGAGAATGATCGACAGGTTTTGCGTGGCGAGAAAACGCGGATTGGTCAGGGAAAAGATCACGCCGAAAGCGAGCAGTACCAGCAATGGGCCCACCGATGGCGTGCCAATGACCTTCTTGGCAATGCTGGACGTTCCGCCGAAAGAGAGTGCCGATGGCGAATTCATAAGTGCCCTCTGGAACAGTCGCCGCGTTCCCAGCCTCAAGGGTCGGGCCGGAAACGAACGGGACCATGCCGACACAGATATACCGTCTTGCCGACGGCCTGTCCGGCATGGTCCCGCCGGGAGGATTCAAAATATCAGTCGCCCCAGCAGTTCTTGAGGCCCCATTCGGTGTCCTTGGAGTCGATCCCTTCAACCGGCTTGTCGGTGATCAGGAACGAACCCGTATTGACGAAGCCGCTCGGCTTCTTGCCGCTGGCGGCATAATCGACGACCGCGTCGACGCCCATGGCCGCCATCTTGTAGGGGAACTGCATGACCGTCGCGGCGATCTTGCCGGCCTTGACGTCGCGGACACCGGCGCAGCCGCCGTCAATCGAGGTCAGCATGACATCGGCTTCCTTGCCGAAGGATTTCAACGCCGCATAGCCGCCGGCGGCGGCTGGCTCGTTGATGGTGTAGACCGCATTGATCTCGCCGTTCTTGGAGAGCAGGTTTTCCATGCCGACCTGGCCCTTGTCCTGCGCGCCATTGGTGATGGCCGAGCCGGCGATGGCCGGATCGCCCTCGGCAAGCCCGAAGCCCTTCAGATAGCCATTGTGGCGGAACGTATCGACCGTGCCGCCAGGCGTTCCATCGAGCATGGCCAGCACCGGCTTCTTGTCGCCGAGCGCCTTGCGGGCATAGGCGCCCTGCTGCACGCCGGCCTCGAAATTATCCGTGGCAAAGGTGGCGTCGACCGCTTCGGCCGGATCGGTCGCCGTATCGAGCGCGATCACGAGGACCCCTGCATCGCGCGCCTTCTTGATGATACCCAGCATGCCGGTCGAGTTGTTAGGCGTCACCAATATGCCTTTGGCGCCGGCGCTGATCAGATCCTCGATCGCAGTGACCTGGCCCTCATTGTCGCCGTCGAACTTGCCAGCACGGGCGATCAATTTGACGCCCTTGGCCTTGGCCTCCGCTTCGGCAGCCTGACGCATTTTCACAAAGAACGGGTTGACCTCCGTCTTGGTGACGAGGCCGACAATAACTTCATCGGCCGAGGCATGGCCGGTCACTGCAAAAGCGGTCCCGAAGAACACCAGGCCCGCAACGGCTGATTTCACGATGGTTCCGGATTTGGTGCCGGTCGACATAGGCAAAGCGAACATGAACTCCTCCCGAGTTGTTGAACCTTTCTCCTCAAAGGCTCACCGAGTTATGCATATGTTTTGCATAGAGTCAAACATTATATCTACAATTATGTATGTTTTTATACATAATTATAGATGCGAGCCGCGCCTCATGCGTGCCCTGCACGTCGAAGGATGGCGGTTCCGCAAAAGAGATCGAGGGGTTGGCAGTCGCCTTGCTCAGGCCACCGATTTCGTTTCTTTCTCCGGCCGGTCGAGCGACGCCGCCCTGTTCAGATCATGCATGGCGTTGCGTACGGTCCGGCTGTCGCTGAGCTGCCGATAATTTTTGTAGAGAGACCGGTAGGCGGCCGCGCTTTCGCGGCGTGGGTGATAGGGGGTGAAGGTGCGCGCGCCGAACCGGGCCGTGCCCTCGGCGAAGCCGCTCACCAGTTCGGCCGCGACCGCGCCATGAACCGCCGCGCCGACAGCCGTCGCATGGGCAATGCTTGGAACCTCCACGACGCGCCCCAGCACGTCGGCCATGATCTGCACCAGCAATGGATTGTTCTGGGCCAGCCCGCTCGTCAGGATGATGCGGTTGATGCCAAAACCGCCGGCCTCGAAGAGGTCGACCACCGTGCGAGCGCCAAAACACAGCGACTCGATCAGTGCGCGGTAGATGCCGACGCCCGTGGTTTCGGTGGTGAGACCGAGAAGCAGGCCGCTGAGGTCTGAATCCGCGAGCGGCACCCGGTTGCCGTTCCACCAGTCAAGCGCCACGAGATGGTTGGCGCTGGGTTCGAGCCCGGCTGCCTCACGGTTGTAGATACGGAAACTTTCAGCCTCGTCCGCGCCACGCGGAAAGGCCTTCACGAACCAGGCGAGCATGTCGCCAAACCCGGCCTGCCCGGCCTCGTAGCACCAGAGATCGCGAACCGATCCATCCTTGGCCACACCTTCGATGCCGGGGGGCAAAGGACGGAACTGTTCGTTCAAAAAGAGATAGACCGCAGAAGTTCCGAGCGCACCGACGAGACAGCCGGACGACACGGCCCCGACCGCGGGCAGCACGACGTGTGAATCGATGACCGCCACTGCGACGATCGCGCGGCCAGTGATCCCCGTGCGCATCCGCCATGGCTCGGATAGGCTTCCAGCCGGAGTGCCAATACGGTGCGGCTCCGACAGCCTTTCGGAAAGACCTGGCACGATCCCGTGCGGATAGCCTTCGGTCTCGGAATACTGGGCCTTGTAGGCCGCAAAACCCAGACTGCGCACTTCGGAGCCGGTCAGTTGCCAGACAAGCCAATCGCCGGACTCGATGAACCGGCCGACCTCGCTCCAGATGCCTGGCGCCTCGTCCGCAATCTGGGCGGCCTTCGGAAGCAGCCATTCCCCGGAAAGCTTGCCGCCGAAATTGCGCAGGAAGGATCCTCCCTGACGGTTGATCGCGTCCGCATAGGGCTGCGCGGCGCGATGTTTCCACAGTTTGACATAGGCATGAGGCTCGCCAGGGTGAAGTTCGGAAAGGGCTATGCCATCGGTGGTGGTCGGCATCGGCGAGCTTGCCGAGAAGCCGAGCCCGATCGACTCGATGATCCGTCCGCGCCCCAGCACACCAAGGATTTCTTCCGCAGCATCGAGATAGTCGGCGGCGTTCTGCAACGCCCATGAGCGTGGCAAGGGCGTGCCGTCAGGAAGGCTTTGCGTCATGACGTCATGGCGATAGGCATGCGTGTGGCTGCCGATCTGCTCGCCGGTTGCGGCGTCGATCAGGACGCCGCGGGCTGATCCGGTGCCGTAATCCAGTCCGATGACATAGGTAGCGGTCATCTCGCCTGCTGCCTTCCCAACTCCGGCGACGCAGCGCGGCGATGTTTCTCGAGCGCCCTGTGGACCGCCTTTTCGACGGCCTCTACGGTCAGGTGGAAATGCTCGTAGAGCATCTCGGCCGGGGCCGATTCGCCAAACGAGTCGATGCCGACACACTCACCCTCAAGGCCCACATATTTGCGCCAATAGTCGGTGACGCCGGCTTCGACGGAGACGCGGGGAACGCCGCGCGGCAGCACCTCGGCCTTGTAGCCGTCATCCTGCCGGTCGAAGGCACTGGTGGACGGCATGGAGACCACACGAACCTGGATCCCTTGCTTCGCGAGTCGCTCCTGGGCGCCGACAGCGAGCTGTACTTCGGATCCGGTCGCGATGACGACGGCATCCAGCCGGCCATCTTCCCGGCGCAGCACATACCCGCCCCTGCGCACCGCTTGAACCTGGGCTTGGTCGCGCGGCTGAAACGGCAGGTTCTGCCGGCTAAGCGCAAAACTAGTCGGCGTCGCCACCTGCTCAAGCGCAATCTGCCAGGCAACCGTCGTTTCAACGGTGTCGCACGGTCGCCATACATCCATGTTGGGCATCAAACGGAGCGTGGCCAACTGCTCGATGGGCTGATGCGTCGGACCGTCCTGACCGAGCGCGATGGAATCGTGGGTAAAGACATAGATGGCGCCAAGCTTCATCAGCGCTGCCATCCGCAGGGCGTTGCGCGCGTATTCCGAGAACATCAGGAACGTGCCACCGAATGGACGCAACCCGCCATGGACCATCAGGCCGTTCATGATCGCGGCCATTCCAAACTCGCGCACGCCATAATAGATATAGTTGCCGCCCGAGATGGATGTGATCGGTTCCGCCCCCTTCCAAAGCGTGAGGTTCGAACTGGCGAGATCTGCCGAACCGCCGATCAGTTCGGGAAGCAAGCCGGCAAAGGCCTGAATGGCATTCTGGCTTGCCTTGCGTGTCGCCAGCATTTCGGCCTTCTCGACGGTTTGCGCAACGAACGCATCCGCCTTGGCGGCGAAGCCTGCGGGAAGATGGTGCGTGGCTCGCCGTTCGAACTCCTCCGCATCATCGGGGTAGGCCGCGCGGTATGCCTCGAAGCGGCGGCGCCAGGCGGCCTCCGATGCAGCCCCCCTGACCGAGGCGTTCCACGCGTCGCTAATCTCTCCTGGAACGGCGAACGGCGCATGCGGCCAATCGAGCGCGAGCCGAGCCCGGCCGACCTCGTCGGCGCCGAGCGGAGAGCCATGGCTATCGTGACTTCCGGCTTTCGTCGGCGCCCCCTTGCCGATCATGGTCTTGCAGCAGATCAGCGTCGGGCGGGCTGCTTGCGCCTTCGCTGCGGAAATCGCCCGGTCGACTGCCGCGATATCGTGCCCGTTCACATCGGCAATGACCTGCCAGCCATAGGCCTCGAAGCGCTTGGGCGTATCGTCCGAAAACCAGCCGCCGACATGGCCGTCGATGGAGATGCCGTTGTCGTCGTAGAGCACGATCAGCTTGCCAAGGCCGAGCGTTCCGGCAAGCGAGCAAGCCTCATGCGAAATGCCTTCCATCAGGCAGCCGTCGCCTGCCAGGACAAAGGTATGGTGGTCGACAATGTCGTGTCCGGGTCGGTTGAATGCGGCGGCCAATGTCTTTTCGGCAATTGCCATGCCGACGGCATTTGCGAGGCCTTGCCCGAGCGGCCCGGTCGTAACTTCAACTCCCGGCGTATAGCCGAATTCGGGATGGCCCGGCGTCCTGCTGCCAAGCTGCCTAAACTGCCGGAGATCGGCGATCGAGACATCGTAGCCTGTGAGATGAAGCACGCTGTAGAGCAGCATCGAGCCGTGGCCGTTGCTGAGCACAACGCGGTCGCGGTCGGTCCAGGCCGGATTGGATGGATTGTGACGAAGGTGCCGGTGCCAGAGGGCGACCGCGATCTCGGCCATGCCCATCGGCATGCCTGGATGGCCGGACTTGGCGTTCTCGACCGCATCCATTGACAGCGCGCGAATGGCGTTCGCCAGGAGATCCGGGCGGGCTAAGTCGTTTTGCGCTGATAACATGCGATATTCCGTCGATGGAGTGACGGAGAAACACCGGAACGGCGCGGTCGGTCCGCGCAAGTTCATCCGTTCCTCCCAGACGACATACTCTTAGTCATCGATATATCTTTAAGTCAACGTATTATTGCATATTTTTGTACAAAACGTGTGCCACTTTCTTGCGGACGCGCCTTTATCTCCCTAGGGATTGTGGCTAAACCTCAGGGCAAACGGGGACGTGCGTAATGGTCAGGACAAATGGTATGGCGGAGAACCCGGCCCTTGTGAACAGTGGCGAAATTCTCTCGCTGATTGCCACTGGCGCCGCCACGTCCCGGTCGGCGTTGCTCGACGCGTCCGGATTGTCACGCGTGACCGTCACCCAGCGCCTGAATGCGCTGATCGACTCCGGTCTGATCCGCGAGACGGCGCGCACCATGCCGAGCGGCGGAAGGCCGACGCGCGTGCTTGGGATCAATGAGCGGGCGGGCTTCTTTCTCGTCGCCAATATCGGCGAAACCTACATCCATCTTGCCGCCATGGACCTCGAACCCGCTGTCGTCTCGCAAAGTACAATACCGTTCAACGCGTCGGACGGACCGGCGGCTTCCCTCGAGCAGATTGCCGACGGGTTCGACATTCTTGCAGCGAAGGCTCGAACCAGCCATGGTTCGCTTTTTGGGGTCAGCCTCAGCATGCCCACGCCGGTGGATTTCAAGCACGGCCGCGTCGTCGGTCCTTCGGTCCTTCACGGATGGGATGAATTCGACATCATCAGCTGGCTGCGCCGTCGTTTCGATGTACCAATCTATGTCGAAAATGACGTAAACCTCATGGCGATCCACGAGCACCGCCAGAATTTCCCGCATGTCGATGACATGTTCTTCATCAAGGCGGGAACGGGTATCGGCAGCGGCATCATCGCCGGCGGCAAGATCTTTCGTGGCGCTCAGGGCGCGGCCGGCGACATCGGCCATATCCAGTTTAACTCCGAGAACGCGCCCTTGTGCCGCTGTGGCAAGCTCGGTTGTGTCGAAGCCCGCGCCGGCGGCTGGGCGATTGCCCGGGATCTCTCAAGCAAAGGCTTCAAGGCGGAGAACGCCCGCGATGTCATATCGCTCGTTGAAATGCAGAAGCCGGAAGCCCTGATGCTGCTGCGCAGCGCTGGGCGGGTGATCGGCGAAGTCGCCTCCGATGTCGTCAGTATTCTCAACCCGAACTTGATCGTGGTGGGCGGCACACTCGCCAAGGGTGGAGAGTTTCTGTTGTCCGGTATCCGCGAACTCGTCTACCAGCGATGCCTTCCACTTGCCACGCGCGAGTTGCAGATCGTCCTTGCCAACCCGCAGAAGGACAGTGCCCTTTTTGGCGCTGCCTATCTGGCGCTTGAGGATATCTTCAGCCTCGGGAAAGTGGAGGAGCTCATCGATCGGCTAGCGATAGACCGCGCCAATCCAGTTTTACAAAGCAGCACGGTTTCCGGATGACGCCTGTTTCAGGTAACGCCCATGATCATTGCGACAAGATCCTTCTGAACGCCTTGGCCTACAGTCATCTCGCCGACACTCCGGCCTTGCCGCATGACGACAGCACGGTGCGCCACGCGCACGACGTGGTCCATGTTGTGGCTGACGATGATGACTGACAGGCCTCGCTCCGGCAGGCGTCTTACCATCGTCAATATCTCGTCGGATTCGCGCACACCAAGGGCCGCCGTGGGTTCATCCAGAATGACCACCCGTCGGGCGAACGCCACTGCCCGCGCAACCGCGACAGCCTGACGCTGGCCACCCGACATCAGTCCGATCTCCTGGGAAGGTGAGACATGGCTGACGCTCAATGCGCTGGCATGCTGCCGCCACTGTCGCTGCTCTTGTCCAGCGGAAAGGAAGCCCAGCGGACCGAGCCAGCGTGGCCGCGTCTGCTCGCGTCCGATCAGGAAGTTGTCGGATACGGTCAGATTGTCGAAGACAGCAAGGTCCTGAAACACGGTCTCGATGCCCGATGCACGCGCGTCGGCGGGCGAACGCAGCCGCAATGGGTGTCCGGCAAGCTCGATGTCACCCGAATCCAGCGTTACGATGCCGGTGATCGCCTTGATGAGTGTCGACTTTCCGGCGCCGTTGTCGCCGAGCAAGGCAACAATCTCGCCCTCATGGAGGTCAAGCGACGCACCAGCCAGCGCCGTTACGAACCCGTAGGCCTTGCGCGCGTCCCGCACCGAGAGAACCAGACGCGCATCGGTGGCCATGTTGGAAATGCTGTCTGGCGAGGCGACACTCATTGGCTCGCCTGTCTCGCACGCAGCGTTCGAATGCGGGTCTCGATGTGTTTGCGCAAGACATCGAGTTCAAGGGCCAGCAGGATGCCGACGCCGATTGCCACCGATGACCAGAACGGAGAGACGTCGAGTTGCTGAAGGCCACTGCGGATCGTGGCGATGATGAGCGCGCCGAACAGCACGTTGGTGATGCTGCCGCGACCGCCGAAGAGACTTGCGCCGCCGACAACCACCGCCGTGATGGCGTCCAGCTCATAGCCGATGCCCGAAAGAGGCGAAGCCGACCCGGTCCGACCGTGATACAGCATGCCTGCAATGCCCGCTGTGGTGCCACAGATGGCATACGCGCTCATGATCAACCTGTCGCGCGGAAGCCCAACCCATTGCGCGACATCCGGATTGCCACCAACCGCATAGAGCCAGCGGCCCCATTGCGTACGCCGCAACATGAGCCAGAACAACCCTGCAAGAACCAGGACCATCAAGGCGCCGGCAGGTATGCCCAGCATCTTGCCGTTTGCCAGCCAATGCACTGCGGGCGAAACACCCACGAGCGTGTTGCCGCCGCTGATGAGCAATGCGACACCGGCAACAATGCCGAGCATCGCGACGGTGACCACGAGGGGCTGCGGAATGCCGCCTTTAACGATGAGGAAGCCGTTGATCAGTCCGACAATCAGACCAACAAGAGGATAGATGACCAGCGCAATCGAGCTGGGTTGATCGACACCGGTGAGCGTGGCCACCGTCACGACACTCAGCGCTATGACGCTGCCGACCGAGACATCGACGCCGCGAACCAGGATCACGAGGAATTGCCCCAGGCCCAAGGCGCAGACAATCGCGCTTTGGGCCAGGAGGTTCTGAAGATTGCGCACCGAAATGAAATGCGGGGCAAGCAGGCCGAATGCCACCACCAGGGTTACGAGAATTATGATCGGCCCGGCCTGCAGAAGCCATAGCAGGATGGAGAGGTGATCGCGGCGCCCCGCCGCCGGGTCGGATGATTTCCCCGCAATGTTGACGTGCGCTTCCATCGGTGGCGTTATTTCACGACGTCATCAACGTTGCCTGCCACAACGTCGGAGACCGTCTTCAGCATGCCACCCGCATTCTCCGAGGTTTGGACGGGCTGCGCCGGCACCACCACAAGCTTTTCAACGCTTTTACCGCGCACCAGGTCAGCAGTGGTGTCCGTGGCTGTTCTGGCGATCACCTCGAACGGGTAGGGGACCGTGAACTTCCAGTTCTTGTTGCCCGCAGCGATCGCCTTCAGCGCGTACTCCTGGCCGCCGACCGAACCAACGATGACATTGGAGCCGGCTGCCTCGAGCGCCTGCAGCGTGCCCTGTGCCGAGACGTCAAAGATATCGTAGATGCCGACCAGATTTGGATGCGCGTTCAACATGCCCTCGGCGATCGTGCGCGATTTCTCGGGGTCGCAACGGGCGTCGCCCTCGGCAACGATGCTGAACTTCGTACCCTTCAACGCATCCTTGAAAGCATTGATGAACGCGTCGGTATCCGCCAGGCCCGCAATACAGCGGATGACGCCAATCTCGCCTCCCGCAGGGAGTTGTTTGGCAAACTCCTGCACGACTGCCTTCTCGGCCCCGACCGGATCATAATTCACCTGCGCCGTCAGGTCGTCGATCGGCGGTGGCGCGCCGTCGAAGGACAGCACCTTGATGCCTTGCTTGGTCGCATCGTTGAGCGCGCTTACCAGTTCCTTGGAGGTGGCACCGGTGTTGACGCCGATAACCTTGTAGCCTTCAGCGGGGGCGTTGACGATTTCCTGAATGAAGAAATTGACGTCGCCGCGCGAGGTGCCCGATTTGACGTCGATCTGGACATCTTCAATCTTGCCCGCCCGGCCTTTGGCGACATTGTACTGGCGAACATAGGCCTGATCGCCGAGGTACGAAAAGAGCATCAGCCCCTTGGGCTTTTCCCCTGCAAAAGCGCTAAAGGCAACGCAGCAGCCTGCCGCAAGCAAGGTCGCGACGGAAGCGTGCAAAACCAGCTTCGATTTCATTTTTACATCTCCTCCCTGGGTGTCGAGGCCCATTCCCGATGTCAGCCTCTATCTGACGATACGCCATCTCCATCAATATGTCTATCTTTATCTAAATTACAGAGTGATTTTGTTCATTTTTAAACATAACTCGATCCCGACGCAGGTTTGCTCCGGTTCCCGATTGAACCGGTCGTGCGATAGAGCATGATGGCTGGAGGGCGAAGATCGATGGCCTTCCGCGTGCCTCTGTCAGAGGTTCGGCCAGCCAATTGCCCGTTCTCTCATCCGCAACGGCGCACGCGGGCGCTTCTTCAATGTCGTCGACCTCGTCAACAGGCTCGAGACCGAACCCGCTCCGGCCGCCAGGGCCGGATTGCCGATCACCTGACCCGGCTCGACTTCGTCGTACTCGATGAGCTCGGCTATCTGCCCTTCGCTCTGGCCGTCCGGCAATATCGCCGCCATCCACAGCACGTTTCGACATCTTGTCGCCGCTGCCCGGGGACAACGACGTAACCAGCCAGGTTGAGCGGCTCAGTTCCAGGGAGACAAAGATTGCTCCAAGGTCGACACGGACAGCGTTTGGGACTCCAGGTTGGGCAGACACATTCTCCACGGCGATCTCCTGTTGAGTGAGTGGTTCGATGCAGCCTCACCCTGACAGAGCGCCGGCCGCCGTTCACTCCTCATGGGATCTAAAGCCGAAAAGCCAATCAGCCGCGCCCGATCAGGCTGTGCAATCCCGACCAGCTCCGCCTGATCGGGCGCTTACCGGCGTGCCCTTCACCGCCCCAAAACCGGGGTTCCTTTTGCGCGAAAATATCGCGTCCCGATTCCGTGATCATTGACAGACGATGCTGACGATCGCAGCCGATCCAAAACACCTCGGTGCGCGCATCGGCATCACCGCCGTGCTCCACATCTGGGGATCGGCGATGACCCACCATCCGCACGTGCACATCATCGTGCCGGGCGGCGGCATCGCACTGGGCGATAGCCGATGGGTCTCCTCGCGGCCGGCCTTCCTGCTGCCGGTGCGCGTGCTCGGCAAACTGTTCCGACGGCTCTTCCTCGCCCGGCTGGTCGCTCTGCACGACGCCGGGCTGCTCGCCTTCTTCGGATCGCTGGTGCACCTGTCCGATCGACGCGCATTCCTGCACCACCTTGCTCCTGTTCGCAAGAAGTGTTGGGTGGTCTACGCCAAGGCGCCGTTCGCCGGGCCGGAGGCGGTGCTCGCCTATCTGTCGCGCTACACCCACCGCGTGGCAATCTCGAACCGCCGCCTGATCGGCTTCGATGAGGCCGGCGTCACCTTCCGCTACAAGGACTACCGGCGCTACGGCGCTGACATGCAGCAGGTAATGACGCTTGCTGCCGAGGAGTTAAGGGACTTCTTCGGTCGGCCCCTCTTTGGCCCGATCAATAGCCGCAAGTAATGACTGAAGGTTTGGCGGCAGTTCTGGTTCGACCCCCAGATTTAAGAACGTTTGTAGGTTATGACGATAGCCATCGGAACGGATCAGTTTCCGAAATGCTTCGGAGACAGACTGATGGTCTGCTTTGTTGCTGGCTGTCATGTTCGGGAAGTCCCTCCCAATGAGCCGCAACTCGCCCGCAACCAAAGGGTTCCATCAGGACGTCGGAATATTTAGTATAATTTCTGAGCGGGAGATCGCATAACCGGCTCGCGCGAAGACCCCCCGTGCCACCTTCTTTGCCGCAGCATTATCCTCGCTCCTTGAACTGAAGATTTGTGTCGGTTTGGCGTCCGCGTGGCACATCGTGAACGTTGGAATGCTTCTGTCCAATGTTTGCTCACGCTGTGATGCCAACAGGGCAGGCGCTTGCGGCAGGGTGCCGAGGCCGCTACGAACGAAACGCCGGCGCAGTTCAACCCACGTGATGTCGTTCAAAGCTGGGGGGATCGATCTCCATCAAGCGGTCTGCGGCCTCGACCGCAGTTCGTATCCTGCTGCACAGCGCGAGATTTTCGGCCAGCATTTCTTCAGTGCGTTGAAGCGCCAGCTCGGTCCGGTGGATGCGCTGCCTGGCATTGGCAACTTCCGATGTCAAAATATCGACCGCCATCCCGTGGCCGTGGGGTTCCATAGTGTCCATGGGTTTCTAATACATGGGGGGCGATATCGTTCCGCGATGTCGGGCGAAACGGCGGGCCGCAGAATAGCGCTAGGGCCGAATGACCAATGCACTCCCTGTCAAAACAGCGCCAGAAACAGGCGAACGACTTCGGCCGCTCTACCTGCCACGGGCAGAGGCGATCACGGTCCAGAGGGTCATTGATCTGTTCAGGCACGACTATAGCGCAAGCGACGACACACTCAGGCGGCTGGTGATCAAGCACCGTCTTCACAATCAGACAATGCCCGGCGCTCCGTCGAGAATAAGCGCTCCCGGTTTGGCTATGGCGCTCGCCGGCGATGATGACGCACTTGCGCGGTTGAGGCGGGACGATCGCGAGCACCCGCACAACTCGGTATTTCAAGCGGCTCGGCATCCCGCGACCCTGACCTGTTATCAAAAGTTATGGTCGCGGCTACTGTCCTAAGTAGATGTCGCGGCCCGACAGGGCCCCATACATGCCCATACGTGCGGAATTCCTCGACGAGGCCGCGCATGCGATTCTCTTGCCTCGAAACAGGGGCTGGAGATTAACGGGAATGAGGTTTATCGGCAAGTCACCCCTGGGCCGTAATCGATTGCCTGTCGGATCGAGGCCGAGCAGCTTCAATTCCTCCAGATCGAACACTGAACTACTTGACCCGTTTTCCTTCTCCCGAACTGTTTCGAAAACACGCGATGAAGACCGAGTGCGCGCGATCCAGCTTCGCCCCTCGCAACGAAATCGGGAGGGCCGACATGCGTTTGCCAGACAAAGTTTGGTGGGGCAGGTTTCCACGTAACTTTGATCCGTAGGCCGCTTTGCCCGGAGCGGTGCTATGTCCACGTAGAGTGCAGATCCGCGGCTCCAGCCTTCTCGCGCAAGCATTCGGCGTCTCCGCATGATCGACGCAGGATGTTTGCTGCAAGAGTGTGCATGATGGACAGTGGTGGGGCACGCATTGACGATGTCAGGCGTTCAGGATTTTCGCTTCCTTGGCGGCGCTGAGAAATGCCACGCGCGCTACATCCGGTGAGCCGCCGCCGCCGAGAACCATCATGCATGCCATACGAGCCTGGATGCGGCGCGCGGTTTCTCCAATGGGCCAGCGGTAAAGCACCATTTCGGCGGCTTCGCGGGTGCTCGAAACACTGACTTTGTCCGAGGACAGCAAAACGGTCACGGGCTCTTCGAACGTGCCGACATCTCGTTCGCAGGTCATATGCTGGTCTCCTTTCGCAAACCTCCCCAAGACTTTACGGGTGAACCATCCGTTCCGTTGCGTCACGTTTGTCCCGGTAGGCGAACATTGTGAGGATGGGCTTCGTCCACCCCCCTCATGCCTCCTCTCATAACCGAGGGGTCAGTTCTTCATTTCGTCAGGGGGTCAGTTTCTCAATTCGGGCGACAGGCGTGTCGGAGCGGCTCTTGTGCTTGAGGCCGGCTCGCGAGGAGCTATGGTCGGAATTGGGTGACGCGGCCGATCAGGCGGCGCGGTGATCCGGTGTCGCGGACTGTGCGACACCATTGGTGAATTTGACGCCGGCGATGTCTGAGCAGCTCAAGAGAGGCGACAGTATCGAGGTATCTGCACGGCGGGAGGCACGCGACGCTCGATGCGGATTTGCTGGAATGGATTATGCGGATGCAGCTTCGAGTTGCCGCGCCGGCTCCTGGTGCGGCGCAGCATCTGTTCCCGCGCCAACGCCGGCCGGTCATGTTCCTTTAGGCCGAGCGCGGTGGCTTCAGTAAAGGCGTCGACAAATGCCAGCAGGCGTTTGGTCCGGTCACGGTGACGCCGGCGCTCACGGCCGATAACGTGCAGGCCGCTGTTGAGCGCCAGCAGGTGGGGCCGCGGTCTTGCGGCGCTGCCGCAGCATGCGAGCGACTAGAAAGGTGCCGAGCCAGGGTTGATGCTGGAGTGGACTGATGTCTTCCCAGGCGTCCGAGAGCATCGCAGCAACACCACTTGATGAGATCGGTTATCGTGCTATATATGTAATCATCCTCACCAACCCAGCGGAGTGGAATATTATGGCACATACCAATGACACCATTGAGCTATCGGGATTTGGCGCGCTCACCGGAACTCCGAAGGAGGTTGGTGACCAACTTGATCGGCTGACTGCGGAGCAAGTCATAGCACTAACGTTCGAGCATGGGAGTGAACCCGCAGTTCGCGCCCTTGCGGACACGGTCGTCAGCATCGCGCCTCTGGTCCGTACCATCCTGATGAGTCGCCAACGTGAAACCATTAACTTAATAATCGAGGCCCTGGTCCCTCAGGTGCCGCCCCCGCAATACATGCTTGTCGAGGCACGGATGACGGCCGAGGCGAGAAAGGCAGTGCTGGAGAGCGGCGATTGGCTGACCGCTCCCCAAATCGCCAAAATGGCTGGGTTCAGCACAAGCAACCCGAGTGCGCAGCCACACAAGTGGAAGAAAGAAGGCCAGATCTTTGCAGTTCGGCATCGGGGCGTAGACTATTTCCCTGGCTATGCACTGGATTCCGGCGCTGGATATCGGCCTATCAAAGCGCTCGCTAAGGTTCTTAGCGTCTTACACGGGAAGAAGGATGACTGGGGGCTCGCCTATTGGTTTGCATCGGTCAATAGCTTCCTTGGGGGCAAGCGTCCGCAAGATGTGCTCCCCGCGCAACCCGAGCGCGTTCTTGCAGCCGCCGAGGATGAGTTGGTAGGCGCACTCCATGGCTAAATCAAAGATTGGAAGGGGACCTGGGACTCCAGTTCCCGTTCCATCGCACGATTTGCAGGATATCATCACCCGAACGATATGGCCGGCGGACCAAGTTATCCATCGTATCCATTTGAATCTCTATGCCGGCGTCGAGTTCAATCCAGGCCTGAAAGGCAATGCCCGATTCAGCCCGATCAAGAATGCAAGTGGGGCCAGTATCCCAACTCTATACGGCGGCACGACCTTTGAGTGTGGGGCGATGGAAACCGTCTTCCACGATGTGCCATTCGCGCCGGGCCTGAAGACCTACGACAAGGTGAAACTGGCGGATCAAGTCTATTCGCAGGTGGCGCCGCAGGGCGAATTGGTCTTGGCTGATCTGAGCGTCACAGCGCTGAGGAAACTCGGCATCAAGCGCAGCCAGATCATCGACACCGAGAAGGACCACTACCCAGCAACGCGCCCCTGGGCTGAAGCCATTCACGCACAATGCCCAGATATCCAGGGACTTTGCTGGATTTCTCGGCAGGACGACCGGGCTCTCGCCGTGATGCTGTTTGGCGATCGAATTCCGGCAAGGATGTTGGTGCAGTCCGGCGTGTCGCTCGATTTGACCAGAAATTCTAACGTGTATTCCGAATTGCTCGAACTCGCCGATCGTATCGGCGTAAAGATCGTAGGCATCAGCTTCTGATGGTGGGAACAGGAGATCAGGGCAAATCGGGGGACAGACGAGGTAAGTCGTTGACCTCCCCAACCGCGCCTTCCGGCAACCGTCTGATCAGAGTGTGCCGTTATCAACGCGCCTTGCCCACGAAATCCCAAAACCTAAGGATTGGCAGGCCTTGCAGCGCGGTTGCGTAATCATGTTTCGCGACGAGCTGGCGAGAACGGCGCCGTGGCAACCAACAACATTGCCTACACCCGCACGGAATCGGCGCTTGCCCAAAGCACAAGCTACGACGCCGACTGGCGGACCCGGTACTATGATGCCTATCGCCGCCAGAACCGCGACTTCCTTCGCTTTGTCATGACCGGTGAGTTCCCCACGACCGCCTCGGATTGCTGGGACGGCTATTGCGCCGCCGTCGTTGCCGAGGCTGGCGTGGTAGCGCTGAAGGAAGCCCGTCGTACGCCTGTGCAGATGATTGCAAAGCCGGAGTTCTACGCGTGAAACTGGGTTTCGTTTCAGACAGTCTCGCAATCTGCCGTTGGACGCGGTGCTTAATCATGCCCAGCGCATGGGGGTATCCGGCATCGAGGTGAACACTTGCGGCTGGTCGACCGCCCCGCATTTTCAAGGTCACCTGAACTGTAGCGGAGGCTGACTATGGGCATGTATCACAACCGTCCTCATGTCGAGGATATCCGAAAGATGAAGAAGGATAGCCAGAAGATCTCGATGCTCTTCGTCAGCACGCCCGACGAGGCGGCTGCCGCTGCCGCAGCGGGCATTCACATGCTTTCATCGAAGGCCGATGCTTTGATCAGGAAATGCGACAGGCAGCCGGCGATTGTTTCGTACAGGTCGGCCTTCCATACGGCAGTTGGGGCAGCTTTGCTGGCCGTCCGCTCGCTACGGCAGAAGACTATCTGCGTGCGGCTTTCCACTTCGCCGGCATTGGTGGCGACGCCTTCTACTGCTCCGCGTCCTACGACATCCAGAAGGCGCTCTGCGACAACCACCTTCCAGTCGTTGGGCATATCGGCCTGATCCAGAAACTCGAGGAGATCGGTGTCTTCGGGGCGGAACTGGAAGTCGTGCCCGACCGGGTGGCGAAATTCCTGACCGCCTACGCTGGTTTGGTGCCAACGCCCTGGCACAGTGGGCAGATTAATTGCGAGCAGGGAGTCTCGAAGTCCGGTAATCCTAGGCTCCGGTCGACGCTTATCCAGGTTGCGTGGCTCTGGGTGCGCCATCAACCCAATTCCGCACTCAGCCAGTGGTTCAGGGCGCGAGTCATCCAGAATGGTGGCCGGTACAAGAAGACGGCGATCATCGCCCTCGCTCGGAAACTGCTTGTTGCACTGTGGAAATACGTGAACGCCGGAGTCGGTATAGAAGGAGCTCTCCCGACGAAACCATCAGCGTAGACGCCAATCGATTCTAACAATCTCCAGGACCGATCAGGCCTGGCAGATTCTCGGTAGACGAACCGACGAAACTCATGGCCTCAAACAGCCGCCGCTGAAGAATGGTTTCGTCTCTTGGGTCCGACTCCGCCGCAAGCGGGATCATGGAACAGGTGCATGCGCCCTGACCGAATATAAGGTGGACTGGGTTCGTTCGCGAACCGCGTCACGCAAACGGACCCATCGAATGGATCTGCGGATTGCCCGGAGGTACATGACAATGTCGACGTGACGCCGTTTGTGGTTGGGCGCCGGCAGGCCGTAGAAGATCAGTTCTTGCGACTTCCTGAAAGCTGACGATCGGCTTGGGCTGCATGATGTCCGGGTTTTGCCCAAAGGGGACATAGGGGCATCAAATCAGGCGGTTGCTTTCCGCAATTTGACGCGCCCGCCGCACCGTGCCGTCGGTGTCGGCGGACTTTCGTCTTGTTGCTTCGTCGCTTCTGATTGTCAGCCGCTTCGACAGGATTTTTCCAGTTTCGACGATTGGCTTGACCGGTATGGCCGGAGCGTCCGGAGTTTTCATGTACCTCATGCTTATTGTCCTTTTAGGCAAAAATGAAAGAGAGCGCGGAGCGGCTGTCCGCCCCGGCACCTTGCACGGCGATAAAATTACGGTCGCACGATCCAGGCCAGCAACGCCGGATCAAAATCGGAGTTGCCGGTATAGTCGCGGATCAAAAGCGCGGCGTATGCCTGCCACTGATCCTCGGGGATCTGCTTTTCAATGACCGATGTTCTGAACGCGTCACGCAGGATACTGCAGTCAAAAGTCGAAATCACATCGGCCGATTGATCGTTGTCCATAATGCGGCTCCCATCGAGGGGGCGGGAGTACGATGGACGCTCTCAAGCGCCGGTGCCCATTGTTCTGTGGCCGGCGACAACGGACTGTACGCCCCGCACAGGTGCTTAGCGAATCATTCCGGCGAATTTGCTCGCCGGTGTGCTAGCTCAGCGGCCGGCCTGTTCCCGCCGCTTGGCGTCTTCATCGTTCAGCCGGCCGACCATGTCGTCCGCTTCGCCGGCATTGATGCCGAGCATGATCTTGTGATCGGACTCGGCGGGCTGGCCGGTGAAAACGTCGAAAACGGTCCAGCAGTCCGGGCGGTCCATGCGAAACGCGTAGCGGTTTGCCATAGTCGCGTCCTATTCATTTTCGCCGGCACCAATTTGTGTCGATCGGTTCAGGCCTGCACAATGACAAAGACTGCCGCCAGGACAACGACTGTCCACAGCACCACGCACACCTTCAAAGCCAGGCCCCGTGCGATGAGATGCTCTCCCGCATGCGGGCTACCCCGTTCTTCATTTTCCTGGATATGACCGGCGTGGCCGCTACGGCGACCGAAAAACCTGAGGTTTCATGGGTAAGTTCCTTCTGCCGCTTAGCGACTACAACCGCATCTATCAGGTGACCCATGGCGTGCTTCAGGAGGTACCAGACGCGACTGCCGAGAGAGCATGCCTCTTCTTTGCGGCCGTCGGCGGCTATGTTCTCAACCGGTGCTACAAAATCAGAGCGCAGATTGTGGGCGGTGCGTTCTGCTTTTGCTTGGGTGACGGCGGCGGCGAGGTTGCCACCTTCGGGAAATTGGAGGATGGGCAGCTGGTGTCCGGGCACGATGCATTCCGCGTGTGGCTCCAGACCGACACTCATATTATCGACTTCATGGCTCCGATCTATCGAGGGGCATTTGCTGATTACCCGAAATCAGCCGACCTGCCTCACAAGATGATGCAACGGCGCCTGGATGAAGAAGCTCCCGACCTCAATGCCTTGGTGCACACCGGCGATTTTCGGTATTATGCGGATCCGGCTCTGACGGACAAGTTGCTCGACGGTTTTCTCGCCAAGCGGTTCAACGAGGATCTGATCACAGTTGCGACGGCCTGGTACGGAAAACGGCGCACGAAACAGATGCCGAGCTTCGCGATTCAAGACGAGAAAGGGCGTGTGACCCGGCTGTCACTTGCCGCGACGGTCGCCACCAGCTCTGGTAATGGGCGCGGTATCGGAGCGGAGCATTAGCCGGTGTGGTGTGCGGGACCGATCCCGCGCTTGTCCACTGTCCCGGGACTGAGGACGAGGCTCGAGGACTGCGGTTGCGAGCGGCATGCCGAGTGGTTGCTGTGGACACGGTCGACTCACCGCCGAGACCAACCGATTTGCAGCCGTGATCGTTGACACTCGGTGTGTATGATGTTAGATGTCCTCTGTCCGAGGACCACGGACAGAGGACATGATGAAGAGCCAGGATGTTGTCGTTCTGCTCAAGCTGGCGAGCTTGGAGGACTACGCAAAGGATATCGGTGACGAATCTACGCCGCTCGGGCTAGCCGCGGGCGAGGATCCCTATTCTGTGCGCGGCCTCGAGGCAGCCCTCGGAATCAGCAAGACGGAGATTGGCGCTTCGCTCAAGCGTAGCATTGCGGCGGGCCTCGCGATCAAGGACAGGAAGACAGACCGGCCTAAACCGAGCCGGCGCCATCTGCGCGAGTTCATCGTCCACGGAGTGAAATTCGTCTTTCCGGCGAAACCAGGCGCCATGCAGCGCGGGTTGCCGACGGCATTCGCGGCCCCCGTGCTACGTGAATCCCTGCACAGCGCTGGCAATCTCATCTGCGTTTGGCCCTACGCGCATGCAAAAGAAATGGGTCAGTCGGTCGACCCGCTGTTCAAAAGCGTGCCGGAGGCCTGCGAGAAAGACAGGCGGCTCTACGCCTATCTGGCCCTCATCGACGCGATCCGCGTCGGCAATCAACGCGAAAGCAAGCTCGCCGCCGACCTGCTCGCGCAGAGGCTGGGATGACTGTCCAAGATCAGTTGAAGGCCATGTTGAAGGCCGTCGCCGAGGCACTCGGCGAGGAGTTGCGCGCGCGCCTGGTCTTCGTCGGCGGCTGCACGACCGCGCTCTACATTACTGACCCCATCGTTCTCGAAGGGGTGAGAGCGACCGATGATGTCGACCTTATCGTCGATCTCGCTGGTTTCGCAGAATGGGTCGAGCTGACGGAGCGTTTGCGCGCACGCGGCTTCACCGAGGCGGCTGACGATTCCGTCATCTGCCGAATGAAACTCGGCGAGCTCAAGGTCGACTTCATGCCGGACGACGAGGCGATCCTCGGGTTCAGCAATCGCTGGTACGCAAAGGGGATCGCGACGGCCGTACCAGAACAGCTGGAGGAGGCGCTCGAGATCCGGCGCCTCACGCCGCAGCTGTTTGTCGCGACCAAGTTGGAGGCATACCGCGGACGCGGCGAACGCGATCTCATCGCCAGCCGCGACGCCGAGGACATTCTCCTTTTGGTCGACGGGCGGGAGGAGATCGTCGAGGAAATCGCAAACGGCGAGCCGGAGATCCGGGCCTACATCGCCGAACAGGTTGCCGCGCTGCTCGCTGATCCAAACTTCGACCATTTCCTGGAGGGAAACATTCGCGGACCAGCGGGCCGTACCGACATCGTTTACGACCGGCTGGTCGCGATCAGCACGCTGGCCTGAAAACATGCGCCGGCGACCGTCTCGTCGACGTCAGGGATCGCGCGATTCTCAGGTGCTGGCGAAGCTGATGCGCGATAGCCGCATGTGTGACACACCGCTATGGCGATATGGCGCCCAGAATCTCCAGGGTCGCCGCCAGCAATAGCCTGCCAAGACGGTCACCCACGCTTGCCCTGGGCACCCTAATGGAAACGATGGCGGGCGCTACCGTGACGAACAGGATATAATGCTCACCGGCAGCAAGCTGGTTGAGGAAGGCCCCACCGTCATGAAGCCAATGAACGAAGAGCACCTCGCGGTCCTACGCAGGCACATGGTCGAGATGATTGCAATCCATACCGACCTTGCAAGCGAAGAACTCGGCAAGGCGGCGCTCGACGAGCGGGTGATGGCAGCGATGCGGCGAGTGCCGCGGCATCGCTTCGTGCCGGCCTCGGTTGCACCTTATGCCTACCAGGACATGCCGCTGCCGATCGGCTTCGATAAAACCGTCTCGCAGCCATTCATCGTCGCTCTCATGACCGATCTCCTTGCTCCCCAACCGCACGAGGCGGTGCTCGAGATCGGCACTGGCCTGGGCTATCAAACCGCAATCCTCGCGCAACTCGCCGGGCAGGTTTGGAGCGTGGAAATCATCGAGGAATTCGTAAGCCGTGCGGAGGATCTCCTGCAGGAGCTAGGCTTATCCAATGTCGGCATTCGTGTCGGAGACGGGTCTCGCGGCTGGCCCGAGCACGCCCCATTCGACAAGATCCTGGTCACGGCGGCGGCTGAGCAGACACCGCCGGCTTTTCTGAAGCAACTCAAGCCGGGGGGACGGCTGGTTCTGCCTTTAGGATCTAAAGAAGCACAGTTTCTGACTGTCATCGAGAAGGATGCGGCAGGGCAGCTCGAGACCCGGAAACTCATCCCGGTTCGGTTCAGCCGGCTCGAAACCGTCTACTGAGGTGCGACAACTGGCGCGACCGCGCTTTTCCAATCAATCAGATGCCAGCCTTCCGCGTTTCTTTGCACTTGCAATCCCGACCGTGGCTCCGGCGCCGATCTGGCGCTCTAGGGCACTCGGTTGACTTCACCGGAACTCAGGCTCGGGTCGGGCGACAGGATTTGATCGGGCAGCGAGAGCGTTCCCGTGCCGGATAGCCCGAAAAGTTCAGGCTGACCGCGGGATCATCGGTCGGGAAGTCCAGGTTCAGCGCAACCGGACCGACACGCACGGGAATGTTGAAATTTCGGTTTTCGAGCGCCTCGGCCTTACCGGTGATATGAATGCCGCCCTTCAGCGCGTTCTGCTTCTGCTCGGCCTCGAGCGAGGCCATGATCTGTTCACCTTGCGCGCCTCGCCGCTCTTGACACGAAATACCACGATGCAGTGGGCTTGGGGTCCCAGTTGTCGTTGGTGGCATAGGCCAGCATACCCACCTCTTACTGCGTAGGGACTTCCTTGCGAACATCCATCTGCAAATGGGGCAGGTGCTTGCCTTGGATCGGCACTGTGCGCCGCCACCAATCTCGCGTAGAAAGCCACTGGCCTAACCCGGCCCTGCTAGGCGAGAAACTCCATGCGAATAGTGTTGCCTGTCCTGTTGCTCGGCCTGGCCTCAGCCGGCCTGTCGCCCGCCCGAGCCGCGGCGGGCGATTGCGGCGATGCCGCCGCGCTGGTGCAGCAGGCCTATCCCAAGGCCCGAAAGAGCGCCGACGGCACCTCGTTCACGCTTGAACCTCATACCAGCATCACCTCAACGCTCCCGGGGACCGATGCGCCATTCGGCCTGGTCTGCAAGATTTGGCCCGCCCATGTCGACCTGCTGTTGGTCGCAGTGCCGCTGATTGACAGCGCTAACGGCGACCACCTGCATGTCGGCGATATCGAGCTTCTGGTCGTCGACAGGAATACGCGGCGTGTGCGCCAGCGCCTGCTCCAGCCCGGTCTGATGACCGATGACGCGATCGTCATCGAGAAGGTGGAATTCGACACCGGCCGCTATGCACTGGCCCCTGAGGTAACCGCCTTCGGCCTGCGCATCGCACTGGCACACCATTCGCTGACCGCTCCGTTCGCTGAAACCGACCTGCGGCTCTACGCTCGCACCGGCGATACGCTACGCATGGTGCTCGACGGCCTCGTGGTGGCCGGCTCTGGCGGCGATAGCGATGGTAGTTGCGCCGGATACTTTCATTCCAGCCAGGTCAGCCTGGCGATGAGCCCGGCGAGCCATCAGGGCTATCACGATATCACCGCGGTTGAGCAGACGAATACCGATAGTCCCTCCCCCGACCAGAATGGCGAATGCCATTCCCATCCTGGCAAGCCTGTGAAGCGCACCAACCGGCTGCGCTATGACGGCAGCCGCTATGCGGTTCCCGCGGCACTCAAAGTGATGGGGTTGTGAGGCGGCCGCACACGTCCCTGCCTTGGTTCGTCAATGTCATCAATTCCAGTTGAACGGGTATCGACCGTTAATTCTCTCGTGGTAGGAGGCGCTCAAGGGGGCTCTTCTCAAAGGAGCTGATGATTTGTGGTGGTCAAGATTCAAAAGGGGTTTTGCCGGAACGTGGGACGACAGACTTGACGGGCTATTCTCCGCAAAAGTCGACTACACCGGAAAATCCATTCTCGATGTTGGCTGCAATATGGGTGTTGTCGCCTATGAGATCTCCAAGCTGAAACCCAGTTCGATCCACGGGATCGACATTGCCAAGCCGCACATCGAGACCGCAAAGATGTTGTTGAGTGGCTCCCCGGTGCATGCCCGGTTCGATCGCCTAAACCTCGGCAGCCGGCGCCTCGGCAATATCCTTCTACCGAAATACGATATCGTCCTGCTGCTGGCCGTCTATCAGCACATGCAGCGCAACATCGGCCCGGGCAAGGCGCGAAGGGTGCTTTCCAATATTGTGAGGCGCACCTCAAACGTCGTTGCCCGCGTTCCGCCTGGAACGGATGGCGAATTCATCGAAACGCTTTCTGACGAAGGGTTCCAGGTCAAGAGCACTCACACATCGCCTCTTGGTAGTCATGTGCTGGTGCTTGAGAAACCTGCCTTCGGAAATCCGCAGCCATGATGACACATTGCTTGTGGTAATCTGCCTCTTCAACATCCCATGTGCCAGCAGCGGGCGCAGACCCGCTGCCTGCCTGCAACTCGGCCCGGAGCGCCCATTCGCCGGGAGAAGCATCTCGCGGCTGCGGTATGCTCTGCCACTGCCTTAACAGAATGGATGCGCCCGTTGGCGTGGGTGACGAATACCAATTTGGCCGTCACGGCGAGAGCACCGGCCGTCCCGCCTGCGGTCGGCGCGCCGCCGGTGTCGAAATTCAGCCATGTGCGTTATCAGCTCGCAGGCGCCCGTCCAGCGCTCTGGCTCAGGGCGCCGGGCGAGTGAACAGCGTTCGGAATAGCTCCTCAGCGCGCCGCAGTCCTTCATCTGTCAGAAACACTGACTTCGCCTTATTTGCCGGATTCGCGATCAGCCCCTTCTCGTGCAAGCGATCCAGAGCATTCCGATCCAACCCCTTCCAGGCGCGCCTCTCTTCATGCAGCGTCAGCCAAAGCAGGCCCATAACGGCATCGTCGATCTTGTCGGTGTCGATCTCCATGCAAGCAGTTTAACACGCGAAAGCGCCGCTGCCACGATCCACACCGGATGGTTACTCCCTGCCACGAGCGTTCGCCTGAAAATAAATGCTTCACCTAGGCGTCGCATCCGCGACGGCGTCAACGGGGCCGACGAGCCGGGACGGGATTGGACTCATCATGATATCTAAGCGGCCGTGGCAGGGTTGCCGCTGGCAATGAAATGCGAATTGGCGAAATCCTCGTCGTCGCTCTGGTTGCGCTTACCGCGGGCGAGCGGCGCACCATTCAGGTGCGCGTCATGCTGCCGGCAGCGCGCGTCACCCGCCGCGGTGTCCCATTCCATAGTGCGACCGACGCGCGGAGACGTTTCGCGGGACGTTTTCTTCTCCGACGCGCTCTCCGGCCGCAGAAGTCTCTCGACCTTGCGAGACGCGAATTTTGACACCTGAGCGGCTATCGCGCAGCGCATTCCGGGCCACAACCGACGTTGCGACATCCACTTCGCTGATTCACTGCCCGTCCAGCGCCAGAATGCGAAATCCGCCGTGAGAGTCGCGGCTTGGCAACAACCGCTCGAGGTCGGTCCGACGTTGCAGGGCCGACGTGTTTTCATCGAGCCAAGACTGACTCTGGTACCGCGGCGGGAATGAGCTATAGTTCACATACTAAGACGGCCGGGCGCTTGCACAATGGCTGGACTGGGTGAACAGATTGCGCGTCAGCAGCGCACCATGGGACCGCTCGTGGTGGCGGCAGTGGTCATCGGCCTTGTCGGTCTGCCCGTCGCAGCCTGGCTCGACCTCCGAGACCTGTCGGAACGGATGCTGCGCAGGCAAGCCAGCGAAATCAGCCGCATCATCGACGAAATGCGCGGATTTTACGGCAGCGACGTCGTGGGACGCGTGCTGCAAGCTAACGGCGCCGTGACTGCGACGCACAACTATCGGGACGTGCCAGGCGCGATCCCTATTCCAGCAACCCTCTCGATCGAACTCGGCAAGCGCATCAGCGCTCATGACGGCTCGGTCAAATATCGGTTCGTCTCGGATCTGCCTTTCAAAGGTCGCGCGCCCCACCAGCTCGATGCGTTCGAGCGGAATGCAATCCTAGCTTTGCGCGCCAACCCGAAGGAGCCGATCATCGAGGTCTCGGGCTCACTGTTTGACCGGCAGGTCCGCGCCGCGGCCCCTGTCATAATGGGACAAGTGTGCGTGACCTGCCATAACTCACACCCGGACAGCCCCAAGACGGACTGGAAGGTAGGGGATGTCCGAGGGATCCAGGAGATATCAGTCAATCAGCCTATCGCTGCGAACGTGCTGACCTTCAAGTATCTGCTCCTATATTTCGGTTTCGCGGCGGCGGCGGGCCTGACGTTCATTCTCCTGCAGCGTCGGCAGTCCGCGTTGATTCAGGGCATCAACAAGGAGCTTTCGGAGGCAAACGACTTCCTGGCCGCGATTTCATTGAAGATCGCCAAATACCTTTCGCCTCAAATTTACAAAAGCATCTTCAGCGGCCAGAAGGACGTCACCATCGCGACCGAGCGCAAGAAGCTCACGATCTTTTTCTCCGACGTCAAGGATTTCACCGCGATCGTGGAACGGCTCCAGCCCGAGGACCTGACGCTTCTCCTCAACGAGTACTTTACCGAGATGTCGACGATCGCGCTCAAACACGGCGGCACCGTCGACAAGTTCATCGGCGACGCGCTTCTTGTGTTCTTCGGAGACCCCGAGACGCAAGGCGTCGAGGAAGACGCGAGAGCCTGCTTGCGCATGGCTGTCGACATGCAGCGTCGGCTGGAGCAGTTGAACAGGGTGTGGCATGACCGCGGAGTTGAACGGCCCTTCCGAGCTCGCATGGGCATCAACACGGGATATTGCAATGTTGGGAACTTCGGTTCCGATGATCGGATGGACTACACGATCATTGGGGCCGAGGCGAACTTGGCGGCCCGGCTGCAGTCGATTGCCGAGCCCGGCGGCATCTGCCTCAGCTATGAGACTTACGCGCTCGTGCGCGACCTTGTCCGGGCGCGTCCATTGGCACCGATAGCCATGAAGGGGATCAGCCGAGAGGTTGTCCCCTACGAAGTCGAGGGCCTCCTGGGTGAACTCGCCCAGCGCCCTCAGGTCATCAGCGAACATGCGACTGGTCTCGACTTGTTCCTCGATGTTGAGGCAATCGACGAGAACGGGGTGGAGCGGGCGAAGAAACGACTTTCGGAGGCGCTCCTGGCCTTAGCCATCCGAAGCAAGCCCGCCGCATTTTAGGTTCTTGAACGTGATCGCCTCGGCCCTGACGGCGCTGGTGACCAACGAGGATGCTGCGCGCGAACTCCTGGCCGGGACCCGGCGCGGCTGAACGGTGTTGAACCGGACTTTACTTGGCTGGCCACGGTCCAGATTGAAGTCGATGAACTTCAGTCATTCTTGTACAGGCTGTCGCGAAACGCCTTGTCGGCGGGCCTGCCGTGATCAGGCTTGCCCCGGGCTCGCAGATCACGGCAGAACCTGACGCCGATCTCTACCAGGGACGGTCTAGCCTGTTCGCGCTCAAGCTCATGCTTGAGCGCGGCATGGACAGCCTCTGTCAGACCAGTCCTCTTAAGTGCGGCGACCCGGCGGGCCAGTGCGTCGGTCTCGGGATTTTTGATGTGGAACGCCATCACTGCCTCGTATAGCCGTTCAAGTGTATCGGTATACAGCAATTTGGATACACCGTGTGAAGGCCCCACAGCATCGACCGGACACGAAGCGAATCGGCCACGCCGACCCGACTGTCGGCTGGATGGGGATCGTATCGCTGTGCTTACAGATCTCGAGCAGTCTCTGAGGTCGCTTGCATAAGTCACTTGCAAGACCCGCACTTTCGTACGGGTCTGGAACTGCGCAATCACCGTCTAGCCAAATCCAGCAGCCTTGCCGCTTGCGATAAAATGCGGGTTGGCGAAATCCTCGTCGTCACTCTGGTTGCGCTTGCCGTAGGCGAGCGGCTCACCATCCAGCGTGCGCGTCATGCCGCCGGCGGCGCGTAGCACCGCGTCACCCGCGGCCGTATCCCACTCCATGGTGCGGCCGAAGCGCGGATAGACGTCCGCCTCGGCGCCGGCGACAAGGCAGAATTTCAGCGACGAGCCGACCGAGACGATCTCGGCAGCGCCCAGCGCGCGGATATAAGCGTCGGTTTCCGGCGTGTTGTGGGAACGGCTGGCAACGACGGTCAGCGGCACCATACCGGCCCTTGCCGAAATCGGCTGGCGATCGACGATCTCGTAGTCGTCATTGATCTCGATCGTTTCCGCTTTGCCCGGGCGGCCGGAAAAGAAGCGGCCGGTGCAAGGCGCGAAGACGACGCCGATCTCAGGCACGCCATGGCGAACCAGCGCGATGTTGACAGTGAAATCGGTCCGCCGGTTGACGAACTCCTTGGTGCCGTCCAGCGGATCGATAAGGAAAAAGGCGTCGCCGAGATCCGGCGCCATGATTCCGGCAGAGGCTTCCTCCTCTGCCACGCATGGAATCTCTGGAAATGCGGCGCGCAGCCCGGCAAGGATGATCTTTTCGCTCTGGCGGTCAGCCTCCGTCACTGGCGAACTGTCCGACTTGCTGTCGACCGCACAGCCGGCACGAAAGACGCGCATCACCTCGCGCCCTGCCGCCAAGGCAAGGTGCTCGAAGACGGCGAGCATCGCTTCGTCGTCAGATACCGCCGCCGCTGTCATATTGGTCTTCGGCAATGTCCCGCTCGTTTAGCCAGTGTTCCAGGGCGTCCACCATCTCCTCGGCCGATCTGCCGAGGGTCTTGAGATGGATTTCGGGCTTTTCCGGCACCTCATAGGGTGAATCGACGCCGGTGAAATTCTTGATCTCGCCGTTCAACGCCCGCGCATAGAGACCCTTCGGATCGCGCCTGGCGCATTCCTCAAAGGGGGTATCGACAAACACCTCGACGAATTCGCCGTCGGCCATCAGTTCGCGCGCCATGCGCCGCTCGGCGCTGAACGGCGAAATGAACGACACGATGACGACCAGCCCGGCGTCGGCCATCAGGCGCGCCACTTCGGCGACGCGGCGAATGTTTTCGACACGATCGGCGTCGGTGAAACCGAGATCGCGGTTGAGGCCGTGACGGACGTTGTCGCCATCCAGAATGTAGGTATGGCGCCCAGTGGCGAACAGCTTCTTTTCGAACAGATTGGCGATGGTCGACTTGCCCGAACCCGAAAGCCCGGTGAACCAGAACACGGCCGGCCGCTGGTTCTTCATATCGGCGCGGGCGCGCTTGCCGACATCGAGCGACTGCCAGTGGATGTTTTCGGCGCGGCGCAGCGAATGCAGGATCATGCCGGCGCCGACCGTGGCGTTAGTGATGCGGTCGATGAGGATGAAGGCGCCGGTGGTGCGATTCTCGGCAAACGGATCGAAGGCGATCGGCGACCGCGTCGAGATATTGCAGATGCCGACTTCGTTCATTTCAAGCGACTTGGCCGCCTCATGGGCAAAGTCGTTGACGTTGACGCGATATTTCAGGTCGGTGACGGTGGCGCTGGTCTGGTCGGTCTCGGTGCGCAGGATGTAGGAGCGGCCAGGCAGCAGCGCATGTTCGTCGAACCAGACGATGTTGGCGGCGAACTGGTCGGCGACCTGCGGCCGCGCTGCCGGCGACACCAGCATATTGCCGCGCGAGACTTCCACCTCGTCGTCGAGGACAAGAGTGATGGCCTGGCCGGCGATAGCCTGCTGAAGGTCGCCGCTATGCGAAACGATGCGCCTGACACGGGAGGACTTGCCGGATTTCGCGACGACCACCTCGTCGCCGGGCGCAACCGATCCGGACGCTATGGTGCCGGCGAAGCCGCGGAAATCGAGATTGGGACGGTTCACATATTGGACCGGAAAGCGGAACGGCAATTCGACCGCGGCCTGGTCGACCGAGACGGTTTCGAGATGTTCGATCAGCGTCGGGCCGGAATACCAGTCCGTCCTGTCGGATCGGCTGCTAACGTTGTCACCGTAGCGGGCCGACATAGGAATGGGCAGGATTGTCTGGAAGCCGAGCTCACGTGAGAATTGCGCGTAATCCGCGACAATCTGCTTAAAAACCGCCTCGTCGAAGTCGACAAGATCGATCTTGTTGACGGCGAGCACGATGTGGCGGATGCCCAGCAGCGAGGCAATGATCGAATGTCGCCTTGTCTGACGCAATACGCCCTGGCGGCCATCGATCAGCACGATGGCAAGATCGGCGGTCGATGCACCCGTCGCCATGTTACGCGTGTATTGTTCGTGGCCGGGCGTGTCGGCGACGATGAACTTGCGCTTTGGCGTGGCGAAGAAGCGATAGGCGACGTCGATGGTAATCCCTTGCTCGCGCTCGGCCTCGAGGCCGTCGACCAGCAGCGCGAAGTCGACGTCGTCGCCGGTGGTGCCGTGCTTGCGCGAATCGCGCTCGAGCGTGGCCAGCTGGTCCTCGAAAATCTGCTTGGTGTCGGAAAGCAGGCGCCCGATCAGCGTCGACTTGCCGTCGTCGACCGAGCCGCAGGTCAGGAAGCGCAGCAGCGACTTTCGTTCCTGCGCCGCCAGATAGTCGCGGACGCCATCGGTCGGGGCGAGACTCTTGGCCATAATGTGGCGCATGCTCAGAAATACCCCTCGCGCTTCTTCTTTTCCATCGAGCCGGCTTCATCGCGATCGATCAGGCGACCTTGCCGCTCGGAAGTGCGCGCCGTGAGCATTTCGCCGACTATCGCCTCCAGAGTGTCGGCTTCCGAGTCGATCGCGCCGGTCAGCGGATAGCAGCCGAGCGTGCGAAACCGCACCATCCGGTTCTCCACCGTCTCGCCGGGCCGCAATTGCATACGGTCGTCGTCCTTCAGGATAAGCATGCCATCGCGCTCGACGACCGGCCGCTCCTTGGCCAGATACAGCGGCACGATCGGGATGTCTTCCTGGAGAATGTACTGCCAGATGTCGAGCTCGGTCCAGTTCGACAACGGGAACACCCTGATCGATTCACCGGCAGCGATGCGGGTGTTGAAAATCTTCCACATCTCCGGCCGCTGGTTCTTCGGATCCCAGACATGCTGGGCGTTGCGGAACGAGAAGATGCGCTCCTTGGCGCGCGACTTCTCCTCGTCGCGCCGCGCGCCGCCAAAGGCAGCGTCAAACCCGTATTTGTCGAGCGCCTGCCGCAGGGCAACTGTCTTCATTACATGGGTGTGGGTGTTGGAGCCGTGGTCGAACGGATTGATGTTGTCGCGCACGCCGTCTTCATTGACATGGACCAGGAGGTCGAAGCCGAGCTTTTGCTGCATCTGGTCGCGAAAGGCGATCATTTCGCGGAATTTCCAGGTAGTGTCGACATGGAGAAAGGGAAAGGGCGGCTTGGCCGGATAGAATGCCTTCATAGCCAGGTGCATGAGCACGGACGAATCCTTCCCGACCGAATAGAGCATGACCGGCTTGGCAAAGGCTGCGGCCACCTCGCGAAAAATATGGATGGATTCGGCCTCAAGCCGCTGAAGGTGCGTAAGCGCGATGTTCATGGACTGCGAGCGTTCTTTCGTACCGATCCACGGAAGGGCCTGCATCGGAGGCGACCTTCAGCCGCCCGATTCAAACTGCACTTCCGGACAATCTATTCTCGTGCGGGCGTTCTAGCAGATCGTTCCGGTCCAGAACAATGCAAGACACGCTTGCGGCCGAATGGTTCGGGAATGAATTTTCCATGCAGATGGGTAAACTGGGAAATTTCTGCTCAGCGAGCGATTGCACTTGGCAGGGGCAGGAAAATGTTGCCTGAGCCTCGGAACCCGAGAGCCAGGGGCCGGCTCGCCTCACAGGCGGTCCGCCATGTTCTGGCGACGCCAGCCGTGGCGACGAGGTCGCTAGGACGAACGTTCGATGGGAACAAGTAGCTTGTCACCATTGTGATCGATCTCGATCATCTCGCTCTTGCGGCTTAAGCGTTCTGCAAATCCTTTGTGGAAGATGATGGCGTTCATATAGGCAAAGGTCATCGCCAGCGCCCCGGTTCGCAGCGGATAATCGACCAGCGAATGAATGAGAAGAAACGATACCGAGAGAAATGCCGCCTTCTGAAGCGGGTCGCGGCGAACCCTGGCCAGTGCAGCGAAAAGCAGTACGAAATAACCTGCCAACAGCAGGATAGCCAGAACTCCCCCTTCGAAAGCCATTTCAAGGTACTCATTATGGGCATGATTTACGTATTGCCTGAAAATCATGCTCTCCCGTTCGTATATCTGGTAGGCGTTTTGAAAATTCCCAAATCCGACACCTGCCGCCCAATTGCCCTTGATGCCCTCGAGCGTGGTTCGGGCAAATTCTCCTCGCCCGAAAGCGGGGTCGATTGCCTCCAGGTCGATCTTGGTCCAGGCGCCAATCGTGTATATCGAAAGCCCGACAAAAATCAGGAGAACGCTAAACCCGCTCGCCCTCGAACGGGCTGAGAGAAAGATCACGGACAACATGGTGATCGCCAACCCAATCAGAACACCGGCACGCGAACCGGCGGCCAAAAGAAGCAGCAAGAGCGCGATCAGGCCGAAGGATCCGGACAAAAGATGTCCGCGGAATAGACCGTAATAGACGACGAAGGGGATCGACACAAAAAGCAACGCCGAAAAATGATTCACATTGGCGAAAAGCCCGGCATTGATAGTAAAAGGCAACAGCCCGACAATAGCGACGTCGTCAGAGAGCGAATATTGAATCGCTCCCGCCAAACCATTGCAGATAACACCCATGAAGAAAAACGGAAGGAGCGCGCTGACCTGCTCGGCACGCAAACGCAATACGGCCAAAAAAAACGCTGCGGCGGCCAGAAGATAAAGCAGGCATTCGACCGTCCGGCCGACCCCTACGCTGATGAAACGAAATCGGCTTTCTCCAACCCAGGGATCTCCGAGCAACAACTCCGGCCGCAACCCGTTGAATATGGCTGACGGCAATGGGACGATTTGCAAAACGATCAACGCCATAGCGAAGACCAGCAGCCACAGAACAGGCCGGGCGATTCTCTGACCGGGGGTTTGCGAAAAGACAGCCGCGGCCGAAACTATCGCCGCAACCTCGATCAGAGTGTCTGTGTAAAGGCCGCTCGCAGTACCACCCCCGATCAGCAGCGACACGAACAAGACCGTGCCAAGGAGATATTTATCCCATTCCGACGCTCGGTCCTTCAAGATGGAAGTCTCTCAATGCTCAGTTTGTGCATTATCAAGGTGCCGACATATCGAAATCGCCAGCTCTCGGCAATGGTCGCAGTTTCGAGTCTTAGTAGTTGAATGGGGCATGCAGCTGGTCCCACTGAAAAGGCCTGGCTCAGAGTCTGACGATTGAAGGTACCCTCCGGAATGTTGAAACGCGCTATTTCGCTGGCCGGATCCATGCACCTTATTGACCAAAATAGTTCCTTTGGAAGCTTCAGGTTTCTTGCAGAAGCTGTGAGAGAAACTTTGTATCTACCAGGAGGTAGTTCGATATATTGTGAGAGAGCCGTATTCTTGACTGGCATATTTAAGAACCGGACGGTCGCTCCGCCCCCGCCTCGGGACGGTGCAAATGTGACTTCCAACCCCGACTGACTGTGGACCTGCCAATTGAAAGGCTTGCCGCTGAATCCTGGCTCAAAGGTGCTGTTGAAAATATACCCACCTAATTTTTGTTCTTCATCAGTAAGGCTGAAAAGGAACAGGCGATATGCCGTTTGGTATTTTCTCTGACGAATATAGCCGTTGATCACAGCTGACAATTCATTCGATCTTGGCGGTGCCCCTGACTCGGCGAGATCGAGCAACAGCCGGTTGGCGGTATCGAGACCCTTGGGGTCTTTACCAAGGGCGGCGAACAGACTGGCTCTCCACGGTGCCTCTGCCCTGATCGCTGTCAGCACCGCCTGGTATCCTGCCCGATTTGAGAGAATTGCCGGCAGACCCTGGGCGATTGCAGGAAATTGGTCTGGCCACCGCCGGAGTAGTATATCGATCTCACCGACCGCCTTCGGCAAATCCCCTGTCTCGATCTCGCGGGTGATGGACCTCTGGAGTGCATGGATTTCCGTCTTGGATAATTTACGAGCCTGATCGAAGAGCTCATAGGCCTCGTCTGTTTCGCCTTTCCGGTATTCTATCTCACCCATGACGCTATAGAGACGCGCGTCCGCCAGATCAAAGGCGAGTGCGCCTCTGGCTTTGGCAAGCAATGCATCAAGATCGGGAGCATTGTTCGAATCATTCAGGACGTTACTGATTTCAGCTATCAACGCATCAACGTTGAAAGGATCCACCGCAAGGGAGACGGCTGGCGTTTCCGTTTCAAGAAATCGACTTAGCCCGATCGAGGAAGCCACCAATACTAAAACGGACGCGACGGACCAAACGACTGAACGCCGGAGATTTTGCATAAGCGGGCTGGCCTGCTCCGTCATCGACTTTGCCTTCAATCTTCGCAGTACTCGTGCCGTAGTTATAGTATTGGTAGTTCATATATTTATAGGCATAGTTGTAATCGAACTTGTTCACCGCGAACTTAGACATCGCGGCTCCAACCACGTTCGCTCCAGCAGCTCGAAGGCGCTTCAACGCCGCCTTCGCAGATTTGCGTGTCACCTGGTTGGTAGAGATGACCATCAATGTGCCCTCGGCGAGCCGGCTGAGAATAGGAGCATCCGAGAGGCCGACGATCGGCGGCGCGTCGATGATGACAAGATCAAATCGCTTGCCGAGATTGGTCATGATCAGAGCCATCTTCGGTGACGAAAGAAGATCGGCCGGATTCGGGGGAATCGTCCCAGAAGTCAGAACTGTAACATTGGGATATTTCGTTGCCCTGAAGATGCCCGCTAAATCTTCCTTGCGAACGGTATTTGTGAGGAGATTGCTCAGTCCGATTGTGTTGTCGAGACCAAACAGCCGATGAAGGTTCGGCTTTCGAAGATCACCATCGACAATGAGCACCCTCGCGCCGAGTGCCGCAAAATCTTGACCAAGCTTGAATGAGGTGGTCGACTTGCCTTCCGAAGGCTCGGAACTGGTGACCAGCAGCGATCGTGGCGCGCCTTCCGCACCGGAAAACTGCAGCGATGTTCGAAGCGAACGATAGGCCTCCGACAGGCCAGATTTCTGATCAGCTATACTGGCCACGAGTTCCCGGTCGTCGACCAGCGGCAAGATGCCGAGCATGGCCAAGCCGAGCTCCTTCTCAACCTGCTCAGGATTAGTGAACGTGTTGTTCAACAGCTCAATGAGGTAGATAATCGTCCCGCTCATAGCCATGAAAAGAGCTAGGGCGATCGCAAGATTGATGCTCAAACGCGGCGAATAGGGTAACTCTGGCTGTGCTGCGAAATCAACAATAGCCGCGCTTTGCGTCTTGAGTTCTGAACTGACACCAACCTCATTCAGCTTGGCAATTAGGCTGTCATATTGCGATCGGTCCGAATCGACTTCACGCTTAAGGATCGTATATTTTATGTTCTTATCGTTGAACACAACCTGCTGCTTCTCCATCTCAGCAAGTTTGGCTCTGAGGTCGTCTTCTTTATTCTGGGCCTCCTGGTATTTTAGCCGCAGCGAATCCGTTATGGTCAAAACGCCGTCGTTGTAAAGGCGTTGCAACTCCTTGATCTGCGACTGGAGCTGCTGCATTTCAGGAAACCCGGGTTTCAGAATGCCTAGCTTTTGCTGGTATTGGCTAGTCAAATCCGCCAGTCTATCGCTGAGCTTCTGCAGGCCTTCGCTTTCGAGAACGGGGCCGAGACTTGAGCCGCGGCCCTTGTCTATCTGGTCTACCACTCGACCGGCATCGAGACGCTCCTGGATTGCCGCCGCGAGCGCGGTGTTCAGAGCCTCAATGTTTGATCCAATTAACGATTTATCTCCGCCAGTTATCGTGATGCCTGCATCCTTTGCATAGGCGACAAGTTCCTCTTCGGATTTCTGAAGCTTTTGCTTCACCTGCAAAACCTGTTCCTGGATGAATTTCCGTGCCAGATCCGAAGTTTCGCTGGTTTGGTCGAGGCGTTGATCGATGAAACTTTGCGCGACCTGATTGGCAACATCGCTTGCGTACTTCGGTTTTTGATCGACAAACGAGATCGAAAGAAGGCTCGTATTCGTGACCAGATTGACTGTCAGGTCTTTCAAAATGCGGCCGATCGCGATGGCCTCGCGTTCCTCTGGGGTTGTCTCCTGAATGGAAGGAGATTTGGAGATTCGAAACGCACGGTAGAAGATGTTGCTGAGGGAGAAGTCCGGGGTTGGGAACAGGAAGTCCGGCTTTTCACTGAGACCCAACTGGAACACTACCCGCTGTGCCAATGCACGGCTTTTTAGCTTTTCACGGGCAGTTAGAAACGCCCGCACGTCAGCGTTTTCCGAAACTACCTCTATGTCCTGGAAAACCTTGGCCGAGGGCACCAGCACTTCCAACTGCGTCGTTGCCTGATATTTTGGCGTCTGCATCATCGTAACGATGACGCCCGCGACAAGTCCGGCTGCCGCCATCGTGACAATCAGCCATCTATAGTGGGCAGCGTAAAAAAGCAGCTTGAGTGGATTGAAACTCTCGTCTTGCTCCGAGTAGTCGGGGCCATACGGACTATAGTTTTGCGCGCCGTCATAATACAGATCGGCAGACAAGGCTTGGCCGTGTCCAGGGCCTGAAATTCGATGCTGCTTGTTGCGGTCGAGCATAGTACGCCGAGATCCTAAGTTGTCTAAATACAAGCCTGCTATGTTCCGCCTATGGGATCACGGCAAGTCTTGCAGCGCTTGACGCAATCCCAAGTGCCTCCTTAAGATTGGTCATTGCAATTTTTGATTGAGAAGCAAATACAACAATTACGTCGCCGCCGTAAATGCGTGGATTTTGATTTTTGCCAGCGCGGATTTCGTCAACGTTGTAATTTGCTACCAGCTTGTTTGGACCAATGTTGCGGTAGATGAAGACCTTGCCACCATCGCCCACTGGACTGAAACCGCCTGCTAATGCAATTGCATCTAGCAGCGAGGAACTGCTCGATATCGGGTAGATTCCTGCTTTCTTCACTTCCCCGTCCACTGTAACCCGCTGCCCGACTGACTCTTTGACGAAAATGGTCACATCAGGCGATTGTAGGTATTTGGCTCCATAAGAGGTCTCGATCTCTTGCTCCAACTGACGGACAGTTTTTCCTGCTGCGGTAATTGTTCCGATAAGCGGAAGGGAAATCTGGCCGCCAGCATCGACTTGAACCGTTCTGTTCAGATTGTCGACTTGGAATACATTCACCTCGAGCACATCGTTCGGAGATAAAGGCTGCTCGCTCCCGTTCTGGGTATTTTGCGGCGCCGGCAGGTCCTTCACCACCTTCAGAGCGCCGCCGGTCGAAAGTGGCGCAGATGATGATGTCAATTGCAACGCATCGACCGAAGTCGACGAAGATAGTGTCGTCGATGAGGTGCTTGTGCATGCAGACATTGCGAGTGAAGCGAGCAATACGAGTACCGTCCCGATTTGAGTTTTTGCGAAATTGAAAATGCCCATTACGCTATACCGCCCCTGAACAACCGGCCAAATCCTCCAAACCGGATGGCGTTTCCAGCGTTTGCTGTTTTTGGACGCGATTTTCCGACCGGCTCAATGGGCCGGTTCGCTAATATTTTGCTTGGACGCTTCAACACCATGTTGAGGGCCTCGTCTTCCCCACATCGCTTGGCTACAGCAGCAACAGCCTGTGAAAGCCCCGGACGCCGGCGCGTAGCGCTATGAGTGTCCGATGCGATGATATCCACCCTGCCCTCGTCAATCAGCTTTTCCGAATAATAAAGCGCCGTGCGTCCAAAAGCACCAACAATCGAGTCCGCGGTAAGCTGGATGAGGCAGCCGACCGCATTCAACCTCTCGATAACGTCGTAATTCGTCTTGATCCAGGTCAAACGCTCCGGATGAGTAAGAATCGGGATGAAACCGGCGTTTATGAGGCGTAGCGCAAGATCCTCCATCCTTGGAGGTAGGACATGGTGCGGCGGTTCGAACAGAAAATATCGGGACTGGTTTAAAGTCGGCACACTGCCGGCCGCCAATCGGTCCGGAAGATCCGGCGCTATGTGAACATCGGCACCAACATAGAGCGCTAGGGGTATGGCGGCGCGGCGCAGCGCCTGGTCAAATTCTTGAACTGCTCGGACAATGTTCGATGTTGCGTTTTCGTATACACCCGGCATCACGTGCGGCGTGCACGCCATGTGAGTCGTTCCGTCGGCCACCGCCATTCGAGCCATTTCCAGCGATTCAGCAAGACCGGGTGAGCCGTCGTCAAGGCGGGGCAAGATATGCGAATGCAAATCGATCATTTCTGGCTACACCGACGCAACGTAGCAACTTCGCCCTCCCCCAAATATGCGCCCCTCACTCGATGGAGCATGACGCACCTGTCAAGCGAGCTCTCCCAATCACGGCGAAAGTTGCACCATTCCTGAACAACTCTAAGGATTGGGGTCCAGTCACAATGCGGCACGATCTGCACACCACCGGACATTTGAGTAATTCGAGCGACAACGCCTCTAGCCTGAGATGTTGCAGCAGGACAAGGACGAACCTTCATTCCCGTCCCTACAATTAGCTGCCCCCCCCGGCCAATACATCGGCCACCGGCACCAGTTCAAGCTGTAGAACGATACAGATGCACCCAGATGTCCGCCAGTGCACACCAACGATTGCGCAGCACAGGTCTACGGCTCACATTACGCGCAGAGGCAACCACCTCCGCTACCCGTCCGCCTATTTGCTTACGCCGCTGTCCTCATCCTGCGTTGCAGCCAGAATGCCCGCGCCGCCCGCCAACCCCAGGAATATCCAGGCCGGCTTGTTGTTGGTGATGCCCCCTGAATTGCCGGTTTGGGCGGTCTTCTCAGAACCCAGCACATTGAGGCAAATCTTGTTGTCGACGCGTGAGATATCGAGCGTCGAATTCGCCGGGACGCTCAGATTGCAGCCCCCGACTTTAACCGAAGCCGACCCCTTAGCGCCAACCACGACGCGGCTGCCGAAATCAAGAGCGCCCCCCGCTTGTGCCGGGCCATAGCCAGCCACCTGCGAGATCATCACATCGCCATTGACGCTCCCGATTGAACCAATCGGATTTACGCCCGTATAGGCAGTTGCACAGGTGCACGATCCATCCTGCGCGAAAGACGATACCGGGGCGAAGCCGACCAACACAACAAATCCGGCCAACGCACTTTTCACAACTAGGTTCATCCGCATCAATCCATCTTTCCCACGTTACCTGAGGCCCACCCAACCACTAAAATACTAAAAAGCGCGTAACAGCTTTTTGCGACAATTCCAACCCATATCGCAGTTGCGAGATAATTTTTGGTTTCGGTGTGGTTGATTGAACACACCCATTAATGCCAAGCAATTGGAAACGCCAACCAATTGGAAACTATCATCTCTATGCCGAATGCCGGATGCCGGCCGCAATAGGGATTTCGAGAGCTGATGTGGACGATGCTTTGCGGCCCGACGTCGTCACAACTCTAACGCTACGCCCAAACTCTCCAGTCGGCTGTGCTTGTTATGCCCGCTGGCAACTACGAGCCTGGCGAGCACCCCTTGTAGGTCGAGCCTGCCTGTGTGGGCTGCCCACACAGGATGCCACTCTCTACAAGTTTTGAAGCCAGATCTGTGCCATCGGCAGTGAAGCACTGCACAACAATTGCATCATTAAATTTTGCTGCGACATTGCCGTCACATGGCGTTCCTGTGCCAACGGCCTTGCAAGTCAGCGAGAGCCGTTGATAATTCCGCCGCGCGGTCTCCGTTACCAGAGCGCGCATCGACCGGGGTTTCGTGAACGCTGCGCCGCATAGTACAATTTTTTGATCACCGACGCGGAGGTCGTCTATGGATGGAATAAAAAGTTTACCCTTGATAGGCTTCCAAGCTGCTATCGACTTAGGTTTTGGCGCATTGATTCTCGTCCCTGTCCTAACAATAATTGTCAGAAAGCTTGCGGCAAAGGCCAAAGCTATTATACTGAGAATGCCAATTTTTTTGATGGACAAACCAATCTCCCTGCGACGGTGTCACCGTTGTATGGCGATATCGCTTTTACGAACCCAGCGATGCATCGTGCCGGTTCTCGTGTTGTGTGTTTACCACTAAGGGCTTTAAATGCTGAAATCATCGTTCGTTACGTTGAGGGCAATGGCATCCGGTCTGCTCAACGCCTTTCAGTTCAAAACTATACCATGGACGGAGCGCGTCATTTTAGTAGGCCGTGGATCGATGTATGTATCCCCTCGAGACAACCGCGGGCGTCGTATCCTAGCTATGGCCGGGGTTACACAACGCAGTACTTCGCGTCTTTGGCGCTTATTGGCAACGGAAATGGCCCCCGATATAATATTAGATATCGGCGCAAACTATGGCGAGATTGCATTTTGCACCACCTATCGAAACGCCACCTCTGTCCACCTATTTGAAGCCAATCCGTACTTGGAACAGTACCTGCGACGGAGCATACAATCTAGGGCAGATCACCGGATCTTTCATCTGCATATGTGTGCGGCCTCTTCTTCGAGGGGAACTGTCAGTCTCACTATTGACAAGAAGTGGTCAGGAACATCTTCCCTGGTCGGAGAGATAGCTGACAGCGCCTTTAAGGGTGCTGGTGAAGGACAGTTCGAGCGTACAGAGGTTTCGTCTATTCCGGTCGACACTGTGGTTGACGGCGAGTCAAAGGCGGTCCTGTTTAAGATTGACGTCGAAGGGTGGGAAATCAACGTGCTTTCCGGAATGAGCAAGTTACTCAAGGAGAGCAAGTCATTTGCCGGCATCGTCGAGTTTGATGAGCGGCACTTGGGAAGAGCCGGAGGTAGCGCAGAGGAACTGAGACACTCGCTCTTGCGCTATGGCAAGGTATACCTCTGTAAAGACTTAATGCCAACCGACAACGAGAAGTTGCCGCCGCACGGCGACTTTTTAGTCCTGAAGAATTTTGAGATAGACCGGCTGCGCAGCTTTGTCTGATTTCGCGGAGCTTGACGGCTGGCCTAGTTTCCGTCCACAAACGTCAAACGGTTTGATTTTATTGCTTAAATCGTGACCTTGCGAAGGCAAGGTCCGGCAGCGGCGTGTGTCTTTATGCCAAGCGGCTGGATGGACGCGAAGTTCTGCTGGCCGCGGATCGGCCACCACCGGGTCCAGCTCAATCATGCTCAGCTCATGGCTCTGGTTGACGGAATGGACTGGAAACGGGTTCGGACGAAGACCGTGAGGCGACCGCAATCGGCTGGGTAGAATGCAGGAACTGCTACAGTGGTCAATTGAAAGTTTCGCCGCACCGGCGATCTGACGTGAGACCACTTCACTGGCCAGACCAGGACACATAGCTTCCGGCCAAGCGCAACTAGCAAACGAACTCCGCTCAGCGGCGGGGGAACAGCATATAGCAACGACTCCATGCAATCAGTCCGAATGCAAATATTACAATCCCGAATTGTCGGTAGCTGAAATCGCCAGCCACAATCACCGCTTCACCACACGCCACGCCTACTATTAAGATGAGACGCTCTGTCTTTCGTGCCAAGAACAGCAATGCCCATGATGACAAAATAAACACAACCGTGCCAAGAATCATAGGTATTGCAAAAGCCATCTCAAGCCAGATGTGCGTTACATGTGCAAATACCATTAGACCATACAGCGCGATCGCACCAAAGGGCGTAACAAGCAAGCTCGATGTGATGATACCAACCGGAGAGATCGAACTCGGATCTGAAAGCATCGAGTTGACAGATGTGGACGCATATACTCTGGTCAAGTTTAGTACGCGATGAACCAATAGTTGGTTGACCTGGCCACTTCCACCGAAGGGCATCCACAGAAACCCGGCCCACACTGCGGTCGACAGAACAGATTCCAAACCATACTGAACCGACTGCCGATTGGCTGTTACGAACGCACTGAGCGATCTCCGTGTCGCTAACCCCCTTAAGCCACGTTTGGATACCCAAATCCCTAAATACAATCCACACACGCCAATGCAAATTAGGAAATGATAAGGTCCTAGAAATACTGAGAAAACAGATGCAAGGGAAAAAACAACCGAGCTCACCGAGTCAATAAATGACCACCAGAGAACTCGTCCAGATTTTACGGCCGACAATTTTTCTGGTATGAGCGCACAAGTAAATACAGCAACTGTTGCCGCGAAGGATGCATACACTTGTCCTACAACTATGTCATAGGCAAACGACAATAATAATGCCAATCCTCCCACGTAAACTGCGTTTCGCACGACAGATTTGATACCCGATAGCGGAAACGTTGTTCGCATCGCTCCACGTGATATAGCGGCTCTGGATGAGCCGAAATCAATAATAGTCGTAAATATAAGCGACAGACTAAGAGCCTTGTAGAGTTCTAGAACATAATTCGGGTCAAAATACCGTATGTTCAATTGGAGAGTAACAACACCGATCCCAAGGAACGCAAACTTGTAGCCCGCAAACAAAATCTGTTTTTTCATTTACGAAGAACTGCACCTACTAAAATCGGATTTTTGTCCGCGGACCGGCGAAAGATTGCGCCGAGCACCCGGATCAACAAGGACGTGATCCTCGTGTAATTCATACCAGCTCCGCCCAAGCGTTGTATCATGAAATCCCCAGCATGGCCAATCGTGAACTGCTCGATTGTCGTAAAGCCCGCGCGCTCCGCAAGTTCCTTAATGCCGTATGGTGTGAAACGCAAATAGTCGGTGGGTGCCATATGAATAGGATTAAGCAAGCAGGTAGAGATAATTGCGACACCCTGCTTCTTTAGCAAACGAAACGCTTCAGAAAAAACAACATCAGGTTGCGTTCCTACGTGCTCCAAGACTTGATCGGAAAGGTATAGATCATACATCGAGTCGGGACGCGGTATACATCGACAGTCGTATTCAGGGTACGACAAGTCTTCTACTGATCCCTCAAATTTTAGCCCTCGTAATAGGTGGCTAGACCCGCTAATAGATAGCGCGGTTCCGGATAGCTCTGTGTGGGCAAGCATCTTAACCAGTTCGCAAGTTTGCAGCCGACGCAACTCATTGTCCGCGTTCGACTTCGGCGCCTTAAAGAATATCGCCTTCATCATTTCTCTGCATCCCAGGGTTCACTGTTGAACAATATTAAAACCGACGTTGTGTCAGCGCAATATGCCGTGCGATATGACTGTGCGTCTTTAGAAGCAGGGCCCTAATTCGCACCGCGGACGCCCCGACGCACACCGTCTGCCGTGCGCCATCACACTGGGAGCTCTCTTTGAAGGAGGCTAGCCCGCACGTAACCATACGACACCCATTCTTGCGTAGTATGACCTCATGCTCTCAGTCGACACGCCATGGATTCAGTAGAGGTTCTGCCGTTCGAAAAACTCGACGTTGGTGAATAGGTGCCTGTCTGCCCGACGACTTCTTCCAGATGGCAGACCAACCAAAAGACAAACGGCGCTCCTTCGCGATTATCCCCATCGCTACGATTAAAGCAAACATTGGCTGAGCTAGCGGGGTGGACTGCAGGAGAAGAAGAAACGCAACACTGAATGTGATAAAGCCGAGTTCCCGAATTTGCGCGAAAATGGCAACCAAAAAAAGCAATCCAATCAGTCCACATTCGAATAATACGGCGCCAATGCCTGAGTGTATACGGCCATGGAACCCACTAACATATGGGAAGGTTGAGTAATACCAGTCGCTCTGCTCAACATACCTACGCCAACTTACGAAGCCGTGTGGATAACCCGCGTCAAAAATCACGCTCGTCACGGAGAGGACAATGCTGCCCACTCTATCATTAACTGATTGGTCCTTAAGCAGGGACTGCATATCGGAACTAGCGACCAGCTCAGCAACGTGCTCGACGCGCCCTCCTCCCTTTAATGCGAGAGTTAGCGCACTAGCTAGAAGGCCAACTGCTATCACCGCGGATATTGCTAAAGCTACCCGACGGTGCCGTGCGCTAAAAAGGAGCGGCATCAAGGTAGCGGCGCCTGATGCACTTTTGGAGAGAAACACGACGGCCAGCATCTCCCCATATGTCTTCCGCCCATATTGATATCGTACCAACGATAGCAATATCAGGTGAAAGGCAAAAAAGGTCGGTTCAGGGGTAAGGGATTCCACTCCGCGCCCACCCAGCCCATATGCCGATCGGTCTATCGGCACAATTGCAACAAATAGATTAGGATCGACAATGATCTGTATGACGCCGCACAAAGCGTAAAGGATTCCACAGACAGACACAATGCCTACAAGGTTTCTTATGTAGCCAATTGCCACTTTACTGGCGATTACAACAATAGAAAAGCTTAGGTACGTGACAAAGCCCCGGACGGCGAGGGGGTCAGGAAGCTCCAACAGCATGAGAATAAAGGCAAAAAACGTGACAAGGATGAACAACCACTCGACCCAACTGAGCGAAAGGCCCTCTTGTGACATGTATGCTAGTACAACCAAGATAGCGCCAAATATCAGCGCCGTTGGCTGCAAATCCGTCCCGAAGTTATAGATCTCAACATATGGGAAAAGACAGCTGACAACGAACAGATACGCCCATGCCCTAACCATCTATATGCTTTCTGATTGTCACCCTCCAGGCCGCAATTTCCTCCCGAGGCATAGTGATATCAATGGCCGTCTCGATTGGAAGCCCGCTTGGCGGATTCCATATATCGATTAACGGCAATCCTGTATCATGAGCAATCTCTATTGCCCTATTGTCAATTCCTACCACAAACACCGGCACTGACCGATTCAATAAATGAATCGCGCCGTGCAGTCGCGTGCCGACGTAAATCGCGGACGAGTCAGCGACATCCTCGACACACGAAATCTTTTCTCCGAGAACCCGAATTGTGCTGTCGGCCCCGCAGAGTTCCTTTAAATACACGGTGTCTTGTGGCGATTGTGGCCAAAAGTAGATCTCCCTTCCAAGGGAACGAACATACGCAAGTAGCGCCGTATCTCGAGCTACATCCTTCCTGTAGTGCGTCAGCGTGACAATTATCCGGCCCACGGTACTTTCGGATTTGTAAGAATAGGAACCTGATAAGCCCCACATCGTCGGACAGCCGGTATTCCAGCTCCGGATCCCGTTCTCTGCCAGCTTGACTTTTGTGTAGCTGTCCCTAACGGAATGGACTCCACCTTTATCAAGTGCCGCACGCAACAGCAACGTATTTAATGGAAGATTTCTCTTCTCGTATGAGTGCCATCCACAGCCAATTAAATGCACTTTTTTTCTATGCGGAGCAAACACGCACATATTTGCCCATTGGCGAATGCGTGGATATCTTCCGCTTAATAGGTTGGAACCCCCTACCACCACGCCCCTTGCGTTAGACAGAAGTGAGTTTAGTCTCCTTGATACGGTCATTGTTTGCGTTGGAATGGACACAATATGGTCCTGGGGAAATAGCTTTTTTAACTCGACCTTCACGTAATGTGAAATGATTGCGTCCCCCGTATTGTCGCTACCGATTGACGGGTCTGCGTGCACAATCATATTCCAAACTCCTTTAGGCGGCTATAAAAGACGTCCAAGCTAAACAACGAAGAAAACTTCTCTCTGTTTGATACGCCAACTTCATCGCGTGTACGTTGGCAACGCAGCTTATTTATAAGCGCGGCGCATTCAGGTAACGTCTCAAAGGTCCACTTCTTGTCTACGACTTCGATGGCGCCGCCAGAATGCCTTGCCACGACAGGGAGCGAATAGGCCATCGCCTCCGTCAGCACACGCCCGAAAGGCTCGCCATAAGACAACATGAGCAATAAGTCTATCGACGAATATATGGTAGATGTATCACTTTCGTAGCCGCGCAAATCTACCCCACGGGCGCCGCGAAGAGTTGAGGAGAGCGGGCCAACACCGTAAACCGCAAAAGTGCACCCCGGAGAAAGCAGTTCAGACAGCTCTATCAAATCAGTAACGCCTTTTCGAGCAGTAAGCTCGCCAACAACTCCGATCACTAGTGGTCCATCTTCCCTTCTTTCCCCCCTCGGAGTACATGGCTTCACGTCCTCGCTAGCATTCCAAATCATTGTCGATCTTACCCCAATCGCTTCCAATTGTTCCTGTATGTAGGTCGAGATCGCAATAACCGACGTAGCGCGCCTTAGCAGGGCAGCGTAGAAAGCATTGGTAAGTTTTGCCCGCCATGTCCGTGAAACAATTTCTTGATGCACCGTGACAAGAACCGGAAGCCTACACACTATTGCAATCCAGAAGAACAGGATAACAGCGTTCTTAAGATGAATATGAACGTACTGTATGGCCCTTCTATTTTTAATAACATATCGAAGAATTCGGATTACGCCCAAATCCTCGACGTATATCATATTTTCATTTTTTGTTTTGGTCAGAGGATCGTGGAACCGGGATGCGGGTATAAAGGTGACTGTTTTTCGCCCTGTTTGTTCTATATAATTGTTCAATTGACGACAGTGTATCCTCGCTCCGCCACCTTGATTAAGGCCTACGATCCGAACGATGGTCTGTGGACGAGTCATTTTAGGCATGAAAGAGCACCCTCAATTCCTCAGATAAGAAGCAAGGACAGTTGCAAGAGACTCTTTGAACTTGTCTTCTGAGAATCTTACCGTCGCGAGGTCCCGATTTGCCGTGGCTACGTCGGAAAGATCGACGCTTAGATTGGCTAGCAGGACTTCAACCATGCCATCAGAGTCGCGAGGTGTGATTTTTAAGAAGGAGAACTCCGAAAACTGCTCCTGTATACCATTAACATCCGTGATCATCGGGATGGCCCCCGCGACAAGCGCCTCTATTACCACAAGGGGCTGACATTCGGACGGATAGCGAGAGGGGAAAATTAAGAAATTGCTGTCTTTCAGTTCGAGTTCTAGCTGGCTTCGCTGAGGACCTGCAATCAAACGGAGGTTACTCATTCCGGCTGCGCGTCTGCGTACTTCAGCTTCCAAGTCCGGCTCATTCAGAAACTTTCCCGCCAAGACAAATGAAATCTCGGTTGAAGAATTCTTTTCGTTAATCTTGCTGATAACGTCTAAGACGTCATCAACTCCCTTCTGTCGGATGAAATTTCCAATATAGGTGACCCGCCTACCGGGCCTCTTCCACTTCTTTTCCGGGGCTTGGGTCGGTGCTGTCTCTTTAAATCCCTGGTAGCAGTTATCAACTATCCAAATATTCTTCAAGCTAACAATTTCGGCCGGGATCGAACATCTATTTAGGAATATAATCGCATCCGCACGTCTATATATAAAAGATGCGATGCGACCGAATATCCTCTTGTTGAATAAATTATGGAGATCTCCTCCGTGGCAATGAAATACAATTCTCTTCGCAGCGGACCGAGCGGATAAATATACAATAAAATCCCTTATAAATCCAGATACTGAGCGCGAAACCGTCACATAAACAAGCTCAACCTCTTTTCGATACAGGTTTCTGAAGTACTTCCATAGGAACTCTGCCGCAAAGAGGCACCTAATTATCGCCCTTCGGTCTGTGCCTTTTATACGAACAACTCTGGCTCCTGGAAATACATCCACTGCCGCTTGAAACATTGCCGACTGCCCGGTCACCGGGCTGCAAGAGGGGCCAACAAGCAATAGACTTCCGACCGGCCAAACAAGGCTGTTACTTGGTTCTGTTTTCATACGGGCGATTTGTTGCGTGGTGTTAAAAGGAATTGCCTCAGCTTGCGCGCAGGTTTCGCAACAAGCGCGTAGTCGAAAGGACCTGATCCGAGCCAGCGGCGGCGGGAACGCAGCGCTTCCAAATTGTGGCCCAAGTGCGAGGCAAGGCTACGCGTGCTGGCCCCGCCGATCATCATGTCGACCAGCACGTGGTTAGTGGCAACGGATTCGAATCCATGGACCTCAACCGCCCTCAGCATCCAATCGTAATCCGATGCCACCTTGAGCCTGAGGTCGAACGCGCCGACCGCTTCCGCCACTTTCCGCCTGACGTAGAACGTCGGATGGGCCGGCATCCAACCAGTCCGAAAACCTTTTGCCGGCTTGGGAGCGGCACGCCAGCGTCGTATGACCCGCTTGCTCAGATGGTCTTCGACAAAGTCCAGGTCGCCATGCACGATATCTGCATGCTCAAGCCCCGCCGCAATCCGTCTCAGCACCATGTCGTCGTGGAAACAGTCATCGGAATTCAGGACGCCTACCCCGTCTCCAGTGTAGAGGTGCAGACCTTTGTTGAGGGCGTCATACATCCCACTGTCAGGCTCGCTGACCAACTGAATCCGGTCCTGGGGATATGACCGAACGATCGCCAGCGTTTCGTCCGACGATCCGCCGTCGATGATCACCAGTTCCTTGTCACCATGGTCTTGAACAAAGAAGCTGTCGAGCGTGTGCCTGATCGTTGCTGCTGAGTTCCAGCAAACGGTCAAAACCGAGATTTTCATGTCGACCCCGCCTCCGCCGCTCACTGTGCCGCAACGCGAATGCGATCCTCGTCCAGGCGCCGATGTTCGGATTCCCGCCTTACCGTTTCAAGGTCGGACTGGACCATTTCCTGGACCATCGTTGCGAGCGACGTCGTCGCCTTCCAACCGAGAACGCGCTCCGCCTTCGAGGCGTCGCCGATCAAAAGCTCCACTTCCGTGGGCCTGAAATAGCGCGGATCCACCTCGATCAGAACAGTGCCGGATTTTGCGTCGATGCCTTTTTCTTCGATGCCAGAACCAACCCATTGGATCTCGGTCCCGACTTCGTTGAACGCGAGTTCGACAAAGCGGCGGACCGAATTCTTTACCCCGGTTGCAAGAACGTAGTCGTCGGGCGTTTCATGCTGAAGAATTCTCCACATGCCTTCGACATAATCGCGGGCATGCCCCCAATCCCTTTCAGCCGACAGATTGCCGAGGTAGAGCTTGTCCTGAAGGCCTAGGCTTATCGCGGCAGCCGCGCGCGTGATCTTACGGGTGACGAACGTTTCGCCGCGCATCGGGCTCTCGTGATTGAACAGGATGCCATTGGAAGCATGGATATCATAGGCTTCGCGGTAATTCACTGTGATCCAATAGGCATAGATTTTTGCCGCCGCATAAGGCGACCGGGGATAGAAAGGCGTGGTCTCGCGTTGCGGGATCTCCTGCACGTTGCCGTAGAGCTCGGACGTCGATGCCTGATAGAAACGCGTTTTTTTTGTCAGGCCAAGCAGCCGGATCGCTTCGAGGAGACGCAAGGTCCCGATCGCGTCGGCATTCGCCGTATATTCTGCGGTCTCGAAGCTCACCTGGACATGCGATTGCGCCGCAAGATTGTAAATTTCGTCGGGCTGCACTTCCTGCACGATGCGGATGAGGTTGGTGGCATCGGTCATGTCACCATAGTGCAGCGAGAGCCTTACGTTCTTTTCATGCGGATCCTGGTAGAGATTATCGATACGGCCCGTATTGAAAGACGACGACCGCCGCTTGATGCCGTGGACATCATAGCCCTTTGCCAAAAGAAGTTCCGCCAGATAGGCGCCATCCTGGCCGGTGATGCCGGTAATGAGCGCGGTCTTCCTAGTCATTGTGCTTCTCCGGGGTCGATACGACGGTATTCAACGCTAATCGGCGTAACTTTTGACATTGCAAATACCTTTTTCACAAAGCTGGTGGTTGTCCCCACCCTGTGAGGCTCGTGAGTGGTGGCTTGGCTGCGTTGGCTATCGATCTTTGTCGCCGTGTCAACGCGCGCCAAATCCTGTCAGCATGGTTCGGATGGTACGGAACACAATCAGCACGTCGAGCCAAGGGGAGAAATTCTTGATGTAGTAGAAGTCGTAGTGAAGCTTTTCCAGAACATCGTCCACTGCCGCAACGTGGCCCTGGTTGACTTGCGCCCATCCGGTAATGCCAGGCCGCACGATGTGCCGGTAGCGATAGAATGGCAGTTCGGCCTCGTACCAGTTCGACAGTACGAGCGCTTCCGGCCGCGGACCGATCCAGCTCATCTCGCCGCGCAGGATGTTGAATGCCTGCGGCAACTCGTCGATCCTGGATTTTCTCAAGAACTGTCCCAAGCGAGTGATGCGTTCGTCGCCGGCCTTTGTGATGGCGGCTTCCTTTTCATCGTCAATGCTGGCGCTGAGATTCATAGTTCGAAACTTATAGACCTCGTAGGGATGTCCTCTGTAGCCCATTCGCTTCTGTCTAAACAGCGCTGGTCCAGGTGAATCGACCTTTACTGCAATCGCCACGAAGAACAGCAACGGTGAGAAAACAACAAGCACAAACAGCGCAGAGGCCCAGTCTATTGCTTGCTTTATTTTCAGGTAGGCGTGGTTTGGATTCAGGGAACCCAAGGTGTTTTCAGAAAGATGCTCTATCTCTACCCTGCCGGTGAGCGACTCGCTGATTTGCTTGACATGATAGACTGGTGTTCCCGAGAGAGCGCGGTCGGCGATATAGCGCTCCCACTCATCAGAAAGGTCGGCCCGAAGGTCGGCCACAACGCCGCTCGCGTACTCGACAACTGTGTCGGGCGAACGAATCCTGTGCCAACTCACACCCGGTATGTTCTCCAGCCTGCCGACGTCTCCGCCAGGAATTATCGCCAGACGGTATGCTCCCAGACGTCGCGTGATCAAGCTCAAACCAAAATACCACAACGTCGATTGGACGAAGCTCGCTCCGGCCTGGAACCGGCTGTAGTCGAACCTGAAGAAGAAGATGGTCGCGAACACGAGGCCGTAAGTCAGGGCGAATGTTGGCAAGATGTAGGCGGCCGCCGCAACGCCCGGGAAATTGCCGATGCGCTTGTAAAACAGATAGCCTGTCGTATGGGCGATGAATGCGGCGAATATTGTAACCTGCATGTTCGATTGCAAGATCACTTGTTGATCGAACGACAGACGTAACAACGCCGGCAGCAGTATGGCGAACATCAATCCGCCAAGCAGTTGAAAGCGCATCCGGAGCAGGAGGTGCCTTCGATTGGGTAGATGGATAGTGGTGGTGTTCAAATTGAATCCTGCGAACCGGGCCCCCTGGAAACCTGAACCTTCACTGGACAGGATGTCGCTCTCGGCCAACGCTGGAATAGGCTATGCCTTCCCTCACGACGTCCTCGCCGCGATAGACATTTCGCAGGTCGACCATCACCGGCGTCGCCATGAGTGCACGAAGCCGCGTCAGATCCAGTGACCGAAAGGCGTTCCACTCGGTGACGATGACGATCGCGTGCGCGCCGTCGGCCACCGCGTAGGCGCTTTCTCCGAATTCAATGCCCTCGATCATCTTGCGCGCCTGCTCCATGCCGACCGGATCATAGGCCTTGATCGAAGCGCCTGCGTCCTGGAGTGCCTGAATGATGGCCAATGAGGGGGCGTCGCGCATATCGTCGGTGTTCGGCTTGAACGTAAGGCCAAGGATACCGACAGTCTTGCCGCGCACAGAGCCGCCGCAGGCCTCGATCACCTTGCGCGCCATCGCCCGCTTGCGCTGGTCGTTTATCGAGACCGTCGTTTCAATCAGCCGCACCGGGCTTGCCGCGTCCTGCGCGGTCTTCACCAGTGCCAGCGTATCTTTCGGGAAACAGGAGCCACCATAGCCCGGTCCAGCATGAAGAAACTTTGCACCGATGCGGTTGTCCATGCCGATGCCGCGCGCGACGTCCTGCACATCGGCCCCCAACCGCTCGCAGAGATCGGCTATTTCGTTGATGAAGGTGATCTTCATGGCCAGAAATGCGTTGCCAGCATATTTGGTAAGCTCAGCCGTACGCCGGCCCGTATAGAAAATCGGCGCGACGTTCAGCGAGAGCGGTCGGTAGATCTCGCGCATCATCACTTTGGCCCTCTCGGCATCGGTCCCGACAATGATGCGATCGGGGCGCTTGAAGTCCTCTATCGCCGATCCTTCGCGCAGAAACTCCGGATTGGAAACCACCGCAAAATCGGCGTCGGGATTTTGCTCGCGGATGATTCGTTCCACCTCATCGCCGGTACCGACGGGGACGGTCGATTTCGTCACCACGACCGTAAATCCCTTGAGCGCGCGGCCAACCTCGGCGGCCGCATCGTAAACGAAGGACAGATCGGCATGCCCGTCGCCACGCCGCGACGGCGTGCCCACGGCAATGAAGACGACATCCGATTGAGAAACGGCATCGGCCAGGTTGTCGTCGAAACGCAAGCGGCCCTGCGCGGTGTTGGTGGTGACGAGGTCGTCGAGCCCTGGCTCATAGATCGGTATCTTGCCAAGTTTGAGCATGGCAAGCTTTTCCGCATCCCGGTCGACGCAGCAGACCTGATGGCCAAAGTCGGCGAAGCAGGCGCCCGAGACGAGCCCTACATAGCCGGCACCAATCATTGTTATTCGCATACCGCGTACTCTCAATCAGCGCCGACGAGACGATCCCGCCAGACAGCGCCTATTCCCCACCGAACGACGGCTACCGCACTCCCGGGTGAAACCCGAGAGCGCATCCTACAACAATTTACATCACGACGCCGCCTTGATGTTTGCGGCTACGCGATTGCTACGAGATCCCTGGCATCCAAGTCGACAGGGATTTCGCCATTCATGATGGCCACCAGAACCCGGGCTCGTCCAGCTGGATCGAGCCGGTCAAGGCGACCGATCGTTTCCGCGAGAGGGCCCGAAAGGATTCGGACCGAGGCACCGGCTGCGAGGCCTCCACTGAAATCAAGCAGCCCGTCCTCACCGGTCAATGCAATGAAACGCTCTACCAGACCCGAGGGGACCGGCAAAGGCCGGTCGCCTTGCGTGACGAGGGAACGCACACCGAATGTTCCATTGACCGAGCGCCAACGTTGCAGCGCAACGTCAAGGGCGATGAACATATAACCCGGGAAATACGCCGCAGACCGGGTTTCGAGCCGCCGGGCATGACGCACGGTTTTCTCGCAGCGAGGCACAAAGGGCTCGAATCCCTGGATCCGGAGATGCCGCTCTGCGACATGCTCCTTCCCGGGAAAGACGCTGGCCGCATACCAGCGCGTTGCCGGCGCGGCGGTCGGCTCCGACGACAGGGTGGTCGCCCTATTCGTTGTTTTTTCCGCGCTACTCACGTGTCTTCCTTCGGCGGTCGGCGGCATGATCTCAGGTCAACGGTTACGACAGTGTGTGGATACCAGCAAGCAACCAAGCCACTAGAGTCAAGGCGGTTGGGTTAAGAATTTCCTACACATTGCTCAGAAATTTAGCTCTGCCTAAATAATCACCGAGCCGCTTTCTTTTTCAGCTGGCTAAGATGCTATGTCGAGCAATTTATTTCCATACGTAGGTGCTTGGTTACGCTAGTCGCGACGAATCGCCCGTTGGTTCTGGTACTTAGTCCGTCGACTTGAAGCTAATGTGACGGATGGCGTCACGCTAGAAGCCTGCCGCCAGCGACAAAGATCCTGCACGGCCACACCAACTACGGCGAAAAATCACTGTCGCGCAGAACGGGTTATCACCGCTCGACCGGCTTCACGAACGCTTCAGCAGCGACCAGACAGCTGGCACCAGGCTCGCGGCCAGCGCAACCTTGATCAGATCGCCGACGATAAAGGGCACCACCCCGAACTGCCACGACTTTTCCGGGCCGATCAACAGCGCCAGCCAGGCAAAGCCCATTGCCATCATGACGATCTCGGCCACCAGCATCGCATTGAAGAGCTTGATAGGATGGCGATCCCAGCCACGGTCGGCAGCCCAGCCGACGATCGCCGCCATGACGACGAAGCCGGCTAGATAACCGCCGGTCGAACCGAGCATGTAAGCGATGCCGATGCCCTTTTCGGGCGTGCTCTGGAAAACCGGAAGGCCCAACGCACCCTCCGCCATGTAGAGAAGCAGCGTGGCGACGCCAAGGCGCATGCCGAAGGCGGCAGCGATCAGCAAGACGGCGAGCGTCTGCATCGAGATGTCTACCGGTCCGAGCATGATCTTGGTCTTGGCAGACAAGATCAGCAGCAACGTTCCGGCGATCGCCAGCAAAAGCTGTCCTGCCAGCCGGGCCGCGCCCTTTTCAGGCAGAGCGAGAGAAATAAGCGGACGCGTCGTCGTTGCAATTGCCATGGTCTTCCCCGTTGCGGATTGCCGCCGAACGCGGCCTTGCGTTTTCCTATATTGGCTTCCGTGCTATGCGGCAATCGGTTTTGCCCTCGCCCCAAAAAAGGTCGCGACGTTCGCATGGCGCTGAAATTCGACACACGCTTCGAACCGTCCTATGGCAAGGGCGTGATCGTTGCGCCTGGTATTCAACGCGTCACGGCCCCGAACCCAAGCCCGTTCACCTATCACGGAACCAACAGTTATATCGTCGGGCGCGAGACGGTGGCGGTGATCGATCCCGGACCGGATGACGAGGCACATCTTAGAACACTGCTCGAAGCGATCGGGACCAGGCCGGTCAGCCATATCTTCGTCAGCCACACGCATCGCGACCATTCGCCGCTGGCGGCTCGGTTAAAGCGACATACGGGTGCGGTGGTTCTGGCGGAGGGCAGGCATCGCCCGGCGCGGCCGTTGCGCACCGGCGAGGTCAATCCGCTCGATGCCAGCGCCGACATCGAGTTCGTTCCAGACGTCGCGCTGCCGGATGATATGGTGATCGACGGCGATGGCTGGGCGATCCGGACGGTGCTGACGCCCGGCCATACCGCCAATCACGCGGCCTTCGCGCTGGAGGGAACCGGCATCCTTTTGTCGGCCGATCACGTCATGGCGTGGGCAACCACGATCGTCGCACCGCCGGATGGCGCGATGGCCCAGTACATGACATCGCTCGATCGGCTGATCGAACGTGACGACCGGCTGCTGCTGCCCGGTCATGGTGGGCCGGTGACCGAGCCGCGCAGCTTCATGCGCGGATTGAAAGCCCATCGCAAAATGCGCGAACGCGCAATTCTGGAGCGGATCAACAGCGGCGACCGGACAATCAAGGACATGGTCGACGCGATCTATCGAGACACCGACCCGCGCCTGCATGGCGCGGCCGGCCTGTCGGTGCTTGCCCATCTGGAAGACCTGGTGGCGCGCGGCCTGGTCCACACCGATGGCGCGCCGGCTATCGACGGTATCTATTCGCCGGCAACCTAGCACACTTCGGATATCATTCCGCCGGCGCCACACCCACCTGGCCGGCGACTTCCTGGTCGAGTTCGGAAAGGAAATCGGTGATGCGCGCTGCATTGTCGCCAAGGTCGTAGCGGCCGTAACGCGAGGCCGAGCGCATGTCGACGATGACCGCATCGCCGTCGTCGGTCACGCGGATGGCGACATCGGCAGGAAGACCAAGCAGCACGCTCTTGGCCAGTGCATCGACCGTCACGTCGCTTTGCCCTGCTGCGTCTGGAAACGGCGCCGTGAGCTGCCAGCCGCGCCGATCGAGCACCGTTTTGACCGCCTCCAGAACGCGATCGAAAGGCAAGGTGTAGCTGCGTCCGGTAACAAGCGGATAAGCTTCGATTTGCAGGCGCTGCTCGCCGGGTGTCGGCGGCAAAAGCTCGTTCATATCCTTTGTCCGGGTGGAAATATCGAGCACCGGTGGGTCGTCCAGATCCGTCGAGATGTCGCGTAGCGGCGGATAGGTGGCCACCCAATAGGCCGCGACGCCGTAAGGGATGAGCACCAGAACCGCCAGCAAGGCGCCAGCGGTCAAGTCATGGCCGCCGCGATCACCGAAATTCCACAATCGCGCAAAGGCAAACCCGGCGAACAGAAGCGCAAACGCGGCCAGCAGGGCGACAATGCCAAGCACCCATAGGAAAGCTTGGGTCTCGACGAGGTCATAGCGATGGCCGATGAGAGCGGTCAGCAGCAGGACTGCCGAAAACGCGCCGGCGCGCCGCGACCAACCGGCAGCCCTCGACGTTTGTCGCTCGGGAATTCCCGTCATTGTTTTCCGCGCTGCCCCAACCCGAACACAGGCATAGTGCCTTTCAGCGGCGGCTTGAAGGCGGAAAGACGCCCCATCTCCGGTCAATCCGTCGGCAGGTGATAATCCCGGAACTGCTGGCGCAAGGTAATCTTCTGGATCTTGCCGGCAGCGGTGTGTGGGATTTCGCCGACAAAGGCGACGTCCTCCGGCATCCACCACTTCGCCACCTTGCCGTCCATGAAAGCGAGGATGTCCGTCTTGGACGGATCCCTGCCCGGCTTGCGCACGACCACGAGCAAAGGCCGCTCGCCCCATTTCGAATGCGGAATGCCGATGGCGGCGGCCTCCGCCACGTCCGGATGGCCGACAGCGAGGTTCTCGAGCTCAATCGTCGAGATCCATTCGCCGCCCGACTTGATCACGTCCTTGGCGCGATCGGTGATCTGCATGTAGCCGCCGGGGTCGATATGCGCGATATCACCGGTATCGAACCAGCCGTCTTCATCGAACTGTTCGGATCCGATGCCGCCATAATAGGCGCGCGCGACGGCCGGCCCGCGGACTTTGAGTCGGCCGAAGGTCTTGCCGTCCCATGGCAGCTCGTTATCGTCCTCATCCGTTATCTTCATTTCGATGCCGAACGGCGTAAAGCCCTGCTTCTGCTGGACGGCGAGGCGAGCCTCACCCTTCAGCCCGGCATAGTCCGGCTTCAGGGTACACAGCGTGCCGAGCGGCGACATCTCGGTCATGCCCCAGGCGTGGACGACCTGGACATCGTAATTGTCCTGGAACTTCGTCGTGATCGCGCGTGGACAGGACGCGCCTCCGATGACGACTTTCTGCAGATAGGGCAGTTTCTTGCCGGTTTCTTCCAGATGCTGGAGGAGCATCATCCACACCGTCGGCACGGCGGCGCTGAAGGTCACCTTCTCGGTGTCGAGCAGCTCGTAGATCGAAGCGCCATCCATCTTGCAGCCGGGCATGACCAGCTTGGCGCCAATCATCGGCGCGCTCTGGGCAAGGCCCCAGGCGTTGGCGTGAAACATCGGCACGACCGGCAATACGGTATCCCGCGACGACAGGCCCATGGCGTCGGGCATCGCTTCGATCATGGCGTGCAGCACGTTCGAACGATGGCTGTAGAGGACGCCTTTCGGATCGCCCGTGGTGCCCGAGGTGTAGCACATACCGGCGGCGGTGTTTTCGTCGAAAGTCTTCCAGGCGAAGTTGCCGTCGGCTTCAGCAAGCCATTCTTCGTACGCAACCACATTGGGCAGCGCAGTCTCCGGCATATGCGCGTTGTCGGTCAGCACGATAACCTGCTTCAGCGACTTGACCGCGCCGGCGATCTTTTCGAGCAGAGGCAGGAAGGTCAGGTCGACGAAGATCGCCTTGTCCCCGGCATTGTTCATGATCCAGGTGATCTGCTCGGGAAAGAGACGCGGGTTGAGCGTGTGATAGATGGCGCCGACACCCATGATGCCGTACCAGGCCTCGAGATGGCGCGCGGTGTTCCAGGCCAGGGTCGCGATGCGGTCGCCAAGCCCGAAACCGTCACGCTCGAGCCGCTCGGCGACCTTCAGGGCACGATCATGGATTTCGGCATATGTGCTGCGCACGATCGGCCCCTCAATCGAACGCGACACGATTTCGCGGCTGCCGTGCTGCCTCTCGGCATTGTCGATCAGCTTATGGCAAAGCAGCGGCCATTCCTGCATCAGCCCGAGCATCTTGTTCCTCCCGTTATTTTTTCGCCATTGTGGGACGAACCGGCGGATTGTCCAGCCAGGATCGGGCTGGAGCGGGGCATGGAGCCAATTGAGGCCGAATTCGCCACAATCCGGCCATGCTCGGCGTTAACGTTGATTAACGGCGGGGCGCGATTGGCGAATGAAAGAGGTTCGCATGGACGCGCAGCTCGACGACAAAGCCCTCGAAAATACGCTTGCCGAAAGTCTGGCCGATCTGGTGGCGGCCGATGTGGCGCAGGCCGATCTGGTGCCTGACGCCAAAACCGTTTCCGAAGATGAATTCGTCGAGGTCGTCGGCGGCGCCCTCGAAGCTGTCGGCGGCACGCTCTTGTTCAAGATGTGCGTCGAGAACGAGGGCGAAGCCCAGCACGTCGCCGCCGCATCGGTCGGCGATGGCGGCAATCGCCAGTTCCTGCTGCTCACCTTGCCGACCAACGGTGGTGCTTTGAAGGTCGAGACCACCTCGAAAAGCACCAATCCGGTGGCCGGGATTGCCGCCGCCTATGCCGGGCTGATGGACGCTTTCCAGGCCGCCGCCTGATTTTAGGCGCGATACCGGAGGAAAGCGCAAGACTGCCACCCGCGGGCGATGCCCGCCGGTGGCTGGCAGGTCTTGCGCAACGCGCTTGCCAGACACATCTTGGGGTAGAGGCAAGGAGATCCGATATGGACCAGATCGCAAACCCGGCACCCGGCTTTCAACGCAATCCGGACAAGGTCATCACCGTCGAGCCTTACAAGGGCACCGTGACGGTGCGCGTCGGCGATGTCGTTATCGCCTCGTCCGGCAAGGTCAAGGTGCTGACCGAACCTCCCTATCCGCCTGTTTTCTACATTCCGTTCGGCGACATCGACTTCAAACAGCTTGGCAAGACCGAACACTCGACCCATTGCCCCTATAAGGGCGATGCCAGCTATTGGAGCGTGCTGCCCGCCGGCGATGCAGGCAAGGATGCGATGTGGGCCTATGAGCGGCCGTTCGACGAGATGGCCGATATCCGCGGCCACGGCGCGTTCTATCCGAACAAGGTGACCATCGAGGCCACGCCCGACTGATCAGTCGGTGGTGCCTTCATCGCCGATGCCGTCGGCATCGTCGAGCCGCACGAAGGTGACACCCTTGCTCTTCAGCGCCAGGAGGCCCTGCACCACGCCTTCGCCGGCCGCATGGGTCGGCTGGTTGATGTGAGCGATGATGACGTCGCCATCCTTCGCCGCGGCAATGCGCCGGGCGGTCTCTTTTGCACCGAGCAATGAGCCGCCATCGCCGTTGATTGAGAATCCGGCGATCTTGAAACCAAGCTTGCGTATCATCGCGATCGCCGACGGGCTGTATTCGGCGGTTGCGCCGCGAAACCATTTCGGCGCCGGTTCGCCGGTCACGGCAAGAGCGGCAGCACCCGATTCGACCTCGGCCAGCACGGCCTGCGGGCTGCCGGCACTGCGAATGCCGTAGATCTTTTGCGGCGTGTCGACAGCCGGGACATGGCGGCCGCCATGGTTTTCCAATTCAAACAGTTCGGGATGCGCCCGCATGATCTCGATGGCGGCGGCGTTGTGCTTCAGCCAGATGCCGGTGACGAAAATGGTGGCAGGAATCTTGTTTTCCACCAGCGCCGAGAGAATCCGTGTGTCGGTCCTTCCGCCGCACGCATCGAGCGTCAGCGCGACGCGGCCGCCGCCCGCCTCGCCCTTGATGTGCAGCGTAGGTGCGACGAGCAACTGGGCGTTGCCAGGAGAAACAGCCCACAGCGATATCGCAACGGCGCAAAAATAGTTTTGGAACAGGCGCATCGATTATTTCCAGGTCGGCCGGATCAAAGTTGAAGCGGCGACCTCAAGACCGCCATCAAGGCGGAAATCGGGACGATGCCCCTGCAAAAGGGTCGGCAGCGGCAATTTGACCGCCGGCCTGACCTTTGGCAAGCGCGAGGTCACCATGCGTGCTCCACGTCCTTAACCGTATGTGAAAGGATCGCGCGGTTCCTACCCGCGCCCTTCCTTCGCGGCCTGCATCGCCGCTTGCGCGGCGGCCAGCCTGGCGATCGGCACCCGGTAGGGCGAGCACGAGACGTAGTCGAGGCCGACCTTCTCGCAGAAATGGATCGAGGCCGGGTCGCCCCCATGTTCGCCGCAAATGCCGAGCTTTATGTCGGGCCGCGTCGCCCTGCCCTTCTCGGCCGCCATCCGCACCAGCTCGCCGACGCCCTCTATGTCGAGTGACACAAACGGATCCTGCTCGATGATGCCTTTTTGCCGGTAGGTCTCGAGGAACGAGGCCGCGTCGTCGCGCGAGATACCGAACGTGGTCTGGGTCAAATCGTTGGTGCCGAAGGAGAAGAATTCGGCCGCCTCGGCGATGATTTGGGCGCGGATCGCGGCACGCGGCAGTTCGATCATCGTGCCGGTCAGATAGTCGATCCTGACACCGGTCTCCTCCATCACGCTTTTGGCGACCGCATCGATACGTGCCTTGACGAAGTCGAGCTCCTTCGCTAGCCCGACCAGCGGCACCATGATTTCGGGGACCACCAGCGCGCCGGCCTTCCTGCTGGCCTCCACGGCCGCCTCGAAAATGGCTCGTGCCTGCATCTCGGCGATTTCGGGATATGAGACGGCAAGCCGGCAGCCGCGATGGCCGAGCATCGGATTGAACTCGTGCAGCGCTTCGGTGCGCCGCCTGAGCTTGTCCGGCGATACGTTCATGGCCGCGGCGACCTCGGCCACCTCCTCCTCGGTCTTGGGCAGGAATTCGTGCAGCGGCGGATCGAGCAGACGGATCGTCACCGGCAGCCCGGCCATGATCTCGAACAGTTCGAGGAAATCCGAGCGCTGTATCGGCAACAGCTTGGCTAGCGCCGTTCGCCGATCCTTTTCCGTATCGGCCAGGATCATCTCGCGCATGGCAACGATGCGGTCGCCGTCGAAGAACATGTGCTCGGTGCGACAAAGCCCGATGCCTTCGGCGCCGAAGGACCGCGCCATGCGAGCATCGAGCGGCGTCTCGGCATTGGTGCGCACCTTCATGCGGCGCGCGCCGTCGGCCCACTCCATGATAGCGGCGAAATCGCCGGAGAGTTCCGGCTGCAGCATCGGTACGGCACCCTTCAGCACCTGGCCGTTGCCGCCGTCGATGGTAATGATGTCGCCCTTGCGGAAGGTCGCGCCCATCGCCATCAGCGTGCCGGCCTTGTAGTCAACTCGCAGCGAGCCGGCTCCCGAAACGCAAGGCTTACCCATGCCGCGCGCCACAACAGCTGCGTGGCTGGTCATGCCGCCGCGCGTCGTCAGGATGCCTTCGGCCGCATGCATGCCATGGATGTCTTCGGGGCTAGTCTCGATGCGGACCAGGATCGCCTTTCGGCCTTGTGACTTGGCCTCCTCGGCGTCGTTCGAGGAAAACACGACTTCGCCGGTGGCGGCACCCGGCGAGGCCGGCAGGCCGACGCCGATAATGTCGCGCGCCGCTTTTGGATCGATTGTCGGATGCAGCAATTGGTCGAGCGAGGCCGGATCGATGCGGGCGACGGCCTCCTCCTTCGAAATCAGTCCATCCATGGCCATGTCGACCGCAATCTTCAGCGCCGCCTTGGCGGTGCGCTTGCCGGACCTGGTCTGCAGCATCCACAATTTGCCGCGCTCGATGGTGAATTCGAGATCCTGCATGTCGCGGTAATGTTTTTCCAGGCGGTTGGAGATGCTGACGAAAGCCTGGAAGGCGTCCGGCATCAGCTTCTGCAGCGACGGCTTGTCGGAACCGGCGGCAATGCGCGCCGCCTCGGTGATGTTCTGCGGCGTACGGATGCCGGCAACGACATCCTCGCCCTGGGCGTTGACCAGGAACTCGCCATAAAGCTGCTTTTCGCCGGTCGACGGATTGCGGGTGAAGGCGACGCCGGTGGCCGAGGTGTCGCCCATATTGCCGAAGACCATGGCCTGGACATTGACCGCCGTGCCCCAGCTTTCGGGAATGTCGTGCAGGCGCCGATAGGTGATGGCGCGGTTGTTCATCCAGCTGGAAAACACCGCGCCGATGGCGCCCCAGAGCTGCTCATGCGGGGCCTGCGGAAACGGCTTGCCAAGCTCCTCCTCGACCTTGGCCTTATAGAGCGCGATCACGCCTTGCCATTCGATGTCTGTCAGCTCGGTGTCGAGCTCACGGCCGAGGCCGCCCTTCTGGTCCTCGAGGATTTCCTCGAACACCTCATGGTCGAGGCCCATGACGACATCGGAATACATCTGGATGAAACGGCGGTAACTGTCATAGGCGAATCGCGCATCGCCTGAATCGGCGGCCAGTGCTTCCACGGTCTCATCGTTGAGGCCGAGGTTGAGCACGGTGTCCATCATGCCGGGCATGGAAGCACGGGCACCGGAGCGCACCGACACCAAAAGCAGTTTCGACGGATCGCCGAAACGGCGCCCGGTCAGCCGGCCGATATGGTCGAGGGCGACCGCAACATCCGCTTCCAGCGAGGCCGGGTATGCGTGGCCGTTGGCGTAGTAGGCGTTGCAGACCTCGGTGGTGATAGTGAACCCAGGCGGCACCGGCAGGCCCAGGCTGCACATTTCGGCGAGATTGGCGCCCTTGCCACCAAGCAGATTGCGGTCGCCGGCACGGCCTTCCGCTGCTCCATCGCCAAAGGTGTAGACCCATTTGGTCATGCTAGCTCTCCGGTTCCAAGAGTTTGGAACGTTGGGAATCGAACCGATATTGTGCTGCAGTGCGAAAGGCAAGCTTTCGGCAAAGCCGGCGTCCTCTACAATCGATTAAGCGAGGCGGGCCGACGGAACTCGCCGGCTCGATGCTCTCGAAGGAACCATCCCTGCGGTCGGATGTGGCGCTGCCCGCGGTTCGTCTGCTTCCGACAGATAGTGTTGAAAGAGTCCGGGTTGCAGCAGTCCTGAAGCACTTCTCTATTCGGCATGTTGAGGTCAAGCGCTTTCGAGCTTGCGGCTTCTCCGGCGTTTGACGTCTTTCGCGGGGCCTCGCTTCTCTACGGGATCGGCTTTAGCCCTCCCAGCATGGGATCAGGAGA
>NZ_JAMYPD010000029.1:0-67948 GCF_040320195.1 Mesorhizobium sp. M0768 | reverse complement strand
TCAGAAAATCCAAACCATCGACCTCAACCTCGTCGAGAGATAGCATGGAGCACTGTTCGCGATGTCCTCGCACACCTGTTCGCGATGTCTCCGGTCCAAACAGGGGGGAGATCGGCTGGTCGTCAGCCTGCGTTCACCGATGCCATCCTGCCCGCAATATCGCGCAACACGGCCTCGTCCGTCGCCGAACGCATCTTCCTCGACGCCACGAGGCAGGCCTGCGAGCGCAGGATGACGCCGTCGGCCAGCACCTTGAGATGGTTGGCGCGCAGCGTCGCGCCTGACGTGGTGATGTCGACGACGATATCGGCCAATCCGGCCGCCGGCGCGCCTTCGGTGGCGCCAAGGCTTTCGACAATGCGGTAGACCTGGATGCCGTGCTTTTGCGAAAAGAACTGCTGGGTCAGGCGCCAGTATTTGGTGGCGATCCTGAGCCGGCGGCCGTGGCGCTGGCGGAAATCGGCGGCGACGTCGTCGAGGTCGGCCATGGTGTCGACATCGAGCCAGATGTCGGGCACGGCGACGACGACATCGGCATTGCCGAAACCGAGGCGGGCGATGATTTCGGCGCGCGTCTCGCAATCGGCGAGGTTTTCGCGCAAAAGGTCCTCGCCGGTGATGCCGAGATCGACCGACCCCTGGCCGATTTCGCCTGATATCTCCGAGGCAGACAGGAATGCTATCTCGACGCCGTCAAGGCCGTCGATGCGGGCGCGATATTTGCGCTCGTCGCCGGGCAGGCTGACGGCAAGCCCGGCCTTGGCCAGCACCTCCAGCGCCTGCTCCTTGAGCCGGCCTTTCGACGGGATCGCCAGCGTGATCATGGCGCCGTCTCCCGCAGCGCCTCGATGCGGTCGAGCCAGACGGAAAAACCGACGCCGGGGATCGGCGTTTTGGCGCCGAGCAGCGTCAGCAGCCGGTCGTAGCGGCCGCCACCGGCGAGCGGCCGGTCGCCATCCTGCGCCGCGATCTCGAAGACCAGGCCGGTGTAGTAATCGAGCGGCCGGCCGAAGGCGGCGTCGTAGCTGATTTCAGACATCGGCAGGCCGAGGCTTTCGATGGCCGCGGCGCGGGCTGCGAAATTCTCCAGCGCAGCCCCCAGTGAAAGCCCGGCATCGGCTGCAAAACGTTGGAGCGCTCCGGCGGCGCTGTCGAGCGGCACGTCGATTGCCAGGAAACTCTCTAGCGCCGCGAATGCCTCGTTCGACAGCCGCACGCTGCGCAGTTCGGCCTTCTCGATCAGGCGCCGCGCAATCTCGGACGGCGAACGCCCGGCCGTTGCCGACAGGCCAGCCTCTTCCATGCCGCCGGCGACATGCGCCGAAAGACCGTCGAGATCGCCATCAAGGACAAGCGCGGCGACCGCGCCGGCAAGCTGGCTGTTGCGCGGTGGATTGGCCAGATCGGCAAGGGCGGCCTCAAGCATCGGCGCCGAGCCGAAGGCGCGGGCCAGCCGCATGCGCCAGCCGCGCGGCAGGCCAAGTGCTGCCAGCACCGCCTCGAAGATGGTCTGGTCGCCGAGCGTCACCGCCAGTTCCCGGCCGGGCAGGACCAGCGACAGCAGCGCATGCGCATCGGCCAGCGAACGGGCGTCGGCGGCCGCCGTGTCGCGGTCGCCGAGATCCTCGATGCCGGCCTGGAAGAACTCGTTGCCGCCCTCGCGGCGCTGGCGAAACACCTCGCCGAGATAGGAATAGCGGCGCGGCGTGCCGGCCTGGCTGGCGATGTGGTCGAGGCAGACCGGAATGGTGAATTCCGGCCGCAGGCAAAGCGTCTGTCCGGTCTCGCTCTCGGTGAGAAAGATGCGGCGCCGCAAATCCTCGCCGGCCATGTCGAGGAACGGGTCGGCCGGCTGCAGCACCGCGACTTCGACCGCATGCGTATTTCGCGCGGCGAAGAGGCTGGTGATGTCGGATGCGATGGCGGGGCGCGAGGTCACGGCAGGCGCCCTTCCCTTCTCCCCCTGTGGGAGAAGGTGGATTGGCGCGAAGCGCCAAGACGGATGAGGGGTGCCGGAAGAAATGAGGCGTCGGCGTTCCCTGGAACACCCCTCATCCGACCGAGCTTCGCTCGGCCACCTTCTCCCACAAGGGGAGAAGGAAGCGGCGCCCTACTTGCCACGCGCCCGCTCCTCGGCCTGCGCCGCCAGTATCTTCTTCACCTCGGCGACCAGATCGCCTTCCGCCACGGTCACCTGCGCCGGTCGCGCGGCGCGCCATTCGGCGTTGTCGGCGATGTCGGCCGACATCTTCGCGCCTTCGATCAGGTCCTTGATCTGCACCTCGCCCTTGGCGCGCTCGTCGCCGCCCTGGATGACGGCGACCGGGCTACCGCGGCGGTCGGCATATTTCAGCTGCGCCTTCATGCCGGCGCCGCCGAGATACATTTCCGAGCGGATGCCGGCGGCGCGCAGCTCGGCCACCATCTTCTGGTAGCGGCCGAGGCTTTCCGTATCCTTGTCCATGGTCAGCACGACGACCGGCGCGATGACATCGGAAGTGTCGAGCTTGCCGAGGTTCTTCAGCGCCGTCATAAGGCGCGAGACGCCGATGGAAAAACCGGTCGCCGGCACCGGCTCGCTACGGAAGCGCGAGACGAGGCCGTCATAACGTCCGCCGCCGCCAACCGAGCCGAAGCGCACGATCTGGCCGTCCTCGTTGGGGATCTCGGCCAGCAGCTCGGCCTCGTAGACCGGGCCGGTGTAATATTCGAGGCCACGGACGACGGATGGGTCGATGCGAATGCGATCCTCACCGTAGCCGCTTTGTGCGACCATGGTTCTTATCTGCTCCAGCTCTGCAAGACCCTCGACAAACGAGGCATTCGTTATGCCGAGATGTTCGAGTTTCCTTTCCTCGACAAGATTGCTGAGCCCCGGGGTGATAGATCCCAGTGTCTGGACAATTTGTTCGGGATCATGCTGCGCCATGACCGTGAAATAGCTGATCACAACATCGATTTGCGCGTTACCCAGCCCGGCGCCCTTGGTAAAATCACCGCTCTCGTCCTTGCGCCCGGCGCCCAAAAGCAGGCGCACGCCCTCGACGCCCAGCTTGTCCAGCTTGTCGATCGCCCGCAGCACCTGCAGCCGGCGGCCAGCGTTCTCGTCGCCGCCGAGGCCGATCGCCTCGAGCACGCCGTCGAGCACCTTGCGATTGTTGACGCGGACGACGTAGTCGCCGCGCTGGATGCCGAGCGCCTCCATCACGTCGGCCATCATCATCGCCATCTCGGCATCGGCCGCGACACCCGGCGTGCCTACCGTGTCGGCGTCGAACTGCATGAACTGGCGGAAGCGGCCGGGACCGGGCTTCTCGTTGCGGAACACCCAGCCGGAGCGATAGCTGCGATAGGGTTTCGGCAGGCGCTCGAAATTCTCGGCGACAAAGCGCGCCATCGGCGCGGTCAGGTCGTAGCGCAGCGACAGCCATTGATCGTCGTCGTCCTGGAACGAGAACACGCCCTCGTTCGGCCGGTCCTGGTCGGGCAGGAACTTGCCGAGCGCATCGGTGTATTCGATCAGCGGCTGGTCGACCGGCTCGAAACCGTAGAGCTCAAAGACCGAGCGGATCGTCGCCATCATCTTCTCGACGGTGCGCAGATCGTCGGCGCCGCGGTCGACAAAGCCGCGCGGCAGCCGCGCTTTCATCTTTTCGGATTTGTCGGCCATGGGATGGGTACTTTGCTATGTAAACGGTGACTTATTTCGGGTCGGCGTGTCCTACCGATGCAGCCCGGAGAAGGCAAGGGTTTGCGGCTTTTCCGCGATGTCGCGGGACCAGTTGGTTCGCAAATGTCGCGCCGCCCCTCATCCGCCTGCCGGCACCTTCTCCCCGTATAGTGACGGGGAGAAGGGGAGTTGTCGCAGCCTCGGCGCTACTTGTGCAACGCTGTGATTGGCGAAACCACCGGCGGAGGCGTCCTTTCTCCCCGTCACTATACGGGGAGAAATGCCCGGCAGGGCAATGAGGGGCAGCGCAAAGCCATCAGGCAGGGCGATCGAAACAAACCGCGTCACAAATGAAACAATTGTGCCATGCGCGCGGCATCGTGCCGACACAATCCGGGCCGATAAGCGCGCCGAAACAAGGGGTTCGGGGCCATGGCCACGCTACAGAAGTTCGACATCATCGATAGCCGGGCACGCGACGCCTCGGTCCGGCTGCGGCCGGCCGATGGTTATGCCCCGAATACGAAGCAAATCGCCGGACCGTTCGAGGTCGCGGCGCAACAGCGCAGTGGACCGACCATGCGCGACGTGCTGATGACCGGACTGCTGGTGATCTATCCGGTGTTCGCCGCGCTGGCGGCCATCCTTGCCGGGTTTTTCCTGGCCGGCGCCGGCGGCGCCTGAGCCGCTATTTCGGCCGCTTGAACGCTTTCCGTTCCGCCTCGACCGGCTCGCGGCAGACGCAGCCCTCGAGATGGTCGTTGACCAGCCCCATCGCCTGCATGAAGGCGTAGACGGTGGTCGGGCCGACAAAGCTCCAGCCGCGCTTCTTCAGCTCTTTCGAAATGCGGACCGAGACGGCCGTCGTCGGATTGGCGCGCAAATGCGCGAGGTCGACGATCTCGGGCCGCTCGTGCGGGCCGGGCTCGAACTTCCAGAACCAGGCGGCCAGCGAGCCGGCCTCGTCGATGAGTTCGCGGGCGCGCTTGGCGTTGTTGATGGTCGAGACGATCTTGCCGCGATGGCGGATGATGCCGGCATTGCCGAGCAGGCGATCGACATCGGCGTCGGTGAAGGCGGCGATCTTGTCGACATCGAAGCCGGCAAACGCCTCGCGGAAATTGTCGCGCTTGCGCAATATGGTCAGCCAGGACAGGCCCGACTGAAAACCTTCGAGGCAGATCTTCTCGAACAGGCGGCGGTCGTCGGCGACCGGCCGGCCCCATTCGTGGTCGTGGTAGTGCAGATAATCCGGCAGGTTGCCGTGCCAGAAGCAGCGGGCGATGCCGTCGGGACCGGCAAGCAGACCTGTCTTTTCATCCATGGCGGAATTCCGTTCGTGTCTTGGCGTTAACGCGTTTTGACGCGGCCTTTACCGCGGCTTTACCAGATTCCTGAACCGGGCGGTAACCACACCAAAAGCTTTACTGACAGATCGGCATTTTACACATTCCGATTCATGTTTCGGTTGCCGCTTCGCGCCCAATGTCGGCGAAATCGGGGAGGCTTTGCACCCCGGCATGTTCGACGATCAAGGTGCGTTGCGATGAAGACATTCTTGTTCCCACTGTTCGGCGCCGCGGCCGTACTTGCTGCCGGCGCCGCCAATGCCAACGACCGCTATGCGGAGAGGCCGCCGGTGGTGGTCAGCCCGGATCTTTCGGCACCCTGGGTGCTGCAGCTCGGCCATGCCCCGGGCATCGTGCGGCAGAGCCGGCAAGAGGCGCAGCCGCAACGGCGCTACCGGCGGCTGGCCGAACCCGATCAGCTGCGCACCGCAGCGGTGCAGGCGCCGGCCAAGCGCATGGTGATGCGGCCGCAGATCGACCCGATCTATCTGCCGCAGGAAGTCGCCTATGACGGCCCGCAGAAGCCGGGCACGATCGTCATCGATACGCGAGAGAATTTCCTCTATCTGGTCGGGAAGAACGGTAAGGCGCGGCGTTATGGCGTCGGCACCGGCAAGCCGGGCTTCGAATGGTCCGGCACCCACAAGATCACCAACAAGCGCGTCTGGCCGGATTGGCGGCCGCCGGCGGTGATGATCGCCCGCGAAGCCGCCAAGGGCCGTTATCTGCCGACCTATCTCGCCGGCGGCATGGAAAACCCGCTCGGCGCACGCGCGCTCTATCTCGGCTCGACTGAGTACCGTATCCACGGCACCAATCAGCCCTGGACGATCGGCGGCGCGGTGTCGTCGGGCTGCATCCGCATGCGCAACGAGGACGTGGTCGACCTTTACGAGCGGGTCAATGTTGGCACGACGGTTGTAGTCATGTAATCTGCGGTTGACCTCATCGATGATTCTGCTCAGAAGCCTCGGGAGCATTGAATAACGGGGGACGGGCCGTGTGGGGATGCGGCCAGTCACGAAAGGGCAGCGCGGCAAGCCGTGCTGCCCTTTTTGTTTCCGCCAGCAGGAATTGACGGGAAGATTTTGCCGGCACGTCGCGCGACCGGCATGGCGGTTCGCTTTTCGCGCTGCCTTTTCGCGGTTGCTTTGCTATGTGGCGGCTAAAATCCAGATAAAGGCCCCATCCCGATGTCCCTTTCCGACGACAGCCGCTATCTCAGAGGCGGCCCGGTTGCTCAACGCATCATCGCCGGCGTGCGCGAGGACGCGGCGATCGCCACCGCCGAAGGCTTTCCGCCCAAGCTGGTGTCGGTCACCGTCGGCGATACCGCCGCGGTCGATGTCTATGTCCGCAACCAGCGCGCCAAGGCCGGGTTGGCCGGCATCGGCTTCGAGGAAAGGCGCTTTCGCGCCGACATCACCGCCGGCGAGCTGGAAGCGGCAATCCACGGGCTTAACGCCGACCCGCGCGTCACCGGCATCATCATCCAGCGGCCGGTGCCGGTGCACATTCCGATCAAGACGCTGCAGGCGGCGGTGCATCCGCTCAAGGATGTCGAGGGCATGCATCCGGCCTCGATCGGCAACATCGTCTACAACCAGCTCGACCTGGCGCCCTGCACCGCCGCCGCTTCGGTCGAACTGCTCAGGGAAACCGGCCTCGACCTCAAGGGGCTCGAGGTGGTGGTCGTCGGCCATTCCGAGATCGTCGGCAAGCCGATCGCGTTCCTCTTGATGAGCGAAGGCGCGACGGTGACCGTCTGTCACCACATGACGCGTTCGGTGGCGGCACACGCACGCCGCGCCGACGCACTGTTCGTCGCGGTCGGCAAACCGCGGCTGATCAAGGCCGACATGGTCAAGCCGGGCGCCGCCGTCATCGATATCGGCATCAATTCGGAAATCGGGCCGGACGGCGAGAGCCGCATCGTCGGCGACGTCGATGCCGAGAGCGTCAGGCATGTCGCGTCGTGGATCACGCCGGTGCCGGGCGGCGTCGGCCCGATCACGGTGGCGATCCTGCTGCGCAACACGATGGTGGCCCTCAGCCGGCAGCGTGCCCGCTATCAGGCAACCTACGGCACGGCAGACCGGCTGGCGGCGGAGTAGGCGCCTTCGTCACGTGTATTGCGGCACATGGCAGGTGATCCGGGACTCGTCATCCCAGAAGACGTAGAGCACGCCGCCGCTGCCCCAGAAGAAACCGGCGAGTGAATCGAACTGAAGAAGAAATTTCATTTCCCGGTCCGTTCCGGGAACGACTGGAAACTGCGGTCCCTGAATCCATGACGGCAGCCCACCAAGCCGAAACAGGTTTTGCCTTGAATTGCTTATCCCGTACGACTGCCTGAGCCACCGTTCAGGGGTCGGTGCCAACCGAACAGTTCTTTTCTCGGCGGCCTTTGCAAGCCTCTCAATGTAGGGCGAATGCAGAGGCGCGATCGGCGTCGGCACACCGGCAGCGTCGTGGGAATAATAGGTCGGTTCGAGAGAATTCGCACAGGTCTCGATACGGAGTCTGGGAAGAGGCATCGTCAGCTCATTCCCAAGATCGTCCAGCGTAATCAGATGTATCAGTCGCTCTCGACAGGTCGGGCACACTGCCGATCCTTCGCCGCCGACCGTAAGTGGCCTGCCAGTCGCCGGCAGATGCCAGGTAGGATGATTGCGATGCGTCGGAAAAGACATGTCGCTCGGAGCGCCTTCCTCAAAGCTGAAATGATGACATGCCGGGGACGAACGAGGATCATCATGCGTCAGCCAGTCTGCGAAATCGGGAATGTCGCCCAAGGTACTGTCTGGAAACAATTCCGGCGCCTGCAAGGCGACGTGAGCCAGCAGATCCTCCACGTCTATTCCGCGTTTCACTTCCACTTGCAGGAAAAATGCCAGACGAGCCAAATGCGCGTCGTCGAGAAACGAAACGGCGTCGATAATCAGATTGTCTTGCTGGACGTCGGCTTGTACCGCTGCCCTTATGAGCGCAAACAGGAATTCGGACCCATCCTTGAGATGACGAGCGATGATTGTCTGGCATTCGCCATAGCTGGCCTGGAACGTCGCCGGCGATCTGTCCGACAGCAGCCGAACGACGGTTCCAATCTCTTCTGACTTTGGGTTGGGCATCTCGGCAGTCTCATCGGCGGGTGCGCAGCAATCAAACCAATTTTGGCGGCTCGCCGCCATAGGCCCAGTCCAGCAGCTTTATCGTATGCACCACCGGCAGCTTGGCGGCGGAAGCGATCTGGGTGATGCAGCCGATATTGCCGGTGGCGACGATTTCAGCACCGGTCGCCTCGATATTCCTGAGCTTGCGGTCGCGCAACGTCGCCGAAATCTCGGGCTGCAGGATGTTGTAGGTGCCGGCCGAACCGCAGCAAAGATGCCCTTCGCGCGGCTCGCGCACGACGAAGCCGGCACGGACCAGAAGCTCCTTCGGCTGGCGGGTGATCTTCTGGCCGTGCTGCATCGAGCAGGCTGAGTGATAGGCGACGATGGTGCCCGGCTTGCGGACCGGCTCGGGCAGGTCGAGGCTTGCCAGATATTCGGTGATGTCCCTGGCCAGCGCCGAGACCCGCGCAGCCTTGTCGGCATAGGCCGGATCGAGGCGCAGCATGAAGCCGTAATCCTTGATGGTGGTGCCGCACCCGGATGCGGTGATGACGATGGCGTCGAGTCCGCCCTGCTCGATGGCGCGCGTCCAGGCGTCGACGTTCCGTCGGGCCGACGCCAAGGCAGCGTCCTCGCGCCCCATATGATGCACCAGCGCGCCGCAGCAGCCCTCGCCCGCGGCCACCACGACCTCAACGCCAAGCCGGGTCAGCAGCGAAATCGTCGTGTCGTTGATGCCGGGATCGAGCACGGATTGCGCGCAGCCGGTGAGGATGGCGACACGGCCATTTTTCTTCGCGCCCTGCCCGGCATGGACGCCCGGCGAGGCCATCGGCGAGACTGCCGGGACCGACGCCGGGGCCAGCTTCAACATCGCGCCCAAAGGCTTCAATGCCTGGATTTTCTCAAACAGGCCGGCGAATGGCTGGCCGAGCTTCGCCAGCTTGAGCGCCGCGCGGAAACGCGAGGGGTAGGGCAGCACGAAGGCCAGCATGGCGCGTGTCAGGCGATCGGCCAGCGGACGCTTGTAGGTTTGCTCGATATGGACGCGGGCGTGGTCGACCAGATGCATGTAGTTGACGCCCGACGGGCAGGTGGTCATGCAGGCGAGGCAGGACAGGCAGCGGTCGATATGGGTGACGATCTGCTTGTCGGCCGGCCGTCCGTTTTCCAGCATGTCCTTGATCAGATAAATCCGGCCGCGCGGCGAATCCAGTTCGTTGCCGAGCGTCACATAGGTCGGGCAGGTGGCGGTGCAGAAGCCGCAATGCACACATTTGCGCAGGATCTTCTCCGATTCCGCGACATGCGGATCGGCGAGCTGGGCAGCTGAGAAATTGGTCTGCACGTAAACGAATCCCTACCGTTTGAGCATGATCTTTTCCCAAAACCGGTACCCAGTTTTGGGGATCATGCTCATAATCCCAGAAACCAGCTTTCCGGGTTCTTGACCGCCTCGCCGCGCTGCAGCGCCTGCAGGCCGAGAATGCAGCGGGCGATGAACCAGACGGCAACGGCAACCATCAGCACGACACCGATGACCACGATCATCAGCAGCGCCGAGATCAGTGCATAGAGCAGGCCGATCCAGAAGGTGCGGATCAGGAATGTGTAGTGGCCTTCGACGAAGCCGCCGGCCTTGCCGCGATTGATATAGGCCAGGACGATGCCGACAATGCCGCTGACGCCGATGGCCAGGCCGGCGAGATAGAGGATGTAGATGACCAGCGCGTTGGTCGGGCCGGGCTCCAGCCAGCGGTCGGTCTGGCGTGACGTACCGTTTTGGCCTGGATCGCTCATTGTGCTCCTCCCTCGGTTGCCGGCGCGAGAGTAGCAGAGCTTGCGCCCGGCGCCATACGGCCGGGATTGAGGATATTCTTCGGGTCGAATTCGGCCTTCAGCCGCGCCGACAGTGCTGCCAGTTGCGGCGCTTGCGGTTCGAACACCGGTACGGCGGCGCGGTGCGAAGGGGTTGCGCGCACCAGCGTCGCATGGCCGCCGCCGTGTTTTCTGATCAGGCTGCGCAACAGGCCTGCCTCGGGATCGTCCTGCTGCATGCGCAGCCAGATCAGCCCGCCCTGCCAATCATAGAAGGCATCGACCGGGGCCTGCATGCGCAGCGCCAGCACCATCTGGTGGCCCCGCGACGGCGCCATCGAGACGCGCCACACCGGCCTTTCGCTGCCATCGGCGAACGGCGCGCAGTCGCGGACATTGCGCCAGACCGAGTACGAGACCGAACCGGAAATCTCCTGCAGCGGCCCAGCGTTTTTCAGCAGGTCTTTCAGCGCGGCAATGCGGTAAGCGACCGACGGGCCGAAGCCCTCGATGCGCAGCAGCGTCGCGGCATCGCTGCCGAGACTGCCGCCGGCGACCCTGGCTGCGACCCGTTCGGGAAGATGGGCAGCGCTCGACACTTCGGCGCTGGAACCCAGCGCCAGCGCCATGGCGGCGGCGGCGTGATCGTCGAGCAGGCCGCGGATGGCAAGCGTGACTTCGGTCTCGGCAGCAGGCAGCACCTTGAAGGTGACGTCGGTGAGCACCGCCAGCGTGCCCCAGCTGTTGGCCATCAGCTTGGACAGATCATAGCCGGTGACGTTCTTGACGACGCGGCCGCCGGACTTGAAGGCCTCGCCGCGCCCGGAAACGGCCGCTATGCCAAGGATATGGTCGCGCGCAGCACCCACCTTCAGCCGGCGCGGGCCGGAAAGGTTCGCGGCGAGTGCGCCGCCGATCGTGCCTCGCGCTGGCTCACCGCCGAGCAGCGGGCCGTAATCCATCGGTTCGAAGGCAAGTTGCTGGCCGTTTTCGGCAAGCAGGCTTTCGATTTCGGCCAGCGGCGTGCCGGCTTTTGCCGACAGCACCAGTTCGGCCGGCTCGTAAAGCATGACGCCGGAGAGTTTGGAAAGGTCGAGCGTATGCTCGCTCTGCTGCGGCCGGCCGATACCGCGCTTGGAGCCGTGGCCGAGGATTTCGAGCGGCGAGTCTTCGGCGGCTGCCCAAGCGACGGTGGATAGGGTTTCCGCGGCTGTTGACGGGGTGAAGGTGGTCATGGGACGGACGCGGCATTTGCAAATGCGGGAACGTCGTGTTCCTTCGCGCCCCCCTCTGTCTTGCCGGACATCTCCCCCTCAAGGGGGGAGATCGGATGCTGCGTCGGGCTTCGCCAATCTCCAGTGTTAACGGGAGGGCGAGGCGCCGAAGCTGCCAATCTCCCCCCTTGAGGGGGAGAAGTCCGGCAGGACAGAGGGGGGTGTTCAAGCGCTAACATACGCGCTCAAAACCTCGGAATGTCCGGAAACGCCACTTTCCCGCGATGCACGTGCATCCGCCCGAGCTCGGCGCATCGCCTCAATTGCGGGAAGACCTTGCCGGGATTCAAAAGATGGTTGGGGTCGAAGGCGCATTTGACGCGCATCTGCTGGTCGAGGTCGATCTGGTTGAACATTTCCGGCATCAGGTCGCGCTTCTCGATGCCGACCCCGTGCTCTCCGGTCAGCACGCCACCGACCTTGACGCAGAGCCGCAATATGTCAGCGCCGAAACTCTCCGCCTTGTCGAGTTCGCCCGGCACGTTGGCGTCATAGAGGATGAGCGGGTGCAGATTGCCGTCGCCGGCGTGGAAGACATTGGCGACGCCGAGCCCGTATTTCTGCGACAGTTCGCGCATGCCGGCGAGCACGCGCGGCAGTTCCTTGCGCGGGATGGTGCCGTCCATGCAGTAGTAGTCGGGCGAGATGCGGCCGACCGCCGGGAACGCCGCCTTGCGGCCGGCCCAGAAGCTCAGCCGCTCCTGTTCCGACTGCGACGTGCGGCATGTGGTCGAGCCGTTCCTAAAAGCAATGGCTTCGACCAGGCCGATCAGATGGTCGACCTCGACACCCGGCCCGTCCAGCTCGACGATCAGCAGCGCCTCGACATCGAGCGGATAGCCGGCCTGGACGAAATCCTCGGCGGCGTGGATGGCCGGACGGTCCATCATCTCCATGCCGCCCGGAATGATGCCGGCGCCGATGATGTCGGCAACGCATTGGCCGGCCTGCTCGCTGGTCGGGAAACCGATCAGCAGGGCACGCGCCGTCTCCGGCTTCTTCAGGATGCGTACGGTGACCTCGGTTACGACGCCGAGCAGTCCTTCGGAGCCGGTCATGACGCCGAGCAGGTCGTAGCCTTCCGCGTCGAGATGGCTGCCGCCGAGGCGCACCACCTCGCCATTCATCAGCACCATCTCGATGCCGAGCACATTGTTGGCGGTGAGACCGTATTTCAGGCAGTGCACGCCGCCGGAATTTTCCGCGACATTGCCGCCGATCGAGCAGGCGATCTGGGAGGATGGATCGGGGGCGTAATAGAAGCCCTCCTGCTCGACGGCGGTGGTGATGCCGAGATTGGTGACGCCGGGCTGGGCGACGACGACGCGGTTCTGAAAATCGATCTCGAGGATGCGGTTGAAGCGGCTCATCACCAGCAGCACCGCGTCTTCGAGCGGCAGCGCACCGCCGGAGAGCGAGGTGCCGGAGCCGCGCGGCACGACGCGGATGTTGCGGTCGCTGCAATATTTCAGCACCCGCGAGACCTGGGCCACGGTTTGCGGCAGTACAACGACGAGCGGCAATTGCCGGTATGCGGTGAGCCCGTCGCTCTCGAAGGCGCGCATGGCATTGGCGGCGTCGACGACGCCCTCGCCCGGCACCATGATGCGCATATCGGCGACGATCTCGTCGCGCCGGCGCATCGTGGCGTCGTCTGGTTTCGGCATGGCAAGGCCGGACATCGACAGCCTCCTTCGATCGACTGGTAAAAATCTTTTACCAGCGACGGTGGTCGCTTGCAAATGCCGCTTTGGCCGGGATGAGAGGCCTATGGCCGAGACAGCCTTCCGCAGCGGCAATCTGCCGCTGCGCCCCACACTACTCGCCCGGCTGCTTGCCTGGTTCGGAGTGCATGCGGCGGACGCGGCGCACGCCCCACCAGACGAGCACGACCGCGAGCGGCACCGAGGCGGCGGTGACCATTTCCGGCGCGAAGGCATGGCCGAAGATCGAGGCGCCCTTGGCGACGTAGCCGATGAGGCCGACGACATAGTAGGAAACCGCGGCGACCGAGAGCCCCTCCACCGTCTGCTGCAGCCGCAATTGCAGGCGGGCGCGATTGTTCATCGATGCCAAAAGATCGCGGTTCTGCTTCTCGACCTCGACGTCGACCCAGGTGCGCAGCAGTGTGGTGGCACGGGTGAGCTTCGTCGACAGGTTGGCCTGACGCTCCTCGACCGAACGGCAGGTACGCATCGCCGGCGCCACGCGGCGCTGCAGAAAACCGCCCCAGGTGTCGTAGCCGGGCACCGCTTCTTCGTCGAGCGCCTCCAGCCGTTCGCGCACGATGCCGTCATAGGCGCGGCTGGCGCCGAAGCGGTAGAGGCTGGAGGCGGCATCGGCCTCCAGCTCGGCGGCCAGTTCGGTCAAGTCGGCAAGCAGCGTCTGGCTGTCGCGGGTCTCGGCGACCTTCATTTCCAACGTGGTCTGGGCCAGCCTGTCTTCGATGCGGCGGGCGCGACCGGACAGCGTCAGGGCCAGCGGCAGCCCAAGCATGGCCAGCGTGCGGTAGGTCTCGATGTCGATCAGCCGCTGCGACAGTGCCCCGGTGCGCGCCGGGGTCAGGCCGCGGTCGAGCACCAGCATGCGGGTCAAGCCGTCGCCATCCTGACGGAAATCGGTGACGATGGCCGCGTTGCCGCGCTCGACCAGCGAATAGCACAGGCTGGTCGGGTCGAAGCCGGCGATCAGTTTTTCGTTCGCCGGCGTCCATTTGCGGATCTCCAGCCTGATGCCGGAAATCACCGTGCCCGGCGGCGAAAACCCGTTGCCGAAGGGTGTGTCTTCTTGCCCCCTGCCGTTTTCGGCGAGCGGGCCTTCCCAGAGATAGGTCGAGAATTCCGTGTGGCGTTCCCAGCGCAGCGAGCCCTTGCCCCATTTCATCGCGTGGTGGCGGGCGTGAGGGTCGGGCGCGGCGATGCCGAGGCGTCGCGACAATTCGGAAAGCACGGCCTGATCGATCCCGGATCCAGCTTCGGTCATGAAGGAAAGCTGCACCAGCACGCGCGGCTTTTCGACCAGCGGCTGCGGCCGGGCGTGGACCTCGCCGAGCGCGCCCGGCCGACCTTCATGCGCCGGAAAGCCCATGACGGTGCCGCCCACGGCTTTGGCGCGCAGCTGGAATTCGAGGTTGGAAGGGTCGGCGTCTGGCACGGCTGGTCCCCCGGGCTTCTGTGAGCCCTTTGGCAATGATGTCCCTCTAGAGGCAATCGTCAGGGGACGCAAACGCCCAATTTAGCTGAAGATGATATGGCGCCGCGGCTGTGAAACGGACCCGGCCCCCGGCGAATTGGATAAATAATTTGACCAGTTGGCGACGCCGGCTTTATCTTGCGCGACATCGGTTCAACCCCCAGGCATCCCGTTTGAGCGACATTTTCTCCCGGATCGAGCATTCGCGCACCGCCGACGAGGTGGTGCAGCAGATCGAGAGCCTGATCCTCGAAGGCGTCCTGCGCACCGGCGACCGGCTGCCGGGCGAGCGCGAACTGGCGCGCCAGTTCGAGGTGTCGCGGCCGATCCTGCGCGATGCCTTGAAAGCCTTGGAAGGGCGCGGGCTGTTGACGACACGGCCAGGCGGCGGCACCCATGTCGCCGATGTCATCGGCCAGCTGTTCACCAAGCCGGTGACCGACCTGATCTCGATGCATCGCAAGGCGGTGACCGACTATCTGGAGTACCGCCGGGAGATCGAGGCGGTGGCGGCCGAATATGCGGCGCGGCGTGCCACATCGGACGATCTGGCCCTGCTCGACCGCATCATGGCACGTATGGACGAGGCGCACCGGACCGGCAATTTCGACGACGAGGCGGAAATCGACGTCGAGTTCCATCACGCGATCTGCGAATGCGCGCACAACATCATCCTGCTGCACACGCTGCGCTCCTGTTATCGGCTGCTGTCGGAAGGCGTGTTCCAGAACCGGCGGCTGGTGTTCAACGTGCCGGGCGCGCGCGAGGCGCTGCTTTCGCAGCACCGGGCGATCTACACCGCGGTCAAGGGCGGCGATCCGGCTGCGGCGCGGCAGGCGGCGATGGACCACATCTCCTACGTCGAACGATCGATGGCCGAGGCCGAGCGCAGCGGCGACTGGCAGCGCGTGTCGCGGCTGAGGCTCAGGCAGCGCTCCGAGCCCGGTGGCGGCGAGCCGGCAAGAAAACAGCCGTAGGCACCGCCCAGAAAATTCAACGACGAACCAGCGAAGAACCAGCGGAAAAAAGATCCATGAGCAGCATTCTCACCATCGCCGACCTCAAGGACCTGGCGCGCCGCCGCGTGCCGAAGATGTTCTTCGACTATGCCGATTCCGGCGCCTGGACCGAAAGCACCTACCGCGCCAACGAAGAGGATTTCCAGAAGATCAAGTTCCGCCAGCGCGTGCTTGTCGACATGGACAACCGCTCGCTGGAATCGACCATGATCGGCGAGAAGGTGACGATGCCCGTGGCGCTGGCGCCGACCGGCATGACCGGCATGCAGCATCCGGACGGCGAGATGCTGGCGGCCCAGGCGGCGGAAGAATTCGGTGTGCCGTTCACGCTGTCGACAATGAGCATCTGCTCGATCGAGGATGTCGCGTCGGTGACCAGGAAGCCGTTCTGGTTCCAGCTCTATGTGCTACGCGACAAGGACTTCGTCTTCGATTTGATCGATCGCGCAAAAGCGGCGAAATGTTCGGCGCTGGTGCTGACGCTCGACCTGCAGATCCTCGGTCAGCGCCACAAGGATATCCGCAACGGGCTTTCGGCACCGCCGCGGATGACGCCGAAGCACATCTGGCAGATGGCGACCAGGCCACGCTGGTGCGTCGGCATGGCCGGGACCAAGCGCCGGAGCTTCCGCAACATCGTCGGCCATGCCAAGGGCGTCGGCGACCTCGCCTCGCTGTCGTCGTGGACGAAGGAGCAGTTCGATCCACATCTGTCGTGGAAGGACGTCGCCTGGATCAAGGAGCGCTGGGGCGGCAAGCTGATCCTGAAAGGCATACTCGACAGGGAAGATGCGCTGATGGCGGCCAGAACGGGCGCCGACGCGATCATCGTTTCCAACCATGGCGGCCGCCAGCTCGACGGCGCCTCGTCGTCGATCATGGCGCTGGAAGAGATCGCCGACGCCGTCGGCGACACGATCGAGGTGCATATGGACGGCGGCATCCGCTCCGGCCAAGACGTGCTCAAGGCACTGTGCCTCGGCGCCAAGGGCACCTATATCGGCCGGCCTTTCCTGTACGGCCTCGGCGCACTCGGCAAGGAAGGCGTTACCAAGGCGCTGGAAATCATCCGCAAGGAGATGGACATAACGCTGGCTCTGTGCGGAAAGCGTCTGGTCACCGACATGGGCAAGGATCAGCTTCGGCGCTAAAGTCCCGTGACGGCATGATGATGGAGGCGACGCAGGCATTGACGGAGCCCGGCATCAGTTTCTACGAGGCGCGCGGACCGCAAGGCATGCGCCTCTATGCGATCGGCGATGTGCACGGCCGGCTCGATTTGCTGACCGCCATGCACCGGCGGATCGAGGCGGAGCTCGGTCAAAGGCTGTCGGCCGATTGGCGCGTGATCCATCTCGGCGACTATGTCGATCGCGGCCCGGACTCCAGGGGCGTCATCGATTTCCTGATCGACGCGCAAAGACGCGATCCGCGTCACCTGATGCTCGCCGGAAATCATGATCTCGGCTTTCTCGATTTTCTCGATGTCCCCGATCCGGACGGGCTGTTCATGCGCTATGGCGGCATCCAGACTGCGCTATCGTATGGTGTCTCGCTCGGTGGGAGCAGCGCCTGGTTTGGCCGCGCCGATGCGGCACTGCGGCAAGGGCACGCCGCACTGGTCGAGGCGGTGCCGCAGAACCATGTCGAGTTCCTGCGCTCGCTGCCCTTCTCAGTGACGTTCGGCGACTTCTTCTTCTGCCATGCCGGCATCCGGCCCGGCGTTGCGCTGGAAAGCCAGAGCCGGCAGGACCTGATCTGGATCCGCGAGGTCTTCCACGATCACACCGGCCTTCATCCGAAGATCGTGGTGCACGGTCATACGCCGGTGCCCAAGGCCGAAATCACCGGCAACCGCGTCAATGTCGACACCCTCGCCTGGCAGTCGGGACACCTCACCGCGCTCGTGGTGGACGGCGCGGACAAGCATGTCCTGACAGTGACGGGTGAGCGGGCGTAGGAAACGCGTCGGATTATGAGCAGAGAGGCTAGCGAAGCGCGGCGGTGACGCCGTAGCCGTCAACGGCATTGTGGTCGTTGGCCGCGTCGGCGGAATAAATGCCGAGGCCGCACAAGACGATAGCCGACAACATGACAAAGGACAAAAAGGCTGCTTTCACGGACGTCATCTCTTGTTGAGCTTCCTGCATCTATGCACGAGCGGGTTACCAATGCGTTGAAACGCAAAATACGTCGCAAATGTCGGACGGTTTCGCGCTTCTAGGCATGTTCTGTATCGGCGGTGTGTCGCGCGGGTCACAGGAAAGGTTCATCGCGGTTGCACGCAAGATGCAGAGCGCGCGCCTTTTAGGCTGGCGGACAGACACAGGCCAAGGATGAAACGCGTTATCCCCGGCGGATTTGCCGCCGCGTGCCAAATATGCAACGTCGCCAAATACGTTGACTATATGGGCCGTCAGATCGTCGCCACCCAGGCGCGGGCGATGGCCAGGCCGGCGGCATCGGCTTGCGGTCCGTTGCGGGCCATTTCGTCGTCGAGCCGGACGGCCCAATCCGGATGGCGTTCGGCGATCAGCGGTGCGAAGGACGTGCTCCAGTCGCGAACCATCGGCCGGTCGGCCTCGAAATGAAACTGGAAGCCGTAGACGGCGCGGCCGATGCGGAACGCCTGGTTCTCGGCGACGGCGTTGCCGGCCAGCCGCACGGCAGTCTCGGGCAAGACAAAGGTGTCGTCGTGCCATTCGAAGATCGGGAATTTTTCAGGCAAGGCAGCGAGCACCGGATCGGCCTGCGCCGCCGCGGTGAGCGCGACTTCGTGCCAGCCGAACTCCGATGCGCCGCCGATCTGGTTCTCGCCGCCAAAGGCGCGCGCGACCAACTGGCTGCCGAGGCAGATACCAAGCACCGCGCGATCCCTCTCGGCAAAGTCGCGCGTCAGGTCGAGCAGGCCCGGAAAATAAGGACAGAGCTCGTCGTCCAGCGCATTCTGCGCGCCGCCGAGCACCACCATGGCGTCATGCCCGCCGCTATCTTGCGGCAGCGCGTCGCCGCGGTAGGGACGGCGCAGGTCGATAGCGGCACCCGCCTCGACAAGCGCCGCGCCGATCTGGCCAAGGCCCTCATTGTCGAAGTTCTGGACAACCAAGACCCGCATCGAAACCTGCTGACATGAAATTGATGCAACGAGCGATATCATGGCGCCAGCATTGCAGCCAACAGGGAACGCCTATGCCACTGCAAAACCGGATCGACCCGTTCGGCACCATCCATGCCGTGCCGGAGCGCGGCCTGTTCATGGGCAATCGCGGCATCATTCACGACCCCGAGACGAGAACGCTGTTGAAGAAGCGCTGGGCGCTGCAAGCCTGGATCATCTGCGTCTGCGAATTCGGCAACGTGCGGCGCGAGCCGATGGGGCGCAACCGGGCTGGCGGCAAGGCCGGCTGGACCGAGCTGTTTTTCCTCGACGAGGTGACGGCGCTTGCCGCCGGCCACCGTCCCTGCTTCTTCTGCCGGCGCGAGCGGGCCAGGGATTTTGTCCGGCGTTTCGGCGACGCCTTCGGCATTGCCGAGCCACGTGCGCCGCAGCTCGACAAGCGCCTGCACAAGGAGCGGCTGGCATCGGGCGGGCGGGCGACGAGACTGGAACCGGAAGCGCTTGCGGACTTGCCGGACGGCACGATGATCTCGTCAGGAAACAGGGCGTACGTCCTGTTTGACGGCGCCGCGCTGCCCTGGAGTTTCGGCGGTTATGGCGAACCGGTGGGGTTCGGCGGTTTTACCGACAGTCCAATCCGCCTGGTCACGCCAGCGACAACTGTTTCGGTGCTGCAGGAAGGCTACGAGCCTGTCTGGCATCCTTCCGCCGAGGCTTGACGCCGAGGGTGACGTTGCCGCATTCCTCGGCGATGCGCGCCAATTACAAGATGCAGCGGCTGTTCGTGCCGGACGGGCTTGGACCGGACATCGAGTTCGACGTCGGCCCGCAGCAGAGCCATTATCTCTCGCACGTGCTGCGGCTCGGCGAAGGCGCCGAAATTCTGGTCTTCAACGGGCGCGACGGCGAATGGTCGGCGGCGATCGCGGCGAAGTCGAAGAAGGCGTTGCGCCTGAAGTTGCTGGCATTGCAGCGGCCGCAGCCGCCGTTGCCCGATCTCGTCTATTGCTTCGCGCCACTGAAGCAAGGGCGGCTCGACTACCTCGTGCAAAAGGCGGTGGAGATGGGCGCCGGCATCCTGCAGCCGGTCATCACCCAGCATACACAAGTGGCAAAACCCGGCATCGAGCGCCTGCGCGCCAATGTCGTCGAGGCGGCCGAGCAATGCGGCATATTGGCGGTGCCGGAGCTGCGCGAAGCGGAAAAATTCGAACGCCTGCTGGCAGGCTGGGACCGGGAGCGGCGGCTGATCTTCTGCGACGAGGATGCATCGACCAACAATCCCCTGCCGGCATTGCAGGTGGTGCGGGAGAGAAAGCTCGGTCTGCTGGTCGGACCGGAGGGCGGCTTTTCCGACGAGGAACGCAAGATGCTGAGAGCGCTGCCTTTCGTTACCGCGATTCCGCTCGGGCCGCGCATCCTGCGAGCGGATACGGCGGCGGTGGCGGCACTGGCGCTGATCCAGGCGACAATCGGCGATTGGTGATCAATTCCAATTACCCGCTGGCTCAGGATTTTTCGCTTGATCGGCTACTGACATTTCGTCCATCTAGCGCCGGCAGTGGCCGCGTGTCCTTTCGGGCGCGTAAAGGACGCTGTAGCATTTGATTGGGCACCTGATCCCTTCCGAAAATCGAAGCCGATTTTCAGGGTCATGTGCGGAGGGCTCCTATGGCGCGCGATACAACCGACTTCCGGCCGATAGAAAGCGTCGACGAACTCGTCGAGCATCTGGCCGAAGGCAACAAGCCGCGCGACAAATGGCGCATCGGCACCGAGCACGAGAAATTCCCGTTCTATGTCGACGGCAATGCGCCGGTGCCCTATGGCGGCGAGCGCGGCATCCGCGCCATCCTCGAAGGCATGCAGGACAAACTCGGCTGGGACCCGATCATGGATGCCGGCCGCATCATCGGCCTGGTCGAGCCGACCGGCCAGGGCGCGATCTCGCTGGAGCCCGGCGGCCAGTTCGAGCTGTCCGGCGCGCCGCTGGAGACGATCCACCAGACCTGCCGCGAAGGCAATGCGCATCTGGCGCAGGTGCGCGAGATCGCCGAACCGATGGGCATTCGTTTTCTCGGCCTTGGCGGCAGCCCGAAATGGTCACTGGCCGAGACGCCGAAGATGCCGAAATCGCGCTACGAGATCATGACCCGCTACATGCCCAAGGTCGGCACCAAAGGTCTCGACATGATGTACCGGACCTGCACGATCCAGGTGAACCTCGACTTCGAAAGCGAAGCCGACATGCGCCGCAAGATGCAGGTGTCGCTGAAGCTGCAGCCGCTGTCGACGGCGCTGTTTGCCAACTCGCCCTTCACCGAAAGCCGGCCGAACGGCCTGCAGAGCTGGCGCGGCGAGATCTGGCGCGACACCGACAATCAGCGCTCCGGCCTGCTCGAATTCTGCTTCTCGCCCGATTTCGGCTTTGCCGATTATGTCGAATGGGCGCTCGACGTGCCGATGTATTTCGTCATCCGCGACGCCCAGTACCATGACATGACGCACATCACCTTCCGCCAGTTCATGGCGGGTGCTGCCCGCAACGACCTGCCGGACGGGCTGCCGACGATGGGCGACTGGGCGAACCATCTGTCAACGCTGTTTCCCGACGTGCGGCTGAAGCGCTTTCTCGAAATGCGCGGCGCCGATGGCGGGCCGTGGCGGCGCATCTGCGCGCTGCCGGCCTTCTGGGTCGGGCTGCTCTACGATGCGGCTGCGCTCGACGCGGCCGAGGCGCTGACCTCGAGCTGGAGCTACGACGAAGTGCTGGCAATGCGCAACGCGGTGCCGGAACAGGGCATCTCGGCGCCCTTCCGCAACACGACATTGCGCGAGATCGCCCGCGACGTGCTCGTCATCTCGCGCATGGGACTGAAGAACCGCGGCCGCAAGAACCGCGACGGCTATGACGAGACCTCGTTCCTCAACACGCTGGACGAGGTCGTCGCGCGCGGCACCACCAGCGCCGAAGAGATGCTCTCGGCCTACCACACACGCTGGGGCGGCTCGATCGAGCCGGTGTTCATGGAATACGCGTATTAACGCTTCGCTATCCGCTTGGCCGATGGTCCGGCAAATTCGCTTCAATCGGTGATGGAAACGAACTAGGCTTCTCCAACGAGGATTTTCCCGGAGGAGAAATCAATGCCTTCCTTGTTCGATATTCTGGCGCAGGCCCAGAACGGCAACGGCATGCAGGCGCTGGCCCAGCAGTTCGGGCTTTCGCAGCAACAGACGCAGGCGGCGGTCGCGGCGCTGCTGCCGGCCTTTTCGCAGGGGCTGAAGCGCAACACGGCGGACCCTTACGGGCTCGGCTCCTTCATGACGGCGATGGCCAGCGGCCAGCACGCCAAATATTTCGACGATGCAAGCCGGGCCTTCTCGCCGCAGGGCCTCAATGAAGGCAACGGCATTCTCGGCCATTTGTTCGGCTCGAAGGACCTGTCGCGGGCCGTCGCCAACCAGGCCGCGCAGGCGAGCGGCGTCAGCCAGCAGGTGTTGCAGCAGATGCTGCCGGCAATCGCCTCGATGATGATGGGCGGGCTGTTCAAGCAGACCACCAACCAGCTAGGCGGGCAGATGCATGCGGCAGGCGGTGGCGGTAATCCGCTTGGCGAGCTCATCGAGCAGATGATGCGGCAGGCGGGCGGCGGCGGCCAGGTGCCGGCCCCTCAGCCTGCAGGCCCCACGGATAACCCGCTCGGCAAGGTGTTGCAGGACATGTTCGGCGGCGCACAGCAGCCGCAACAGACGCAGAGCCCTTACGGCGACAACCCGCTGGGCAAAGTGCTGCAGGACATGTTCGGCGGCGGGCAGCAGCCGCAAAGCCGGCCGCAGCAGACGCAGAACCCTTATGGTGACAATCCGCTCGGCAAGGTGCTGCAGGATATGTTCGGCGGCGGTGCACCACAGCCACAGCAGCCGCAGAACCAACCCCAGCAAACACAGAACCCTTATGGTGACAATCCGCTCGGCAAGGTACTGCAGGACATGTTCGGCGGTGGCGCACCGCAGTCTCAGCCGCGTCAGGCGCCGCAGCAACCCCAGGCGCCGCAGCCGCAGGCCAATCCGAGCGGCAGGCCGAGAAATCCGTTTGACGACCTGTTCGGCAAGATGTTCGAGACAGGCGCCCAGCAGCGCGACGACTACCAGAAAGGCATGGAGTCGATCTTCGACCAGTTCAAGCAGGGCATGGGCCGGCGCTAGACCAGATACCGGCAACCAATCATCAGTGCCGCCCAAAAAAGAAAGCCCGGTCCTGGGAGGACCGGGCAGCGCGCAGGCTGGCCGGGGGGGATCCGGCAGGGAGTGGGGAGCCTGCGTAACTTGGTGGCGTCGTGCCTCAAAAAGGTTCAACGCGCCCGAACGGCGAAACCCACGCGATCACACGACCTTGCGGGCAATATCCTCGATCGTTTCGGCGCGCTCGACCGCGATGACGCGAAGCCTCTCTGTCGGATCGCGGCCAAAGGGTACACCGACAGCGACGTGCAGGTCGGCGCGGGTCAGGCCGATGTCGGCGAGCTCGGCATCCGACATCTCGCCGAGGCGATAAAAGGCGCGGCGGTTTTTCCAGGCGCGGTAAACATTGGCAGCGGCATTGGCCACGCGCGTCGCAACGGCCGGACGCGAGGTGATGCGCGAGGTCTCGGTAGCGAAATCAAACGTAGCCATGTCGGTCTCCTTCACATTCGAACGGGCGAAACCGGTCGATCGGGCGCTGGCGACAGCGGCCATTCCGGCTTCGATTCATCTAAGATGATGCATGTCGTCGCCCCAAAACCGGTGCCCACTTTTGGGCGACATGCATTCGCTTCATGTGGACAATCGGAATTTGCCATGGCGCGATTGATTAATCCAACGAATGTTTCTAATCTTTAGCATCAGCATCAATGATGGATTAGGCCAATGAAAGCGCCGCTCGATCTCGATCAGTTGCAGACCTTCATCTCGATTGTCGACACCGGCAGCTTTACCCGCGCGGCGGAAGCGGTGCATCGGACCCAGTCTGCGGTGTCGATGCAGATGCGGCGGCTGGAGGAACGGATCGGCAAGCCGCTGTTCGAAAAAGACGGCCGCACCAACAGGCTGACCGAGGAAGGCGACAGACTGCTCTCCTACGCAAGGCGGCTGCTCTATCTCAACAAGGAAACACTGGCCGCCTTCGACGACCGCCGGCTCGAAGGCACCATCCGCATCGGCACGCCGGACGATTATGCCGATCGCTTCTTGCCAGAGATCATGGCGCGGTTTGCCCGTTCCAACCCGCATGTCGAACTGACCGTTATCTGCGAACCGACGCCGGGACTGGTCGAACACATCAAGCGAGGCAATCTCGACCTGGCGCTGGTGACGCACAACGACGCGCGCGGCCAGTCGGAAGTGGTGCGGCGCGAACCGCTGCTGTGGGTTACCTCGGCCAACCATGCGACGCATGAGCAGCCGATCCTGCCGATGGCCTTCGGCCGGCCGAACTGCATCTGGCGGCGGGCCGCCGCCGACGTGCTCGATCAGCAGAGCCGCGACTATCGCATCCTGTTCACCAGCTTCTCTGCCACCGTCATCGCCGCCGCGGTGCTTTCCGGCCTGGCGATCTCGGTGCTGCCGGAATGCGCCCTGCGGCCCGGCATGCGGGTGCTGGGCGAGGCCGATGGTTTCGGCGCCCTGCCCGATTGCCGCATCGGCATCATGCGCGGTCAGACCTCGCGGCCGGAGATCGTCGACGCGCTTGCGCGCCACATTTCGGAGAGCCTCGACAATATTTCCGTGCCACTCGGCGAGGAGACCGGCACGTTCGACTTCGCCGCCCTCGCCTTCGCCAAGATGAAGCGGACCAAGCCGAACCAGATCCTGCCGGGCTGGTGATCGCGCGATTGGGGCGGACATCGAACACGGCCGCCTTGACGCCGGCCAGCAATCGTCCCCCAATCGGCCGATGAGCGACGCAGCATCCGAATCACGCACCAACGCTACCGAATATACGGTGAGCGAGATTTCCGGCGCGCTGAAGCGTACGGTCGAGGACCTCTTCGGCAATGTACGGGTGCGCGGCGAGATTTCCGGCTATCGCGGACCGCATTCCTCCGGCCATGCCTATTTCTGCCTGAAGGACGATCGCGCGCGGCTCGACGCCGTGGTGTGGAAGACCACAATGAGCCGGCTGAAATTCCGTCCGGAGGAAGGCATGGAGGTGATCGCCACCGGCCGGCTCACCACCTATCCCGGAAAGTCGAACTACCAGATCGTTATCGACAATCTCGAGCCGGCCGGTGCCGGTGCGCTGATGGCGCTGCTGGACGAGCGCAAGCGCCGGCTGCAGGCCGAAGGCCTGTTCGATGCGGCGCGCAAGCGCAGGCTGCCGTTCATGCCCTGCGTCATCGGCGTCGTCACCTCGCCGACAGGCGCCGTCATCCGCGACATCATCCACCGCATCAAGGATCGGTTTCCACTGCACGTGCTGGTCTGGCCGGTGCGGGTGCAGGGCGAGACGGCGGGTGCGGAAGTGACCGCTGCCGTCAACGGCTTCAACGCACTGCCATGGGACGGCGCCATCGCGCGGCCCGATCTGTTGATCGTGGCACGCGGCGGCGGCAGCCTGGAGGATCTGTGGGGCTTCAACGACGAAGCGCTCGCCCGGGCCGTCGCCGCTTCGGGTATTCCGGTGATTTCCGCGGTCGGCCACGAGACCGACTGGACATTGATCGATCTGGCTGCGGATGTGCGGGCGCCGACGCCGACAGGCGCCGCCGAGATCGCCGTGCCGGTCAAGGTCGACCTCGAAGCGACGCTTGCCGGCCTTGGCGCGCGGTTGAAGACCGCACTGTCGCGCAATTTCGAACGCAAGCGGCAGGCGGCACGCGCGGCCGCCCGGGCGCTGCCCTCGCCCGACCAGTTGCTGGCGCTGCCGCGGCGGCGCTTCGACGAGGCGACGAGCCGGCTCGGCCGGGCGCTGTCGGTCAGCGTCGAGCGCAAGCGAGCCAGGCTTCTGGGGCAGCGGCTGACGCCGGCGACCTTGTCGCGGCGCATGAACGAAGCCCGCACGCTGACCCGCCGCGACCTCGCCCGTGCGCAAGCGGCTTTCTTCGCCATCGTGCGCGAGCGTCGGGCGCGGCTTTCACGCACGGCGACCAGACTGTCACCGGCGCCCATCGCCAGACGGCAGAAACTGCAAGGCGATGCACTGCTGGCACTGACACGGCGGCAGGACCAGGCGATTTCAAGACGGCTGGACCGCCTGCGTGGAAAACTGACGCAGGCCGACCGGCTGCTGGCGACGCTCTCGCACAAGGCCGTGCTGGCGCGAGGCTTCGCGCTGGTCAAGGATGTGGACGGCGCCGTGGTCAAGCACGCGGCAGAAGTTGTGTCGGGGATGGCGCTTTCACTGGAGTTCGCCGACGGCACCGCCGATGCAGTCGCCATCAGTGGCACGATGCGGCCGAAGACGGTTGCGAAGCCCGCGGCCAAGCTCAAGGCGCCGGGCGGCCAAGGTTCGCTCTTCTGAGGGTGACCAAGACTTCTTTGAGGGTGAAATGACCGACCCGCACCTTGCAATGCCCTCGGGCAAACTGCGCGCCCGCGCCTTCGCGATCCCATTCGATGGAACGCCGGGCCGCTTCAACGCCATCACCGATGTGCCTGGCGTGACGGTGGGCTATACGACACTGATCTCAGGGGATGGGCCGCTCGTCGTCGGCAAGGGTCCGGTACGCACCGGCGTGACCGCGATCCTGCCACGGCCCAGAGGCGAGTTGGCCGTCCCGGCGTTCGCCGGGATGTTCAGCGCCAATGGCAATGGCGAACTGACCGGCTCGCATCTGATAGAGGAACTTGGAGCGTTCAATCTTCCCATCACCATCACCAACACGCATTCCTGCGGCGTCAGCCGCGACGCAACGTTGCGCTGGATGCAGGCGGTGCTGCCGCAATCGCTCGACAGCGCCTGGGCGCTGCCGGTGGCGGGCGAGACTTACGACGGCTTCCTGAACGATATCAACGGCCACCATGTGAGCTTCGAGCACGTGTTTTCCGCGCTCGAAACGGCTGAAAGCGGGCCGATCGAAGAGGGCAGCGTCGGCGGCGGCGCAGGCATGATCACCTTCGGCTTCAAGGCAGGGTCCGGCACATCCTCGCGCAGCGTCGACTGGAATGGAGAGCGTTTCACGATCGGCTGCTTCGTCCAGTCGAATTTCGGTGCACGGCGGAACCTCGTGATCCGTGGCATCAGAGCCGGAGCGGAACTCGCCGAACCGGCGACCCGGGACAACACGCCGCGAGCGGAAAAGAGCTCGATCATCGCGATCGTCGCCACCGACGCGCCATTCATGCCGCACCAGTTGAAACGGCTGGCGAAACGCCTGCCGCTCGGCGTCGCGCTGACCGGCGGCTATGGATACAATTCATCCGGCGATATTTTTCTGGCCTTCAGCACGGCCAATGCCGATGCGGCGCGCGGCGCGGCCGGCAAGCTGGTCAGCGCCGGCTATATACCGGATGCCGACATCAACCCGTTCTTCGACGCCGTCGTTCAGAGCGTGGAAGAGGCAATCCTCAATGCTCTGGTCGCCAATGAAGACATGACCGGGCGCGACGACAATTTCGTGCCAGCGTTGCCGGAAGCATGGCTCGAGGAGAGATTTGGCAAAGCTGCGCGGCGATAAGACCGCGCAACTGCATCAGACAGGCAATGTTCGCCCGGCAGGTTTTGCCGGGGGGCGGTCCGTCAGCCGGCAGGCTTGTTGGAATTCTGCTCGTCCTGGTCGGCCTCGGCCGCCTCTTCGAGCCTCGAAGCAATGAGCTCCTGAATGTCGCCGACCTCTTCCTGGATATCCTCCAGGGGTATGCCGGCTTCGGCGGCCTTGGCCGCACATTCCCTGGCGAGGGTCTCGGCCTGCTTCTCGATCCTGGCTGGCGAGGGCTGGCAGTGGACTTTTTCGCCAATCCACCCGCGCAAGAACTCGATTGCGTGTTCACTCATACTGCTGTTTCCCTAGCGGCTATGCCGGTTGGTAATCATAAACGTCGGCATCTTCGAAAAGATGCGTGCTGCCATTCGAGCCGAGTCGGCTTCGCCCGGCAAGCCGAACTTGTCCGAGGTCCACAGAGCCGAAGGGAATGGAGGGTTCAAGGAGCACGTTCTAGTTCTTGAGGACTGATTCTCTCGAGGAAACTCGTTCGACCCGCGCTATTGTTTCTATTTGCTTTTTGTCGGTTTTCAAGCCGTTTTAGATCACAATAGATGTCGCAATGACTAGCACATTTACCGCGCTCTCGCCGGCACCATGTAAGAGGCGAGCCGTCAAAGCCGCCGCTATATAGTGATAACCATTTGCAATGTCGACTCTGCTTGCGGTCCTGCTTCTTTCCGCCGCGCTTGCTGGGAGATATGTGGTGTGACGGGCCTTGCCGTGCAAGCTGCCGAGCGCCTCATGCAAGGCATGCAATAGCGTCTTGTGGAAACCCTGAAGTGCTTGTCTCAGGGTGGCTCTCTACCGCTGGCGGTAAAGGATCATGCCGGCATGATAGAGGACGCCTTCGACGAACTCACCATCCGCGGTGAAGCCCGTATCGTCCCAGTATTCTATGTGGTTGCCGTGCACTTCATAGCGTCCCCGGTAGGCGCTTTCGCGGTCACCGCGCGCTTCGTCATAACGGCCGTTCGCCAGGAGTTCGTGCCTGATATGGCGATCCTCGGTGACCCACATTCCGACATAGGGATGAGCTTGGTGCGTCATTGGTTCCTCCGCAAGGATTGGAGTTGCAGGAAGGGTCAGGCCGGTTGGAGCTACAGCAACGGCAATACCCGTAAGCACTGCGGCCAAAGTGGATCGCATCAATGCGCCGCCTTCGTCGGACGCACGACTATCTCGTTGACGTCGACATCGTCGGGCTGTTCGATTGCATAGCGCACTGCCCTGGCGACGGCATCGGGTTTCAGTGCAATAGCACGCCAGCTTTTCATGGCGGCGGCAGCGGCTTCGTCGGAGATCGTGTTCGCCAGCTCGCTTTCCACCACGCCAGGATGAATGCAGGTTACGCGGATATCGTCACTCTCCTGGCGGAGCCCATCGGAAATCGCGCGGACAGCGTATTTCGTTGCGCAATAGACGGCAGCCGTGGGCGAGACGGCCAGTGCGCCAATGGAACCGATATTGATGATGTGACCGGAGCCGCGTGCCGTCATCTCGGGCAGAACCGCCGCGACGCCGTACAGAACACCCTTGATGTTGACGTCCACCATCAGCTCCCACTCGTCGACCTTCATGGCTGCCATGGCCGACAGCGGCATGACGCCCGCATTGTTGACGATGACATCGACCTGGCCCCATTCGGCCCGGGCTGCGTCGGCGAATGCTGCGACATCCGCCCTCCTGGTGACGTCGAGCGCTCGCACGCGAACCGTTCCACCAGATGCCTCGATTTCGGCCGCAAGCGCTTCAAGGCGGTCGGTGCGGCGTGCGCCGAGCATCAGCTTCGCACCTGCCGCGCCAAGCTCGCGGGCAATGCCAGCGCCGATGCCGCTGGAGGCACCGGTGATCAGAACAACTCTGTTCATGGTCATCGAGATGATCCTTTTGGTCTGTGATTATTTTCACGATGTGAAGGGATTGGGTGCGGGTGAGCTCCCGCGGCGCGCCGGCCCTATTGGGGGGCTCACTGGGCGGTGTAGCCGCCATCGACCAGAAGCAAGGCCCCGGTGATGAAGCTGGACGCCGGCGAGGCAAGAAAGGCGATGGCCTCGGCAACTTCTTGCGGCTGGCCGATCCGGCCGATTGGATGCGCGCCGCCGAAGCTGCGCAGCATCTCCCGGCCATTCTCCACCACGCCTTCCATGATGTCGGTTTCGATCACGCCAGGGGCAACGGCGTTGCAGCGAATGCCCATGCGCCCGTATTCGATCGCGATCACCTTGGTCAGCTGTGCGACAGCCGCCTTGGACGAGGCATAGGCCGCCTGCGTCTCGAAGGCCGCAACCGCCGAGATCGACGAGACATTGACGATCGCGCCGCCACCGCCGGCGGCCATCAGTTCCACAGCGGCACGGGCAGTGACGAAGCTGCCGCGCGCGTTGATCTGCAGAATGCGGTCATAGTCGTCGACCGAGGTCTCAGTCAGTCGTTTGTTGAGCGTGCGACCGGCATTGTTCACGACGATATCCAGTCGTCCGAAGCGCTTCGCGGCGAGTTCGACCGAGCGTCTGGCCAGGTCCTCGTCGGCGACATCGCCGACCAGCGTTGCCACATCCTCGGCTTCCAATTCGCGTACGCTGTCGCTGAGATCGCTTGCCACGATCCGGGCCCCGCGCGCACGCAGCAGCTCCGCCGTGCAACGACCGATTCCGCGTGCCGCGCCGGTCACGAGAGCGACCTTTCCATCCAGGTTCCAGGAGGAAGGCAGTGATGTCATGGGGTATCTCCTTGGTCAGCCGGCATCGACCTGGATCGGGGGATCAAGCCTTTCTTGCCGTTGCGACAGAGATAGAGCCATGGCATTGTCGCGATAAGCCGCCCGCCGTTAATCTCTATGGTAAGTTTGGCTAACCAATGGACATCGATCTCAATGCAATTGCCGTCTTCGTCACCGTGGCCGAGGAACGCAATTTTCGCGCTGCGGCAGACCGGTTGGGCGTGACGCGCTCAGCGGTCAGCCAGAGCATCCTCAGGCTTGAACAGCGCCTTGGCATCGCATTGCTGCAGCGCACGACACGCAGCGTCAACCTGACCGAAGCGGGCGAGCGCCTGCTGGCGAGCGTCGCACCGGCGATCGCCGACGTGAACGCGGCAATCGAAGCCACCACGGAGTTGCTGGACCGCCCGCGCGGCCGCCTGCGGATCGCGGTTTCGTCTATCGCAGAGGCCTTTCTGTCAGGACCATTGCTGGCGTCCTTTGCAGAAAGATTTCCCGAGGTGCATCTGGATATTGTGGTCACCGACGAGGAATTCGACATCGTTGCCGAAGGCTATGATGCGGGAGTGAGGCTCGGCGAAGTGATCGAGCAGGACATGATTGCCGTGCCGGTATCGGGCGATCAGCGACAGATGGCCGTCTGCGCCCCGCGCTATCTCGAAAAGTTCGGAGCACCCGCCCATCCGCGCGAGCTTGTGGCACGTCGATGCATCGGCTGGCGGCCGGCGCCGGGAGTTTCGCCCTATCGCTGGGAGTTCGGCGAGGACGGGCGCGAGTTCGACGTGGCAGTCGCGCCCGAGATCACGACCAACGACATGTGGCTGATGATCCGGCTGGCCGTTGCGGGCGCCGGGATCACGTTCGGCATGGCCGATACATTCCGCCCCTGGCTCGACCGCGGCGAGCTCGTGCCAATCCTCGACGGCTATCTTCCGCCGTTTGCGGGTTTCTATCTCTATTTCCCAAGCCGACGAAATATCGCGCCGAAGCTGAGAGCCCTCGTGGATCACCTGCGCGGCGCGCGTCAGGCGCGGGACCGCGGGTGAGCGCTACGGGATCGTAGTGAACGCTCGGCGCTATTGGTCAGAAACCTGGCTGAAAGCTGAATGGTACCGTTGGCTGGGATCGAACCAGCGACCTCCGGATCCACAATCCGGCGCTCTAACCATCTGAGCTACAACGGCACGTTTGCCTGAGCGGGATCGAGATGAAACGTTCGGGACCCGCTCTGTCGTTCGGCGATGCGTCCATACGGGCTATCGGAGTTTAATTCAAGGCTTTTGGCAAGGCAAAAGCTCGCTCCGGCATCGAGTCATTTTCCGCCGGACAAAAGAAAAGGCCGGCGGGAGGAGGTGCCGGCCTTTTCCTGTTACGAGCCAGCGGGAGGAGGTGCTGGCTGGTCACCCCGGTGAGCAGAGGGAGGAGGTTCCACCCGCCGGGTATTCACTTGAACGACTATATCGCACATCTATTTGTCTGACGAAATGCGACCTTTTGATGCATCGTCAAACTGTGCGCAAATATTAGGCGATCTTGATTTCTTTCACGGCCTTCTCGAAGGCGGTCTTGATCGGCTTGGATACGTCCTCGGCCGCCTTGGCAGCAACCGCCTGGAAGTCCTTAGCCTGCTCGACGGTCATTTCGACGCGCTTGCGCAGGAAAGCGGTCTGCAACTCGACGACTTCCGACAGCGACTTGGCGCCGATCAGCGCTTCGAAATGCGAGAAGCCGGCTTCGGCATTGGCGCGCAGGGCGGCGATGGTCTTGAGCGACAGGTCGCTGGAAACGGACTTGGCGGTCTCATAGGTCGACTCCAGAGCCTTCTGGGTCTCCTCGGCGCCGGTCTTCAGCTTGGCGTAGGCCTCTTTCGACTGCTCAACGCCCTTTTCGGCGAAGGCACGGATCTGGTCGGTGGCCTTCGAAGCGTCGAAGCTCGGGAATTCAACGTTTTCGATCGTTTCAGCGGTCTTGGTCCTGGACATTTTCCATCCTTTTCAGCGGCAGCGGCTTTGACAAAATGCCGTCTCGTTCATCTATCATGGCAATATAAAGGCAAATTTTGTGCATTGCAACATATCTGTTGCATCGCACCATAAAATATTTGGTTCGCGGCGTTAACCACGCGCCTAGAGATTCCGCTGGTTGCACGCTATGACTTGTGGACCTTCGCGCCGTCGGCTTTTATTAACAAAGCGTTAACCGCAAATTGCCCGCTCTGTGAGGGTCGCCAAGCGCATGCCGGCTGAAAACTACTCCTTCCTTGACGTCGCCGTGCTCGACGCCGTCCGCCTGCGCTTCGCCGCAGGCGACGCGATCGCCATTCTGTCGGCAGATCTCGAGCAGGTGATCTGGGCCAACGGGCCCGGCGCGGCGGTATTCGGCTATCCGGACATCGGCGCTATCATCGGCGCCTCGGCAGGGTTGCCGCTGATCGCCCGGCGCCAGATCATGGCAACCAGCGGTTTTCCGCAGATCGGCCGCGACCGTGCCATCACGGTCCGGCTGGCGACCGGCCTGACCAGCCGCGCCGTCGGTTTCCTGGCCAGCGCGGTGACCATGCCCGATGGCGAGGAAGCAATCATGCTGGCGCTGCCGGCGGCGCAGACCGGCTCGCGCAGCGCGGCCGAGATCGCCGACCGCGCCATCGGTGGCTTTACGGAAGACGGCCACTACATCGCCTTTGTCGATGCCAAGGGCAATATCGACGCCGCATCGGACGGCTTTTCGGCGCTCGGCATCCGGCCTGAGACGCTGGCCGCGCTTGTCGCCGACGTGGCGAACGAGAGCGACCGCATCGTCAAGCGCCTGGTTCCGGGTGGGTCCAGCTCCTATCCCGCGGGCCTTGCCCGGCTGACGGAAGAGCGGCACCTGCTGGTGGTGATCGACGAGGACCGGCTTGACGGCGAGGCTCCCGATGGCGAACGCGCCGGCGGGGAAACCGAGGCGGCAGCGGCACCGAGCGGTGGCGATCTTCCCCAGCCAACGGACCAGGACAACGAGCAGCCGATCGCCAGCAGCGGCGCGGCGGAGATCGACCTTGCAGCGATGGAAGGCACCTCAGCATCGGCGGAGCACGAACCTGCCGACGCGGCCGACGATCACCGCACGGTTGGCGAAACGCCGACGCAGCATGACCATTGGTACTTCAATGCCGGCGACGACACGCAGGTCCCGCCCGGGGCAGCTGTGTCCGGCGAAGTCGAGACCCCAGCCAGCGCGGATACTTCGCCGGAAAGCGCCGCAAAAGCCACCAAAGCCGCCTCCCCGGCCGAACACCGCGCTTCGGCGATCGATCGCACCGCCGCGCCCATGCGTTTCGTCTGGCGTACCGACGCGGAGGGCCATTTCAGCGCCCTGTCGCCGGAATTTGCCGAGCTCGTCGGCAAGCCTGCCGCCGACGTGATCGGCCGCCGCTTCGAGGATGTTTCGGCCGCCTATGGCCTCGATGCTTCTGGCGAGATTGCCGGCCTGCTCGAACGGCGCGACACCTGGTCCGGCCGCTCCGTGCTGTGGCCGGTCGCCGGCACCGATCTGAAGATACCCGTCGATCTGGCGGCGCTCCCGGTTTACAGCCGCAGCCGCGTTTTCGAAGGTTTTCGCGGTTTCGGCGTGGCCAGGAGCGGCGATGCGGTGGTCGATCCGGATGCCGTCGGCATGGCCCTTGTCGCCGAGGAGAAACCTGCCGCGACCATCGGGCCGAAAGCCGTCGAACCTCTCCCCGAGACACCTAAACCCGCCGATCCGTTCAGGGGCGAAGTGCCGGCATTGACCATCGTGCCAAAACCCGAGCGGCGCTTTGCCGACAAGGTGATCCGGCTGGCCGAGCACCGGCAGCCGGCCAACGACAAGGGCCTGTCGACGCTGGAACGCAGCGCGTTTCGCGAGATTGGCGAGCGTCTCAAGAAGGACAGCACCCCGGCCGAAGAGCAGCCCAGCGCCGGAAAGCAGAAGCCGGTTGAGAAAGTCGAGGCAGCCGGCAAGGCCGACGAGCCAAAGCTGAAAGAAGCCGGGCTGGCGGACAAGGGTGAGATGCCGGCGCAAGGTCCGGAAAGCGAGGCGGCTGCCGCCGAACCGCCCGAGGCCGATGCCGAGGACCAGAAGGACCTCGCCCGACTTGACGGCGAGCAGCCGGATGAGGCGGAAGCAGAGGCGCAAGCCGGCGAACCCGTCACACGCCCTGTTTCCGGATCGCTGCTCGACTATGCCGACCGCGAACCCAGCGATGAGGCGCAGGAAGGCGTTGAGCCCAGCACGAACCGTCGAACGATCGTCGCCGAAGCGCCGCGGGATGGCGACGACGACAGCATGACGGCCGAAGACTTCCGTGACGCCGAGGACAGCGAGGATTGGTCCGAGGACAGCGCAGCCGCAGCCGATGCTGCCGGCCAGGTGCCGCCCGTCGAGCGGCCGCAGGCACCACCGCTCAAACTCGACGGCTTCGTGCCGTCGGCGTTTGCCGGAGAGGACAACACGGGGCCGGATACCTCGATCCTCGGCAAGCTGCCAGTGCCGGTGCTTATCCATTCCGGCGATCAGCTGCATTACGCGAACGACGAATTCCTCGGCTTGACCGGCTATGCGACGCTCAATTCCCTGGACGAGGCCGGCGGGCTCGGCGCGCTGTTTGCCGACCCTTATGCCGACGACGGCAGTTCGGACGGCGGCGACCGCGCTCTGCGGCTGAAAACGCGCGAAGGTCAGGAGTTTCCGATCGATGCGATTTTACGCTCCGTGCCCTGGGGAAACGGCAAGGCGCTGATGCTGGTCGTACGTCGTTCCGGCGACGACGAGGCAGCAGCCATTCCACATGGCGCCGCCGAAGACCAAACGCAGCCGGATGTTTCCGAGCTCAAGGCACGCATTGCCGAAATGCGCACTATCATCGACACCGCCACCGACGGCGTCGTGCTGATCGGCCGTAACGGAACGATCCGTTCAATTAGCCGTCCGGCGGAAGCGCTGTTCGGCTTCGACAGCGACGAGGTGACCGGCAAACCGTTCGTCTCGCTGTTTGCGATCGAAAGCCAGCGCGCGGCGCGTGACTATCTCGAGGGGTTGTCGGAGCCCGGCGTTGCAAGCGTGATGAACGATGGCCGCGAGGTGATCGGGCGCGAGGCGCAGGGGCGTTTCATTCCGCTGTTCATGACTATCGGCAGGCTGCCCAACGACAGCGGCTTCTGTGCGGTGGTGCGCGATATCACCCAGTGGAAGCGGGCCGAAGAGGACTTGACCCAGGCGCGCGCAGTCGCCGAACGCGCTTCGTCGCAGAAGACCGATTTTCTGGCCCGCATCAGCCACGAGATCCGCACGCCGCTCAACGCCATAATCGGCTTTTCCGAGCTGATGGTCGACGAGAAATTCGGGCCGGTGGCCAATGACCGTTATCGCGACTATCTGCGCGACATCAACCGTTCGGGCAACCACGTTCTCGACCTGGTCAACGACCTGCTCGACATTTCGAAAATCGAGGCCGGCCAGCAGGAGATGGCCTATGAGGCGGTGTCGCTTAACGACACACTGGCCGAAACCGTGGCGATGATGCAGCCGCAAGCCAACCGGGAACGCGTCATCATCCGCTCCAGCTTCGCCTCGCGGCTGCCGGAAGTGGTGGCCGATCTGCGCAGCGTGCGGCAGATCGCGCTCAACATCCTGTCGAACGCCGTCCGCTACACGCAGGCTGGCGGCCAGGTGATCGTGTCGACGGCTTACGAGATCTCCGGCGATGTCGTCATGCGCGTGCGCGATACCGGCATCGGCATGAGCCAGTCCGAGATCGAGCAGGCGCTGAAGCCGTTCAAGCAGATCAATGCGCTGAAGCGCGGCCGTGGCGACGGCACGGGTCTTGGGCTGCCGCTGACCAAGGCGATGGTCGAAGCGAACCGGGCCCGGTTCACCATCAACTCGACGCCCGGCGAGGGAACCCTGGTCGAAGTCGCCTTTCCCTCGACCCGCGTGCTCGCCGGTTAGCTATGGTTGCGCAAAGAAAAAAGGCGTCCAACAGGACGCCTTGAATGATAGGATTGCTGTCACAACGGGGCTTGAGCGAATCAGATCCTCTCGGGGCTAAGAGGAACGGGATTTCTCCCTCAAGTTACGCACGACTATTGATGCCGGGCCTTAACAAATCCTTACCGGCACGCCGGAAAATTTACCAATGTGTACCACTCATGAAATCTAGGTAAATTCCGAAGAGATAATTTGTTAACGATACCGGAGACCTCAAAACAGCTCCTACCTTGGATCCCGGGGTCAGTCGGCAAGCTGCGGCAGGTTGCGGAACAGCTCGAGCGCTTCGGGATTGGCGAGCGCTTCCTTGTTCTTGATGGCGCGGCCGTGCACCATGTCGCGTACCGCGAGCTCGGTGATCTTGCCCGATTTGGTTCGCGGAATATCGCTGACGGCGACGATCTTGGCCGGCACGTGGCGCGGGCTCGCCCCGGTGCGGATTTTCGCGCGGATGCGTTTTTCCAGCTCGGCATCGAGCTCAACGCCCGCCGCCAGCCGCACGAACAGCACGACACGCACGTCATTGTCGAAATCCTGGCCGATGCACAGCGCTTCGAGGATTTCCGGCATCTGCTCGACCTGATTGTAGATCTCCGCCGTGCCGATCCTGACACCGCCCGGATTGAGCGTGGCGTCGGAACGGCCATGGATGATCAGGCCGCCATGGACGGTCCATTCGGCGAAATCGCCGTGGCACCAGACATCGTCGAAACGTTCGAAATAGGCGGCTTTGTATTTCCTGCCGTCAGGGTCGTTCCAGAAGCCGATCGGCATTGCCGGAAACGCCTTGGTGCAGACGAGCTCGCCCTTCTCCTGGCGGAGCGGGCGGCCGTCATCGGCCCAGACATCGACGGCAAGGCCGAGCCCGGGCCCTTGGATCTCGCCGGTCCATACCGGTTCGATCGGCACGCCGAGCACGAAGCAGGAGACGATATCGGTGCCGCCGGAAATCGAAGCCAGATGCACGTCCTTCTTGATGCCTTCATAGACGAAGCGGAAATCTTCCGGCGATAGCGGCGAGCCGGTCGATGAGATGGTGCGCACGCTGGAAAGATCATGCGTGCGGATCGGCTTCAGGCCGGCCTTGCGCACGGAATCGATGAATTTGGCCGAGGTGCCGAAATAGGTCATCTTTTCGGCATCGGCGAAGTCGAACAGCGCATTGCCGTCCGGGTAGAACGGCGAGCCGTCGTAGAGCAGCAAGGTGGCGCCCGATGCCAGGCCCGACACCAGCCAGTTCCACATCATCCAGCCGCAGGTGGTGAAGTAGAAGAAGCGGTCGCCGTCGAGCAGGCCGGCATGCAGCCGTTCTTCCTTGACGTGCTGGATCAGCGTTCCGCCGGCCGAATGGACAATGCATTTGGGAATGCCGGTCGTGCCCGATGAAAACAGGATGTACAGCGGATGCGAAAACGGCAGCCTTTCGTAGGCGACAGGCCTTGCGGCAAAGGGTGACAGCGCCTCTTCTAGCGCAGCCGCCTTGCCGATGGTTGCGGCGACGTCGAGCGAGGTGCCGAGATAGTCGACAATGAGGACTTTACGGACGGTGGCGAGCTTGCCCGCCACGGCCGCGATCTTGTCGGCGACTTCGATCGCTTTGCCATTGTACCAGTAGCCGTCCGGCGCGATGAACACGACAGGCTCGATCTGGCCGAACCGGTCGAGAACTCCCTGCTCGCCGAAATCTGGGGAGCAGGACGACCAGACCGCGCCGATCGAGGCGGCCGCCAGCATCGCAGCAACGGTCTCCGGCATGTTGGGCATCATCGCGGCGATGCGGTCGCCCTTCTTCACCTTGAGCGACAGGAAAAGCTGCTGCAGTCGCGAGGTCAGCGCATGCAGCTCGTTCCAGGACAGCCGCCGCTCGACCTTGTCCTCGCCGCGAAAGACGATTGCGTCGCCAAGCCCGGTTTTCTTGAGGAGATTCTCGGCGAAGTTCAGCTTTGCCTCAGGAAAGAAGGTCGCGCCGGGCATCTTGTCGCCATCGACCAGCACGCGTTCGCCCTTGTCGCCGACGATGCCACAAAAGTCCCAGACCAGGCTCCAGAAGGTCTCGCGATCATCGATCGACCAGCGATGCAGGTCGGCATAGGAGGAGAAAACCTTGCCGGCCATGTTCGCCGCGGCATTCATGAAGGCGGTCATCGGCGCCGCGTCGATCTGCTCTTGCGTCGGGATCCAGAGCGGTGCGTCGTCAGCCATCATTGTTTCTCCGTAGGCTGCATCGCTTATGCATATCGCGATGCAGCAGAGCAAGATTTTGTTGGACCGCGCCGGTCAGGGTGTGCGCAAATGCCATCGCCGGGCCATAAAGACTTGAAATGCGTCAGCCGTCGGTTACACCCGTCGGGCGATTTTGTCGGAATGGAAGCATACGGGGCGATATGCCATCACCTTTGATCCGACGCGGAATATGGGCGATCGGCGCAGCCGTCATCGTCATCGCGCTGGTTGTCGCAGCCTTGCCGTTGATCGCCTCGACCCGCATCGTACGCGACCGTATCGCGTGGGAAATGAGCGCGTGGAGCGGTTTCCGGGTCACCATCGACGGCGCGCCGCGTATCGAGGTCTGGCCGAATTTCCGGGCGATCCTGAGCGACGTGACGCTGTCGCAATGGACAGAGACGGATGCGCCGCCCGTGGTCGAGGCCGAACGGGTCGAGGTCGACCTCTCAGCGATGGCGGCGCTGCGTGGCGATGTGGTGTTTTCGACGGCGCGGCTGGTACGACCGACGATCCGGGTTCAGCGTACCGCGAGCGGGTTTTTCCTGCCTGTGATTCCCAGCGGTGGGCGCATTACGCGTTCGATCGATGCTGCCCGCGCGGTGATCAACACAAATCCAGCCAAGCCGGATCTCGGCAAGCTGCCGACAGATCCGTTCGGCACAGTCGAGTTCAGGGACGGCCGCGTAGTGGCTGCCATCGGCGGCAAGGACCAGGAGATATTGAGCAGCCTGAGCGGCCAGGCGAATTGGGCCGCGATGAATAGCAATGCGACGCTGTCGGCGACCGGGATATGGCGCGGCGAAAGTGTTGCCATCGACGCAGCATCGCCGAACCCGCTCGTGCTGTTTGGTGGCGGCACAGCACCGGCCACATTTTCCTTCAAGGCGGCACCGGCCAGTTTTTCGTTCGACGGCCGTGCCAGCATGTCGGAGAACGGCTATTTCGACGGCCAGGCGAAATTCGCCGCACCTTCGCTCCGACGCGTGCTCGAATGGTCGCAGGCCGGCATCGCGCCCGGTGCCGCAATCGGCTCGATCTCGGTTTCAAGCAAGATCACGGCGACGGCCGGGCGCGTCAAATTTGAAAACACGGCCCTGACCCTCGACAACAACCCGGGAATGGGTGCGCTGGACTTCACCTATGGTGAGGCACTGCCGGTGATCTCCGGCACACTTGCCTTCGATACGCTCGACCTCAGATCATTTCTCTCCGCCTTTACGCCGGTACCATCCGCCGGCGGCACCGGCCCGGGCGAAATCGACACAAGCTTCGCCGACCGGATCAATCTCGATCTCAGGCTGTCGGCGGCGCATGCCACCGCCGGCGCCATCCAGCTTGCCGACGTCGCCGCCACTGCCCAGGTCAAGAACGGCCTTGCCGTCTTCGACATCTCGGATGCATCCGCCTTTGGCGGCAACGTCCAGAGCAGCGTCCGTTTCGACCGCAAGCCCGCCGGCACGGAAGTCGAGATCCGGCTGCTTGCTTCCGATATCGACGGCGGCGCTTTCGGCACCGCGGCCGGGATGACGCGGCTGGTGCCGATCGGCACTGGAACCGTTTCGGTCATCCTCAAGGGGCCTGGCAGAACCTGGGACTCGATTTTCGAAAACGCCAATGGCTCGCTGTCGGCGACGTTCGGCGCGGGTGCGCTGAGCCGGCTTAACCTGCCGGCGTTCCTCAAGCACACCGAACAGGGCGGATTCTTCGCGCTGGACGACGTCTCGGACGGAACGCTGCCGATCGACGGGGCCGAGCTCAAGGCGAGCATTTCGAACGGCGTGGCGCGCATCGACAAGGCCGAGGTGAATTCCGCGCAATACAAGATCTGGCTTTCCGGCATCGCATCCTATGCCGGACGCGGGCTGGCGCTGTCCGGCGGCATCGTCCAGCCGAGCCAGGCTGCCACGCAGACGAACGGCCAGGGACCCAATCAGTCGTCGTTCTTCGTCGGCGGCACCTGGAGCACGCCGTTCATCTCGCCGATAAGCCGCGGCGTTTCGGGAGAGTAAGCAGCAGCAGCATCAACCGCGCTGCGCGGCCTGCTCGTCGCGTTGGCGCTGCACCTCGCGGCGTTTGTTTGCGAGCGAAGCGATGATCACGCCAACTGCGACGACCGCGATCAAGATGGTGCAGGCTGCGTTGATTTCCGGCGTCACGCCAAGGCGGACCTGGCTGTAGATCTTCATCGGCAGCGTCGTGGCGCCGGGTCCCGAGGTGAAGCTGGCAATAACCAAATCGTCGAGCGACAGCGTGAAGGCCAGCATCCAGCCGGAGACGATAGCCGGCATGATGACCGGCAGCGTGATCTGGAAGAAGGTCTTCACCGGTGGCGCGCCGAGGTCCATCGCGGCCTCTTCCAGCGAACGATCGAAAGTGATCAGGCGCGACTGAACCACCACCGCAACGAAGCACATGGTTAGCGTGGTGTGGGCAAGCGTCACCGTGAGAAAGCCGCGGTCGAGGCCGACGGCGACGAAGAGCAGCAGCAGCGACAGGCCGGTGATGACTTCCGGCATGACCAGCGGCGCAAACACCATGCCGGAAAACAGAAGCCGGCCGCGAAAGCGCGTGTAGCGTGTCAAGGTGAGCGCCGCCAGCGTGCCGAGCACGGTCGCCACGCTTGCCGAGATGACGCCGACGCGGGCCGTCACCCAGGTGGCGTCCATCAGACCCCGGTTGTGGAACAGCGACACGTACCATTTCGTCGAGAAGCCACCCCAGACGGTGACCAGCTTCGATTCGTTGAAAGAGAACACGACGAGCAGGACGATCGGCAGGTAAAGAAAGGCAAAGCCGAGCACGATCGACGTGATGTTGAAGCGGCTCCAGGTCGCGTTCATTGGTCCTGCTCCTGGGCGCGCGCCTGGGCTCGCTGGAAGAGCATGATCGGCACGATCAGCAGCAGCAGCAAGATGACGGCAACCGCGGACGACACCGGCCAGTCACGGTTGGCGAAGAACTCGTTCCACAGCGTCCTGCCGATCATCAGCGTCTGCGAGCCGCCGAGCAGGTCGGGAATGACGAACTCGCCGACGGCGGGAATGAACACCAGCAGGCAGCCAGCGATGACGCCGGGCAGCGACAGGGGGAAGGTGATCTTCCAAAAGGCGCTGGTCGGCGGACAGCCGAGATCCTTGGCGGCCTCGATCAGAGAATGGTCCATCTTCTCCAAGGACGAATAGAGCGGCAGCACCATGAACGGCAGATAGGAGTAGACGATGCCGATGAAGATCGCCGTATAGGTGTTGAGGATGATCAGCGGTTGGCTGATGATGCCGGTGGCGAGCAGCAGCTGGTTGAGCAGGCCCTCGGGCTTGAGGATGCCGATCCAGGCGTAGACACGGATCAGAAACGAGGTCCAGAACGGCAGGATCACCAGCATCAGCAAGGTCGGGCGAATCGTCGCTGGGGCGCGCGCCATGCCATAGGCTATGGGATAGCCGACCAGCAATGTCAGGACCGTCGAGATGGCGGCGACGATGACGCTCGTCACATAGGCATTGAAGTAAAGCGCATCCTGCGTCAGCCAGGTATAGTTGTCGAAATTCAGTGCGCCGAATCCTGAAATAAACCCGGAAATGCCGCTGCGGAAATCAAGCACCGGCGTGTAGGGCGGCATGGCGATCGCCGTCTGCGACAGCGAAATCTTGAAGACAATGATGAAAGGGACGAGAAAGAAGAACAGCAGCCAGAGGTAGGGGATGATGATGACGAGCCGGCTAACGAACGCCGCTCCCAGCCTGACCAAGGCGGATTTGCCGGCAGCGCTTGCCGGAGAGCTTGTTGCGGCAGTGACAGCGGACATGATCAGTCTCTACCGTGTCAGGACGACGCCGGCGTCGGGGCGGAAAGAAACCCAGGCGCGGTCGTTCCAGGTCAATGGGTCCTCGGTGAGACGTGCCGCGTTCATGGTGCTCGCCCGCACCACCTGACCGTCGTTCAGCCTGACGTGATAGACGGTCATGTCGCCGAGATAGGCTATGTCGTAGACCTCGCCCTCGATGGCGTTGACGGCACCGGCCGGTTTTATGGAGGACACCTTGATCTTCTCCGGCCTGATGGCGAAGGTGACGGATGTCCCGGCCGCGGCATTGCCGGCATTTTCGGTCCAGATGGTGATGCCGTTGCCGGCATCGATGCTCGCGCTGCCGGCCTCGCCAGCCGCGATCTTGCCGTCGAACATATTCACATTGCCGACGAAGCCGGCGACGAAGCGGGAACCCGGCGCCTCGTAGACCTCGGCCGGCGTCGCCACCTGCATCACCTCGCCCTTGTCGATGATGGCGATGCGGTCGGCCATCGTCATCGCCTCTTCCTGATCATGGGTGACAACGACGAAGGTGAGGCCGAGGTTCTGCTGCAGGTCCATCAGCTCGAACTGGGTCTCCTCGCGCAGCTTCTTGTCCAGCGCACCAAGCGGCTCGTCGAGCAGCAGGACTTTCGGCCGCTTGGCCACCGAGCGGGCGAGTGCAACGCGCTGGCGCTGGCCGCCCGACAATTGGTGCGGTTTGCGCTTGGCGAACTGCTCGAGCTTGACCAGCTTCAGCATCTCGGCGACGCGCTTGTCGATGTCGGCCTTGGCCATGCCTTCCTGCTTGAGGCCGAAGGCAATGTTGTTCTCGACCGTCATGTGCGGAAACAAGGCGTAGGACTGGAACATCATGTTGACCGGCCGTCGGTAGGGCGGAATGCCGCGCAGATCCTGGCCGTCGAGCAGGATGCGGCCGGCGGTCGGCTCCTCGAAGCCGGCGAGCATCCTGAGCAGCGTCGATTTCCCGCAGCCTGAGGCCCCCAGCAAGGCAAAGAATTCGCGTTCGAAAATGGTCAGCGACAGGTTGTTGACCGCTGTAAACTCACCGAATTTCTTGGTGACGTTGTCGAACTGGATGTATGGCTTGGCGTTCGGATCGTTCCATGGCGCAAAATCCCTGCGGATGCTGCCAAGCGATTTCATGTCCCACTCCGTCCTGCTGCTTGCCTCATGAGAAAGCGGCCCGGCAACGGCTGCCGGGCCCTGGTCAGGTTGCTATTGGCCGGTGACGATCTTGGTCCAGGTGCGGGTGATGATGCGCTGGGTCTTGGGATCGTAAGGCGAAACGGTGTAGAGCTTCTGCATAGTCGCGGCGTCGGGATAGATCGCAGGATCTTCCAGAATCGCCTTGTCGATGAACTGCTGCGAAGCCTTGTTGCCGTTGGCGTACAGAACGGCATTTGATGATTTGGCGATCACTTCCGGCCTCATCATGTAGTTGAGAAATTCGTGTGCCTCGGCGACGTGCGGTGCATCGGCCGGTATCGCCATCTGATCAAACCATATCTGCGCCCCTTCCTTCGGCACGGAGTAGCCGATTTCGACACCCTGCTTGGCTTCATCGGCGCGATCGCGCGCCTGGAAGATGTCGCCCGAGAAGCCGACCGCCAGGCAGATATCGCCGTTGGCCAGGGCGTTGATGTATTCGGAAGAGTGGAACTTGCGGATGTAGGGCCGGATCTTGAGCAGTGCCTCCTCGGCCTTGGCGATATCGTCGGCAGACGTGCTGTTCGGGTCAAGACCGAGATATTTCAATGCAGCCGGTATCATGTCCGCCGGCGAGTCCAGCACATGAACGCCGCAATCATTGAGCTTCTTCAGTGTGTCTGGATTGAAGAAAACATCCCAGCTGTCGATCTTGTCGGAGCCAAGTGCCGCCTGCACTTTCTTGATGTTGTAGCCAATTCCGACCGTTCCCCACATATAGTTGACGGAATATTCGTTGCCGGGGTCGTATTCATTGGTCCGCTCCGAAATAACATCCCACATGTTGGAAATATTCGGCAGTTTCGATTTGTCGAGCTTCTGGAACACACCCGCCTGGATCTGTCGTGCAAGGAAATTGCCGCTGGGCACGACGACATCGTAGCCGCTGCCGCCGGCGAGCAGTTTCGTTTCCAGGATCTCGTTGGAATCGAAAGTGTCGTAGACGACCTTGATGCCGGTTTCCTTGGTGAAGTCGTCGATGATCGAACTGTCGATATAGTCCGACCAGTTGAAGACGTTGACGACGCGATCCTCGGCATGCGCGCCCAAGGTAAAAACTGCCAGAAACGCCGAAGTCGCCGAAAGCCAGAGCGCTTTGCGGGTCATGCTATTCTCCTTTGATGAGTGTTCCGTCGCCAGCTCGTCGCGGCGTCCGCGCGGCTGGGCATTTGCTTCAAGGTATTGGGCTTGCAGGCAGGCGACAAGCGCGAATTGCCGGCGCCATTATCGTTCGGCGGCGAGCCGACAGCGAAGACCTGGCGTGGCGTTGGTGGTGTTCCGACGCCGTCGGAAGCTTTCGCTACGGCGCGGGCAGGGAGACGACGATATTGTCCGGCCTCGATGCGACCGGCATGGAGACTTGGCAAGATACGCCTGTCTTGTTGTTGCCGTGATCGCAGCCTGCCCGCGCGGCTGCGACGTTGTCAATGGTTCATCTCGCTTTGACGCGCGCACTGCATCAATTAGGTGACGGCACACCGGTGACGCCCGCTCGCGCGGGCCGCGTCTGGCGTTTGAACTCGAGCCCGATATGGACGAGCAGCGCGGTGACCACGACCGCACCGCCGACGATGGTGCGCGCCGACGGCACCTCGGAATGGATGAGCCAGACCCAGATCGGGCCAAGGATCGGTTCGAACGTGCCGAGCAGCGCCGCGACGGCGGCCGGAACAAGCCGGGCTCCGGTGGCGAAGAAGGCGAGACCGAGTCCCAGATTGATCACGCCAAAGGCAAAGAGGAAGCCCATATCGTGGCTGGAGACGCCCAGCGCCGACGCCTGCGATGCCGCAAAGGCGGCCGCCAGCATCGTGCCGAGGCAGGTCGCCGGCGTCATGCGCACATGGGCAAAGCGGCGCGTGATGACGGTGGCGATCGAGAACATGACAGCGATGAGCAGCGCCAGCCCGTCGCCGATTGGCGACACCGCGCCATCGAGCGATTCCGACACCATGATGGCGACGCCGACAATAACGGCGGCGATCGCCACCCAGGTCGCCACCGCCACCCGTTCGCGAAACAGCGCCCAGGCAAACAGCGCCGCCAGAAGCGGCACGCCGGCCTGCATCAACAGGATGTTGGCGACGGTGGTATAGGCAAGCGCCACGACGAAAGAGGTCGACGCCGTGGCGAAGCAGAACGCCACCGCAAGGCCGGCCAGGCCCATGCCGCGAAACAGCTTCAGCGTGCCACGCCAGCCATCGCGCCAGACCATGAAGCAGAGCAGGAAGGCGGCGGCCCAGACCGAGCGCCAGAACACCACCGTCCAGCTGTCGGCGTTGTCGATGAAGCGCGCAATGCTGCCGCCGAAGCTCCACATCAACGCCGACAGGAATACCAGCAGGAAGCCGACGCGTTCGCCTTGCGGCGACACGATCGGCGAAGCGGCAACCGGAGATGATGCGGTATCGGTCATGGGTATGACTGTCGGCGAATTCGGAGCAGCACGATGTGCAATGGACGACAGAGACGTGCCTCATTCGCGTAACGCAAAGCAGAAGGCCGGGCGTGATCCAGTTCGATGTTCCGTTTGGCGCACTGACGAGGGCGCATCGCCCTCGCCCGGCGATGATCCGAGGCGACCGGTCGACGATGGCTTTACGACGTGCCCCTATTGCCGCGGATAAAGCGCCAGAGACCGGCCAGCGGAACCAGCAGGAGCAGGCCAAACTTTTTCAGCGCGATCAGCGCCACGACCAGAAAACCTGCTTTCGCCGCCAGCTTGCCGGCAATCAGGCCACCGACGCCAATCGCCGCAACCGTATCGACGCCCGGCACGAAATCAGCGTATGTCTTGCCGGTATTGAAGTCCGCGAGGCCAAGCACTTCATCCAGGCTTTGCCTTATCTCCGGCAATTGTTCCACCGTCGCGATATAGCTCATCACGAAGACGCCCTCCCTGCCAAGGAAACGGACGTCGTAGTTGAGCGTATGGGCGGCATCGTTGCCAAATTGCAGCTCCTTGGCCCAGTGCAGGCGCTTGTGGGCCGCGTCATAAACCGGCGGCGACGCCCAGCCGATCAGCGTAATGGGCGCATAGCCATCCTTTACCCTCTGATCGTTGCCGGACAGAGTGTCTGACTGCATGTTGCGCAGCAGTTCATTGTAATCGATGGACGCGGCGTCGCTGTCGTCGACGTAACCGATCTTTTCCCAGCGCAGCTCTATCCCCCAATTGTTGTCGGCAATGGGATCATGGGAGACTGGAAAGATCATGCCGAGGGCATCGGAACCAGAGTCGGGCGGATTGCCCCAGGCTTCGGTGAGGACGGAGAGCGTGTCCTTCTTGTCCAGAAAATAGAACTTGTCCTTGAGGTCGAGATGGACGCCTTCGGCAAGATTTATCGCGCCGGTCTTCGGATCGATCTTGTCCAGGAACGCCTTGCCGGCATCATTATACTGTTGATAGGATTTGAAGAAATCCGAGGACTTTTCAGCCAATGCGGGATCGGCCGAAAACGCGAGCGCCAAGCCAAAAAACTGTCCTGCCCATCATTGATCCCCCGACCGTTGCGCAGTTCTTTTTTTGATACCGTACCGTCAATGCTGAATCAATATTCGGCTGAATCAATATTTTGGCCGAACCAATATTTTGGCCGGCAACCGCGAACCAGCTTACTGGTTGCCGCCGCAGGAACAGATGAGGTCCTTTGGTCGAAGATTCAGCCGCAATATTGCTGGAGCCGAATCACTGGAAATCGAACGCCGACAGTCCCGTGACCATCTCGTCGAGGCCGAGCGGACGTGTAACGGGTGGCTCGGCGCGGGCGAGGCAGCCGATGCGTTCGCACAGCCGGCAGGCAGGGCCGACCGGCGTAGCCAGCGCAGCGGCGCTCTGTCCGGTCTTGCCGATGGCGGCCGGCCCCGGCAATGCCGCTCCATAGACGACCTCGTCGCGAAAACCGATGTCGCAGCCGAGCAACAGCGCCGTGCGCCGCGGGCGCTCGGCAAACGAGCCCTGCGGCCCCTCGAGCGTGCGGGCAATGCAGAGAAACGCTGCGCCATCTGGCATTTCCACTGCCTCGACCAGGATCTGGCCGGGCTGAGCGAAGGCGGCATGGACCGGCAGCTTCGGACAGCCGCCGCCGAAGCGGCTTTGCGGAAAGCCGTGGCTGCCCGCCTTGCGGAAGCGATTGCCGGCATTGTCGACCTCGAGCATGAAGAACGGCACAGCCAGCGCACCCGGCCGCTGCAGGGTGGTCAGCCGGTTGGCCGCCTGCTCGAACGAAACGCCGAAGCGCGACCGCAACATGTCGATGTCATAGCGGGCGCGGACCGCCGCCGCGTGAAAAGGCTGATAGGGCATCATCAGCGCGTGCGCGGCATAGCGGCCGAGCTCGAAACGCGCCAGCCGGCGGGCTTCGTCGGTGGTCAGCTTCAGCACCTGGATCTCGGCGGCGACAGCGACGCTCATGCGGATCAGGCAGGCCTCCATCGCCACCTCGCGCAGTTGATCGAATGGCGACAGCCGCTCGGACAGGAACAGGCGCTGCGAGTGACGGTCATAGCGACGCCGCCAGTTGGGCATGGTGGCGACCGGCAATACCTTGACGACGATGCCGAATTCACGCCGCAGCCAGGCCTTCAACGCACTGAACAGACCGTCGCCGCGATCGAGCACCGACGTGAATGCCTCGGCTTCCTCTTCGAGCGCGGCAAAATGGTTCGGCCGGCGTTCGAAAATCTCATGCACCTCGTCGATCGGCAGCCTGGCACCGGAGAGGGCGGTGGCCTTGCCGTCACGCGCGAGCAGTTCGTTGAGATCGGATAGCCGCTCGGCCTGCTCGCGATAGGCGCGAAACAGCTTTATGACGGCAGCGGAGGCGTTTGGCGCCGCCTCGGCAAGCTCGATGAGTTCCTGGTCGCCCGGCAGTTCGCCGGCCAGCAGCGGATCTGAAAACACTTCCTTCAAGTCGGCAACCGACCCCCTCGCCTCGCCTTGCAATTCGTGCGGGTTGACCTTGTAGACAGTTGCCAGTCTCAGGATCAGTTGCACCGTCAGCGGCCGCTGGTTGCGCTCGATGAGATTGAGATACGACGGCGAGATGCCGAGCCCTTCGGCCATCGCCGTCTGGGTCAGCCCCTTGGCGTTGCGGATGCGACGAATGCGCGGCCCGGCAAAGATTTTGTGGTCGGCCAATCGACTGCCCTTGACAGAAATTTACATCCGCTGATGGCATGGCGGCGTTTTACAATCATGACAAATTTACAGCTCTCATCCGTCAAACGCAACACAGGTTTTCTCTTATTTTCTGGCTAACCTGGAGGTTTACCTCGCTTGCGTCGTGCCGGCATGTAAATGATGTCACACATGGCGCACGCATTTTTCCTCTGCGACGCCTTCCGAAAACCGGCATCAAAACCGCCTGGAGTGACCAATGACCGACTTTTACAACCTTGTCCCGTCGGCGCCGCAAGGCCGCTTTGATGGCATCGAACGGCCCTATTCGCCGGAGGAGGTGAAGCGGCTGCGCGGCTCGGTGCAGATCCGGCAGAGCCTCGCCGAAATGGGGGCAAACCGGCTGTGGCAGCTCATCCATGAAGAAGATTTCGTCAACGCGCTGGGTGCCATGTCGGGCAACCAGGCGATGCAGCAGGTGCGGGCGGGGCTGAAAGCGATCTATCTGTCGGGATGGCAGGTCGCCGCCGATGCCAACACCGCTTCCGCCATGTACCCGGACCAGTCGCTCTATCCCGCCAATGCGGCGCCCGAGCTGGTCAAGCGCATCAACCGAACCTTACAGCGCGCCGACCAGATCGAGACTTCGGAAGGCAAGGGGCTGTCGGTCGACACCTGGTTCGCGCCGATCGTCGCCGATGCCGAAGCCGGCTTCGGCGGGCCGCTCAACGCCTTCGAGATCATGAAGGCATTCATCGAGGCGGGTGCGGCCGGTGTCCATTACGAGGACCAGCTGGCTTCGGAGAAGAAATGCGGCCATCTCGGCGGCAAGGTACTGATCCCGACCGCCGCACACATCCGCAACCTCAACGCCGCGCGGCTTGCCGCCGACGTCATGGGAACGCCGACGCTGGTCGTGGCGCGCACCGACGCTGAAGCGGCAAAGCTCTTGACCTCCGACATCGACGAACGCGACCGGCCCTTCGTCGATTATGGCGCCGGCCGCACGGCGGAGGGCTTCTACCATGTCAGCAACGGCATCGAGCCCTGCATCGCCCGCGCCATCGCCTATGCGCCCTATGCGGACCTGATCTGGTGCGAGACCTCCAAGCCCGATCTGGCGCAGGCCAGGACGTTTGCCGAGGGTGTGCGCAAGCATCATCCAGGCAAGCTGCTTGCCTATAATTGCTCGCCGTCTTTCAACTGGAAGAAGAATCTCGACGACGCGACGATTGCGAGGTTCCAGAAGGAACTCGGCGCCATGGGTTACAAGTTCCAGTTCATTACGCTGGCCGGTTTCCACCAGCTCAATTTCGGCATGTTCGAGCTCGCCCGCGGCTACAAGGAGCGGCAGATGGCCGCCTATTCGGAACTGCAGGAGGCGGAATTCGCCGCGGAAGCCAATGGCTACACCGCCACCAAGCACCAACGCGAGGTCGGCACCGGCTATTTCGACGCCGTCTCGATGGCGATCACCGGTGGCCAGTCTTCGACCACGGCCATGCATGGATCGACCGAGCACGCCCAATTCAGGCCGGCGGCGGAATAGCGGAATAGCAGACAGACCGAGGGAACGCTCAAACGGGCATGGCAATACAACAGACATGGCAACACAGGGAGAAGACCAATGGCATCGATAAGCCGCGTCAAGGAACGGGCCGAAGAGCAGGCCACCAGCATGAATGTCGACCAGCAGGCGACCATCCGAATGCTGGCGAACGATCTGCACAGGCTCAATCAGTCGGTGATGAAGGCGGTCGAGGCCGGCGTCTCGGTCGAACTGGTGCGCTCGGCACGGCACCATGGCGGCGACGGCAACTGGGGCGATCTGCTGATCCCGGTCATCGTCACGCAGCGGAGCCACGACTGATAAACTCTATCGCACCGCGCCTTTTTGAACGCATGCTATTGCACCTCGCACGCCGCGGCTCTGCCTAGTCCGGCAGAGCTGCTAGTGCAACGATTTCAATGACAAGATCAGGCTGCGCAAGCGCTGCAACGCCAATAACTTCCGACGGCGGCGGGTTGTTGTAGCTGCAGTGCTTCGGGCAGTGCACGGCAAAGAATTCGTCCAAGACGTCCAGGCGAAAATTGGGGGAGCTCAGCACGCCGCCATCGGGAAATGGCCCCTTAACAAAGAAGGTCAGCCGGATGAGATGCTCGAGCCCAGTGCCAAGCTCTTCCAGATCTAATTTGATGTTGGTGAGAATTGCGCGCCACTGCGCGGCCGCATCGCCGACGGCGCCGCCGCCGCTTTTGCCGATCGGATCGTAGTCCTCGGCGGTCGCGGTGTTTCCGGAAAGGTAGACAAATCCCTTTGCGCCGGTAACGACCGTACCCTTTCCCCATGGCATCAACCGGCCGTTTTTGAATTTCTTGTGAGTCACGAGTTCCATTGTCATCTCCCGCCGATCAAAGAGACGTGCCTAGCCAACGAGGAAGGGTAGTCCGGCGAGGCGATACGACAAGCTCGCGACAGACCTGCCTCGCCTTCATCCAACCTTTCGTCAACCCGGCTATGGCTGCGAGTTGGTGCGTACGCGCCGCAAAGCCAAACTTCGCTGAAGCCTGCCCGGTTGTGGTGGCAACTTCTCCTTCGGGCGGCGGCAAAGAAAAGCACTTAATTTTAATTTTAATGTTTCTTGCGATATTCTCCTGATATGCCATTTGAGCTTGACATGAGCAGTGATCTCACGCCAATTACCTCTCGAGTTTCAACCCTGCATTGAAACATTGAACAACGGCCTGCCCCGCCATGTGCCCAGCGAATCGCGATATCGAGACTGCAAAACAGCTGCCTTTCGTTAGCCGGAACATGGAGACGCGGATGCTCCCGGATTTTTCTCGGGTGCTGGTGGTCGGAAAATCACCGATCAACCGCGTCGTGGTTTCAAAGATCGTGGAGCGGTCCGGCCTCAAACCGATCTCGGAAACTCCCGAAACCGCGGCAAAGGCCTTGCACACGCTGATTCCCGGGACTGTCGTTCTCGACGGCGGTGCGGAGAACGGGGACTGCGACGCCTTGCTGTCGGGTATCGATGCACTGCGAAGGGCGTCAGGCAGATCGCTTCCGTCGGTGATCCTGCTTGCAGTCAAGACCGGCACTCCGGAGAGCCTGGGCTTGTCCAGCGTCGTCGATGCAGTGGTCGTCAAGCCGATCACCACCGAACGGCTGCAGCCGGTGATCGACCGGCTGATCGCAATTAGCCGCAATTGACGCCGACCGCTATGCCTCGACTGCAGACCTGATCAATCAATCTCGCCGATACGCTCGATCAAGCCCGGCAATTCACCGAGATTGGCTATCTGGCGAAAGCGTGGTGCCGAGACCGGCGGCTCGACATGTTCCAGCACCCAGGTCAGCTCATGCGGAACGTGGATGCCCCAACTGCCGGCTTCGATGGCCGGCACGACGTCCGATTTGAGCGAGTTGCCGACCATCATGCCCTTTTCCGGGCCGTCGCCGTGGCGGCTGAAGATGCGGCTATAGGTGGCCGCGCTCTTGTCGCTGACGATTTCGACCGCATGGAACAGCTCGCCCAGGCCGGATTGCGCCAGCTTGCGTTCCTGGTCGAACAGGTCGCCCTTGGTGATCAGCACCAGGCGGTAAGCGCCGCCCAGCTTTTCCACGGTCTCGCGCGCATGCGGAAGCGGCTCGATCGGATGGCTGAGCATCTCGCGGCCCGCGGCGAGAATTTCAGCAATGGTTGAGGCAGGCACCTGGCCTTCGGTGACCTCGATCGCCGTCTCGATCATCGACAGCGTAAATCCCTTGATGCCGAAGCCGTAGACCGCGAGGTTGCGCTTCTCGGCCTCCAGCAATCTTGCCGAAATCCGATCCTCCTCGGCGTGGTCGGCGAGCAGCGCGGAGAGGCGCTGCTCGGTCATGCGGAAGAACTGTTCGTTCTGCCACAGCGTGTCGTCGGCATCGAAGCCGATCGTTGTCAGTTTGCGGCTGTGTTGCATTCGACGTCTTCAATTGCGGCGTTGCGGGACGCCGACCCTAGACCAGGATGTTTTTATCCGGAAGTCGTTGTGTTTCCCCGGCTAGTCGAGGCGGACGCCAGCCGGCTCCCCTTCCCTTTCGTCGCCGGCAACGGCTATACTCCACAATCTGCAACAAATCTGGTGATTGATGCCGCCTGCAAAAAAGGAAGTCCGTCCGTCGAGCCGCGGAGGACGCGCCCGCACGCCTGCCTTCGTGAAAAACCAACGTGGCGTCAAGAACTGGAAGGAAGTCAGCGCCTGGCTGGAATGGCGCGGCATCGAAGATATCGAATGCATCACACCCGACCAGGCCGGGGTTGCGCGCGGCAAGATGATGCCATCGAAGAAGTTCACCTCCAACACCTCGCTGGCGCTGCCTTCGGCGGTGTTCATGACGACGATTTCCGGCGGCTATCCGGAGGACGGCAACGGCTTCCACTATCCGGAGGACGACGGCGACCTCAAGCTGATGCCTGACCTCTCGACGCTGACGGTGGTGCCGTGGGAGGAGGACCCTACCGCGGCGGTTATCTGCGACCTCGTCCACCAGGACGGCCGCTCGGTCGAGTTCACGCCGCGCAACGTGCTGAAGCGCGTGCTTGCCGCCTATGACAAGCGTGGACTGAGGCCGGTCGTGGCACCCGAGATCGAGTTCTACCTGGTGCGCAAGAACCCCGATCCGGACTATCCGCTGACCCCGCCGGTAGGTCGATCGGGGCGGCCGATCGGCGGCGGCGCCGGCTATTCGATCGCCGGGGTTAACGAATTCGACGAATTGATCGACGACATCTACCATTTCTCCGAAAGCCAGGGCCTGGAGATCGACACGCTGATCCACGAGGAGGGCGCCGGTCAGCTCGAAATCAATCTGCGTCACGGCGATCCGATCGAGCTCGCCGACCAGGTGTTCATGTTCAAGCGAACCATCCGCGAGGCGGCGCTCAAGCACGAGATCTACGCCACGTTTATGGCCAAGCCGATCCAAGGGCAGCCCGGTTCGGCCATGCATATCCATCAGTCGATCATCGACAAGAAGACCGGCAAGAACGTCTTTTCGGCGGAGGACGGCTCGGAGACCGAGGCCTTCTTCCATTTCATCGGCGGCATGCAGAAACATGTGCCGAACGCGCTGGTGATGTTTGCGCCCTACGTCAATTCCTACCGGCGGCTGACGCAGTCGGCCTCGGCGCCGGTCAACAACAAATGGGGCTACGACAACCGCACCACCGCCTTCCGCGTGCCCCGCTCCGACCCGGCTGCGCGGCGCGTCGAAAACCGCATTCCCTCCTCCGATGCCAACCCCTATCTGGCGCTGGCGGCATCGCTTGCCTGCGGACTGATCGGCATGACCAACAAGATCAAGGCCGAGCCGCCGGTTCTGACGACCGCCAACGAGGACCAGATCGACCTGCCGCGCAGCCTGCTCGAAGCCGTCGACCTGTTCGAGGCAGACGAAGAACTCGGCGCGCTGCTCGGCAAGTCATTTGCCGCCACCTATGCGGCGATCAAGCGAGCGGAATTCGAAACCTTCATGGAAGTGATCAGCCCGTGGGAGAGGGAGTATTTGCTGCTGAATGTGTAGTAGGGGAGTAGGGGAGTAGGGGAGTAGGGGAGTAGGGGAGTAGGGCAATATGGCAGTAGGGCAGTAGGGCAAGGATGACGGACAAGATCGCATCGTACAGGGATCTGATCGTTTGGCAGCAAGCCATGGACCTAACAGTTGCAGTCTACCAGGTGACAAGGACTTGGCCGAAAGACGAGATCTACGGGCTGACGGGTCAGGTGCGTCGGGCAGCAACGTCGGTGCCCGCCAACATCGCCGAGGGTTACGGCCGAGAAAGCCGAGCTTCCTACCAGCAGTTTCTCAGGATCGCCCAGGGATCACTCAAGGAACTGGAGACACACCTTTTAATCGCGCAAAGGGTTGGAATTACCTCTCGCGAGGCGGTCGAGTCATTGATGCCCCATAGCGAGAGCGTAGGAAAGCTCTTGCGGCTTCTGATCCGCAAGCTGTCGGCTGAATAGACACCTACTGCCCTACTGCCCTACTGCCCTACTGCCCTACTGCCCTACTGCCCTACTGCCCTACTGCCCTACTGCCCTAGCCGAGCATCATGACTTACCAATCCCCAATCTCCCCCGGCCGCTCCTGGTACGAAGACACGGCCGGGCCAAGGCCCGAATATCCGGCGCTCGACGGCGACCGGACATGCGATGTGGTGATTGTCGGCGGCGGCTTTACCGGCCTGTCGGCGGCGGCTCATCTCGCCACGACAGGCGCGGATGTCGTGCTTATCGAAACGCATCGTTTCGGTGACGGCGCATCGGGCCGCAATGGTGGCCAGCTCGGCACCGGACAACGGGCCTGGGCAGAGGAACTGGAAGCGGAATACGGCTTTTCCCGCGCCAAGGCGCTGTTCGACCTTGCCGAAGAGGCCAAGGCGCATCTGCTCGACTTTGCCGCGATGCACCAGATCGAGATCGACTATATGCCCGGCCAGATGTCGGTGGCGCACAAGAAGCGCTATGTCGACGACTACAAGGCGCATGCCGAGATCATGGCAAACCGGTTCGGTTATCCGCACATCTCATTCATGGATGCCGCGGAGACTGCCGAGCGGCTCGGCTCGACGCATTATTTCGGCGGCACCCGCGACACCGGCACCGGCCATGTCCATCCGCTGAAGCTGGTGATCGGCACCGCGAAAGTCGCGGCAGAGGCCGGCGCAAAGCTTTTCGAGCAGACGCCGTCGACCGGCATCACCTCCGGCGGCGCCAAGGTCAGGGTTGCGACGCCGAAGGGCACGATCACCGCCGCTAAATGCCTGATCGGGGTCAACGCCTATGGCGGCACGCTCGAACCGGTGAGTGCCGCGCATATTATGCCGATCGGCTCCTTCATCGGCGCGACGGTACCGCTGGGAGCCGATTCCAAAATACTGCCGGGTGGCGAGGCGGTCGACGATTCGCGCTTCGTCGTGCGCTATTTCCGCAAATCGAAGGATGGGCGGCTGCTGTTTGGCGGGCGCGAGATCTATGCGGTCAACGATCCCAAGGACATCCACATCCACATCCGCCGGCAGATTGCTGAGATCTATCCGGCACTGAAGGACGTCGAGATCACTCATGGCTGGGGCGGCTACGTCGGCATCACCGTGCCGAGAAAGCCGTTCGTGCGCGAAGTGATGCCCAATGTGACCTCGATCGGCGGTTATTCCGGCCACGGCGTCATGCTGTCGAACTTTTTCGGCAAGCTTTATGCCGAGACGGTCGCCGGCAACCGCGACCGGCTGAAGCTGATCGAGGACCTGAAAATTCCACCCTTCCCCGGCGGCCGGCGTTTGCGCGCGCCACTGCTCTTCCTTGCGCTCAACTGGTACGCGTTGCGGGACAGGATCTAACCAGACGTTGCAGAATCCTTAACCAGGGCGCAGAATTCCCGCCAAGGGCGCAGTGATGCCACAATCGCGGGCGAAAGATGATGCTCGTGGGCAGCTGAACGGGGAATTTTTGCGGGCCTGCCCGCTTTTGGTTTGGGACCGATGCCGATCGAAATGCCGGCTCTCCGGCATGGGTCGTAAGAACATTGGCCCGCAAATGGAGGTGGCAAGTGTGAGAGAGCCCTTCAGTTTCGGCGCGCCGGAACGACGGCGCCTTGCGATGCAATTCGGCTACGATATGCGGCCGACGTTCTGGCACGGGGTCCGGTCGAACGCGCATCTGGTGATAGCCGCGCTTGGCACGGTCGCACTGCTCGGCGTTGCCGCGGTGGCACTGTGGCTGGCATTGCCGGCAAATGAGCGACAAGCGGCCGCAAGTCCTGAGCAGATCGTTCCGACCATCCCGGTCAAGACGACGAAGATCATGCCTGCCAAGGTTGCTGCGGCGCCGCGGACGACGGGCAAGGCAGATGCGGTTTCCCCAGCGGTGGCCGCAGCGGAAGCCGAGATACCAGCGCTGGCTCCCAACGATCCGCGCTGGACAGGGCCAAAGACGGCATCGGCCGCCGCCACGGCAGCATCCGACCAGCTGGCAAGCCAGACCGAGCAGGCGACCGATAAATCGTCTGCTTCGGTGGCATTCGCCGACCCGGCAGCAAAACCCGACGCTGCGGCATTGTTTGCCAAAGTCGCGGCTCCCGGCAGCTCAACGAAAAACAGCGGGCCCGATGGCGCGCAGACCGCCGCCATCCCCACGCCCAAGCCGCAACTGCCGACGCAGACTTCGAGCGAAGACGACAACAGCACCAAGGCAAATTCCGGAAGAGCCAATACTGCCGGTACCGGACGCATCCTGAGATCCGTCACCATGCGCACCGCCCCAAAAAAGAATGCAGCCGCCATTCTCACCGTGCCGGCCAAGACCTCGGTGCAGGTGATGAGCTGCAAGCAATGGTGCCAGATCGTCTACAACGGCAAGCGCGGCTGGATTTACAAGAGCTACGTCAAAACCGGGGCGTAGGGCCGGCAGAGTGATTGCGGGTCGCTAGCCATCAGCCAGTCCTTCGCCGGAGGCCCCGGCCGTTCAAATACAACGTCCGCCGTCGACTTCCAGCGCCACGCCAGTGATGAAAGCCGCTTCGTCCGAAGCAAGCCAAAGCGCGGCATTGGCTATGTCGAGCGGCGTCGAAAGCCGGCCGAGCGGGATCGACGCGCGGAACTTCTCGCGGATCTCGAGTGTGTCGGCGCCCATGAATTTCGCGAGCATGCCGGTCTCGCCGGCAACTGGGCAGAGGCAGTTGACGCGGATGTTCTTCGGCGCGAGTTCCACCGCCATCGATTTGGTCGCGGTGATCGCCCAGCCCTTCGATGCATTGTACCAGGTGAGGCCAGGCCGCGGCCTGATACCGGCCGTGGAGGCCGTCGTCAGGATGACGCCACCGCCTTGCCGTTCCATGACCGGCACCACTGCAAGCGCTGCGTGGTAGATCGCCTTCATGTTGACTGATGTGATCAGGTCGAAGGTCGCTTCGTCGACTTCCAGCATGTCACCGTTGCGATGGGTGTAACCGGCGTTGTTGACCATGATGTCGATGCGGCCGAAGGCGCTCATTGCGGCATTGACCATGTCGTCGAATTCGGACCGCAGCGAGACGTCGGTCTGGGTCCAGATCGCCTTTTCGCCGATCTCGCCGGCAACGCGCTCTGCGCCCTTGGCGTTCAGATCGGCGACGACTACCCGCGCGCCCTCCTCGGCAAAGCGCCTGGCCATGCCCTCGCCAAAGCCCGAGGCAGCGCCAGTGATGATGGCGACCTTATTTTTGAGGCGCATGCTTTTCTCACTCATCGTTGAAAGCGATCGATGACGCGTTTGGCCAGGCCATCGAAAGATGTGCGTCCATCGACGATTTCTCCTTTGGCTTTCGCTGCCATCCGGCTCTATGCTGCAACTGCGAAGGCTCCGGAAGCATCGCTTGCCGACAAGCCTCCGGCCAGCGCCGGTGTCAAGAGCACACGCGGATGTGACGCAATGGCACTGGCAAGTTTAAATCGATTAGATTATATCAGCCGCGTTATCGCGACCGGCGTCACAGCGGACAGACCATGACCAGCCAGATCATTCCCGTCGACCCTTTCGACTTCATCATTTTCGGCGGCACCGGCGACCTCTCGGAACGTAAGCTTCTGCCGTCGCTGTACCACCGGCAGCGCGACCACCAGTTTTCCGCGCCGACGCGCATCATCGGCACATCGCGTTCGAAGATGACCGACGAGGAATTCCAGTCGTTCGCCAGGCAGGCGATTGCCGATCATGTGAAACCGGAGGATATCGACGCCACGGAACTGAAGACGTTCCTCGCGCGGCTCTCCTATATCCCGGCAGATGCAACCACAGGTGCCGGCTTCGACAGGCTGAAGAAGGCGATCGGCGACAGCGAACACATCCGCGCTTTCTATCTGGCTGTGGCGCCGGCGCTGTTCGGCGACATCTCGCACAAGCTGAAGGAGCACGGGCTGATCACGCCGAATTCGCGCATCGTGCTGGAAAAGCCGATCGGCCGCGATCTCGCTTCGGCGCGCGCGCTCAACGACCTGGTCGGCGACGACTTCCATGAAAGCCAGATTTTCCGCATCGACCACTATCTCGGCAAGGAGACGGTCCAGAATTTGATGGCGCTGCGCTTTGCCAACGCGCTCTACGAGCCGCTTTGGAATTCCGCCAATGTCGATCATGTGCAGATCACCGTGGCCGAGACTGTCGGCCTGGAAGACCGCGTCACCTATTACGACAAGGCCGGCGCATTGCGCGACATGGTGCAGAACCACATGCTGCAGCTGCTCTGCCTGGTCGCGATGGAGGCGCCGTCGTCGATGGACGCCGATGCCGTCCGTGACGAAAAGCTGAAGGTGCTGCGGGCGCTGAAGCGCATCAACGGCAACGAAGCGCCGAAGCACACGGTGCGCGGGCAGTATCGTGCCGGCGCCTCGGCCGGCGGGCCGGTGAAAGGCTATGTCGAGGAACTCGGCAAGAACAGCAACACCGAGACTTTCGTTGCGCTCAAGGCCGAGATCGGCAACTGGCGCTGGGCGGGCGTGCCGTTCTACCTCCGAACCGGCAAGCGGCTGGCGACGCGCGTTTCGGAGATCGTCATCGAATTCAAGCCGATCCCGCATTCGATCTTCGGCGAGAGCGCCGGGCCGATTTCCGCCAACCAGCTAGTCATCAGGCTGCAGCCCGACGAGGGCGTCAAGCAGTTCATCATGATCAAGGATCCGGGGCCGGGCGGCATGCGGCTGCGCCAGATTCCGCTCGACATGAGTTTTGCGCAATCCTTCGACGGCCGCGCCCCCGATGCCTATGAGCGGCTGATCATGGACGTCATCCGTGGCAACCAGACGCTGTTCATGCGCCGCGACGAGGTCGAGGCGGCGTGGAAATGGATCGACCCGATCCAGGACGCCTGGGAAAGCGGCAGGCAAGAGGCGCAAGGCTACACCGCCGGCACATGGGGCCCCTCGGCCTCGATTGCGCTGATCGAACGCGACGGGCGGACATGGCACGAGAGCAATTAGGCGGCGCCTACAACTGGCACGAATTTGCCGGACGCCAGGAGTTGGCCACAGCGCTTGCCGGCCACGTCGCCGGCCGTCTGTCAAAGGCGATCGCCGAGCGCGGCACGGCGCTGCTTGCGGTCTCGGGCGGCACGACGCCGGCGAAATTCTTCGCGGCGCTTTCGACCGTTCCGATCGCCTGGGAAAAGGTGACGATAACATTGGTCGACGAGCGCTTCGTGCCGCCCTCATCGCCGCGCTCCAATGCCGGCCTGGTTGCCGCCAACCTGCTGCAGAACGCGGCCGCCGCCGCGAATTTCGTGCCGCTCTACCACGCCGCGGCAAGTATCGAGGGTGCAGCGGTCTCCGACAGCGAGGCGCTGCAAGTGCTGCCCTGGCCACTCGACGTCGTTGTGCTCGGCATGGGAACTGATGGCCACACCGCCTCGTTCTTTCCGGATGCCGAGAACCTGGCAAGATTGCTCGATCCGTCGTCGCAAAGGGTCGTGCTTCCGGTTCATGCGGCAAGCGCCGGCGAGCCACGGCTGACGCTGTCACTGGCGCGGATCATCAAAGCCGCCTTCATCGCGCTGCATATCGAGGGCGCGGAAAAACGCAGCGCATTCGAGGCCGCGCTTGGAACTGGAACACGAAAGCCCATTCGCGCCGTGCTCGATGCCACTCAAAAGCCCGTAGAGGTTTTCTGGGCACCCTGATCTCAACTTGGCTGCAGGTCCCGGCAACAGCCGGAAGGTGTTTGCGGGACCTCGCCTGAAAGGACCGACCGCCATGACCGCAAGACGCGATATCGAAGCCATCACCCAGCGCATCCGTGAGCGCTCCAAGCCCGGTCGCGAGGCCTATCTCGGCCGCATCGCCGAAGCCTCGAACCGCACCGCCAACCGGGCCGTGCTGTCCTGCGGCAACCTGGCCCATGGCTTTGCCGTCTGCAGCCCTTCCGAAAAGGTGGCGCTTGGCGGCGACCGGGTGCCGAATCTCGGCATTATCACCTCCTATAACGACATGCTGTCGGCGCATCAGCCTTTCGAGACGTTTCCGAGGCTGATCAAGGATGCGGCGCGCGAGGCCGGCGGCATCGCCCAGGTGGCCGGCGGCGTGCCGGCGATGTGCGACGGCGTCACCCAGGGCCAGCCCGGAATGGAGCTGTCGCTGTTCTCGCGCGACGTGATCGCCATGGCCGCGGCAATCGGCCTGTCGCACAACATGTTCGATGCCGCCGTCTATCTCGGCGTCTGCGACAAGATCGTGCCTGGACTGGTGATCGCGGCGCTGACCTTCGGCCATCTGCCGGCGGTCTTCATCCCGGCCGGGCCGATGACGACCGGCATTCCGAACGACGAAAAAGCCAAGATCCGCCAGCTCTATGCCGAGGGCAAGGCGGGACGGGCCGAACTGCTCGAAGCGGAATCAAAATCCTATCACGGGCCGGGAACCTGCACTTTCTACGGTACCGCCAATTCCAACCAGATGCTGATGGAGATCATGGGCCTGCACACGCCTGGCGCTTCCTTCGTCAATCCCGGCACGCCGTTGCGCGACGCACTGACCAGGGAGGCGACGAAGCGGGCGCTGGCGATCACCGCGCTCGGCAACGCCTACACGCCGGTCGGGCGGATGATCGACGAGCGCTCGATCGTCAACGGTATCGTCGGCCTGCACGCCACCGGCGGTTCGACCAACCACACCATCCACCTGATCGCCATGGCAGCGGCGGCCGGCATCGCCATTACCTGGCAGGATATTTCCGACATCTCGGAAGCCGTGCCTCTGCTGGCGCGAGTCTATCCGAACGGCCTTGCCGATGTGAACCACTTCCATGCCGCCGGCGGGCTCGGCTTCCTGATCCGCGAACTGCTCGACGCGGGCATCCTGCATGAGGATGTGCAGACGGTGTGGGGCGAAGGGCTGCGCCCCTACGCGGTCGAGGCCAGGCTCGGCGCCGACGGCGGCGTCGTGCGCGAGGCTTCGCCGCGCGAGAGCGGGGACGAGAAGGTGCTGGCGCCGTTCAAGAAGGCGTTCCAGCCGAGCGGCGGTCTGAAAGTGCTTTCGGGCAATCTCGGCCACGCCGTCATCAAGACATCGGCGGTCAAGCCGGAGCGGCGCATCATCGAGGCGCCGGCCAAGGTGTTCGACAGCCAGCAAGGCCTGAACGAGGCGTTCACGGCGGGGTCGCTGACCGGCGACTTCATCGCCGTCATTCGGTTCCAGGGTCCGAAGGCCAACGGCATGCCGGAATTGCACAGGCTGACCACCGTGCTCGGCATCCTGCAGGACCGCGGCCAGCATGTGGCGCTGGTCACCGACGGCCGCATGTCGGGCGCTTCAGGCAAGGTGCCGGCGGCGATCCACGTGACGCCGGAAGCGGCGGAGGACGGGCCTATCGCCAGGATCCATGACGGCGATATCATCAGGCTCGACGCCGAGGCCGGGACGCTGGAGGTACTGGTGCCAGCCGGCGATTTCGCACTGCGCCGGCCCGCGGACAGCGACCTCATAGGCAATGAATTCGGCTTCGGCCGCGAGCTTTTCGCCGGGTTCCGGCAGTTGGTGGGACGCGCCGACCATGGCGCCAGCGCCTTCGGTACGGCGTGATTTTTTCGGCAATAAGTAAGAGCGGCTAATGGCTGCTCTCCACTGGATTTATTGAACCGTCAGTTCGGCTCGCGCGCCGGCTCTGACCGTTACCGTGCCTTCCTTCGAGCTGTTGTCCGATTTCTCCGAAACCACCGCGTAGTCACCGGCCGACAGGGTGGCTTCATACTTCTGATCATAGGCGTAGCCGACCGACTTGCGGGTTCCGTCGATGGCCTTCCTGGCCTCGAATATCTCGATCTTCGAGGCTCCTGGCGCGGTTATCGTCAGCATGCCGGCGTTCATCGCGATCTTCAGATCCTGATGGTCGCCAACCTTGACGCTGAACGGCTGCTCGGCCACCGCAAGGTCGACCGTCGCGACCATTACATAATCGTCGGGCGGCAGATCGAACTTGCTGTCCGGACCGTAGGCATAAGTCACCTCCTGCCTGGTTCCGTCGACGTTCTTTTTCGCCTGGAGCACTTTGAAGCCGATGCCCGAACCCTCGGCCTTGTCGCCGCCGGCAGCATAATAGGCGTTGGCGACGACACGCCCGACGCCGACGATGATGTCCTTGTCGATGACCCTGCCGGCGGCAAGCGGGATCGTCTCGATAACCATGCCCTGGCCGATCGTGACCGTCACCTTCTGGTCACCGGCCGGCAGCACGACTTTCGTGTCACCGTAATAGGTCGGCGGGGTGTCGACGCCGGGATAGCCGATTACGACAGCCGCGCCGTCATCAACGTCCGCTCCTTCGCTCGGCCTGGGGTGGATGACCAGCGTGCCGGCATTCAAGTTGAAGTGCGGTTTGGCGACCTGGCCAGGCTCTATTGTGATCTTCTGTTCGGCCCTGGCCTCGCCGGCACGCGCGACGACGATATAGTCGCCCGGCTCCAGATTGCCTTTGTAGGTGCCATATTCGGTGGTGACGGGATCGCCGCGCGTGCCGTCGGAATTCGCCTTGTAGATCTCCCAGGCATTGCCGTCGGTGACGGGATCGCCACCCTCGGCAAGCACGACGGTGGGCACGAAATTGGACTCCGCCGGCTGAGCGGGCGCCGGCTGGGGAGCAGGCTGCGGGGCGGGAGTCGGTTCAGGGGCGGGTGGCGGAGGCGCGACGGTCTCGACGAGGGCGTCCTGCAATGCCTTTTCATCCGACGCTTCGATATATTTGCCGCCGGTATTGTCGGCGAGGCAACCGATCTGCTTGCCTTCGGCCGCCGTCAGGCCGAAGCCGACGACATTGACGGTGAAGTCGACGCCAGCAGCCTCCAGTTCCTTGCCGAGCGCACAGGGATCGCCGTTGCATGTCTCGATGCCATCGGTGATGAGCACGACCGTCGCCTTGTCCTCGGTGTATTTCAATGCTTCCGCCGCTTGCTTGACCGCGGCGGTCAACGGCGTCTTGCCCTGAAATTTCAAGCTGTCGGCCGCGGCTGAGATCGCACTTGCCGAGCCTGCCTGCGGTGGCACGATGAGTTCGATGTCGTCGCAACTGGCCTTCTCGCGATGGCCATAGGCCATGAAGCCTATTTCCTCCTCGGCCGGGACCGATTGCAGCACGTTCCGCAGCGATTGACGGGCGATTTCGAGCTTGGGCTTGCCGTCGATCTGCGCCCACATCGAGCCGGAGGCATCGAGAATGACGATGACGCGATCGGCGGCGAAGCCGAACCCTGTCGTCCACAGCAACAGGGCCGCCGCAGCGACGCTCTGCACAAATCCCGTCATCAAAAATCCCCCCGTCAGTCGCCGCCGCTCGGCGCCGGAAAGCTATTTGACGCTGCGTCGCGACACAAGCCCGGGTGGAGTACGAAGCTGCGCCACCTCTGTGCAACCCTCAATAGGTCGTGCGGCGTTCCTCGGAAGGCGGCCGGCCGAATTGGAGCCGATAGCTCTGGGCAAAATAGGAATGCGAGGTGAAGCCGGTGGCGATCGCCACGTCGAGGATCGGCATGTTGGTCTGGCGCAGCAGTTCGCGCGCCCGCTCGAGTCTAAGCCGCATATAATAGCGCCCGGGCGTCACGCTGAGATGGCGCAGGAACAGGCGCTCGACCTGGCGCACCGACAGGCCCGCCGACTTGGCGAGCTGCACCGCCGACAGCGGCTCGTCGAGATGGTCGGCCATCAGCTCGACGATGCGGCGCAGCTTCTCCGACTTGCCGGTCAGGTCGCGTTCCGGGCCGACGCGCTGGCGGTCCCCGGCCGAGCGGATGCGCTCATGCTGGAACTGGTTGGCGACGCCATTGGCGAGGCTCGAGCCGAAATCACCGCGCACGATCTCCAGCATCAGGTCGATCGATGTGGTGCCGCCGGCGCAGGTGTAGCGCTTTCGGTCGATCTCGAAGACGTTGCCGGTGCAGTTGATGTCCGGAAAGCGTTCGAGGAAGCCGGCGCGGTTTTCCCAATGAATGGTGCAGCGATAGCCATCGAGCTGGCCTGCTTCGGCAAGCAGGTAAGAGCCAACCGAAAGCGCGCCGAGCGCATTGCCGCGCCGGCCCCAGCTGCGCAGCGCCGCCAGCACCTTGCTCTTGCCGGGAAATTCCGTCGTCAGCCCGACCGAGACGAACAGGATATCGACCGCCGGCAGATCGGCAACGGCGTAGTCGATCTTGAGCGGCAGGCCGTTGGACGCCATGACGGCGTCGCCGTCGGCCGACACCGTAGTCCAGCCATAGAAATCGCGGCCGAGCAGCCGGTTCGCCGACCGGAACGTGTCGATTGCCGCGGCCAGCGAGAACATGGAGAACTTGTCGACCAACAGAAACCCGAACTGCCGCCCGCCCTGAACGGGATCATTGGTGACCGGCCGTTCTAAGGGAACAGTGAGGTTCGGCAAGGACGCTGCTTTCTGGTCAGAAGGAAGGCCGTTTCAATCCGGCTGCGAGATAGGCGGAAGCTAGCGTGTTGGCCATCAGCATGGCAATGGTCATCGGTCCGACGCCGCCAGGCACCGGCGTGATGGCGCCGGCCGCTTTCGCTGCTTCGGCAAAGGCGACGTCGCCGACGAGGCGCGTCTTGCCTTCGCCCTTTTCAGGTGCGACGACGCGGTTGATGCCGACATCGATGACGGTGGCGCCAGGCTTGACCCAGTCGCCGCGGACCATTTCAGACCGGCCGACGGCGGCGACCAGAATATCGGCGGTGCGGGCAAGCGCCGGCAGGTCCCTGGTCCGGCTGTGTGCGATGGTGACGGTGCAGTTGGCGGCAAGCAGAAGATTGGCCATCGGTTTGCCGACGATGTTCGAACGCCCGACGACGACCGCATTGAGACCGGACAGGTCCTTGCCGCGCACCCGTTCGATCAGCAGCATCGAGCCGGCCGGCGTGCAAGGCACGAAGGCGGTCTCGAGCTCGCCGGTGCCGAGCTTGCCGACATTGATGAAGTGGAAGCCGTCGACATCCTTCTCAGGCGCGATGGTCTGGATGATCTTGCCGGAATCGATATGGCCGGGAAGCGGAAGCTGCACGAGGATGCCGTTGATGGCCGGATCGGCGTTGAGCTGGCCGATGATCTTCAACAGGTCCGGCTCGGAGGTTTCGGCCGGCAGCGTGTGCTGAACCGAATGGAAGCCGCATTCCTTGGCGGTGCGGGATTTGGAGGCGACATAGACCTGGCTCGCCGGATCCTCGCCGACGATGACCACGGCGAGACCGGGCTGCCGTCCGCCCTTTTCCGCCAGTTCGGCGGTCAGGGCCTTGACCCGCCGCACCACGTCTTCGGCGACGCTTTTTCCGTCAATCAACTCAGCCATGAACCACCCTCGACGCCTATCGCGTAAGCCTGCCGCGTTAAAACATCCATGCGGCGCGCTCCAGATATCTTTTATGCAGGCCGTTGCCCAGAACCATGTGCTGCGGGCGGACATGCAGCGCGGCATTTTCACGAAAATCGAGCCGGGCAATCCCGTCAATGCGCCGTCCCATGCCGTTAACTCGAAACCGGCATGTTTTATTCGACGCTCAGAAATAGCGGCGATGCGTGCGGTTTTCGGTGAGCTCGCGAACCGCCTCGCGGAATTCGCGCAGGCTGGCGCGGATTTCCTCGATCTGGCTTTGCTGATCGGCGGCTTCCGAGGCCTGATTTGCCTTCCTCGACCGGGCCTGAGTATAGGTCGGATGCGGCGGCGCGGGTTGCTGCGGATAAGGTGCCTGTCCGGCATAGAGCGGCTGTGGAGGGAAGGCGGGCGGCATGGCTGCACCGGAATTTGTGGCGGCAGAAGTCTCGCCGGACGCCACCTCCTCCGGCGCGCTGCCGGGCATGAGCCTGCGCAGCGCCGACAACACGGCACCGATCGGCCCTGGGCGCGCGACCTCGACCGGCGAAGCGGGAGGCGGCGCTGCCCGGTATGCTGCGTGATCGGCGGAACCGGCATCGGGGCCGCCAAGGGGGCCAGCGGGGTCGAAAAACCCATCGGCCGCTGCAGCCTCTTCCATCAGTATGGTGCCGGCCTTTGGCTCATCAGGATCGGGCTGGCTTATGCCGGCGGCTGCCAACAGGATCGGACTGGCACACGCTTCGCGGCGCGAGCGGGCAAGACGATGGCGTGTGGCGGCATCCTCGCGCCATGACGGGCCTGCGCGGTCCTCTAGCGAAACCAGCGATGCTTCGTCCTCGCCGCGCACCGCCTCGACGAGCGACAGCAAGGACTGCTGGTTCCTCCAGTGTTCACGATTTTTCCTATAAGCCATGGTTTCTGGAGCCTTCCCCTCGGGCTGGGGCGTAGCGACCGCCACTGCTTAAGCGATGCTAAACAGGCATAGGAAATAAAAGGTTAATTTGGTCGCCGCGCGACTGCGCGACTACATGCGCATCCCAACCGCAAGGTCGGGGTTTCCGCCCGATCACGGTCCCAACAGGGCTTCCCCGCCCTGCCGCGAACGTCTATGGGGAAGCCATCTCTATGGGAGGCTTTCGATGACGATCAGGCTTGTTCTCGCCGGTTGCGGCAATATGGGCTACGCCATGCTCTCGGGCTGGCTGAAAGCCGGCAAGCTCGCTCCGACTGCGGTGTTCGTGGTCGAGCCCAATGCCGACTTGCGCAAGCGTGCCGAAGCACTGGGCTGCGGTGTTGGCGCCGATGCCGGCGCCATCCCGGCTGACGCCGTGCCGGCTCTCGTCGTCATTGCGGTGAAGCCGCAGGTGATCCGCGACGTGACGGCTGGTTACATCCGCTTCAACGATGGCCGGACCACCTTCCTCAGCATCGCGGCCGGGACACCGGTCGCCACGTTTGAAGGTATTCTCGGCGACCGCGCGCCGATCGTGCGCTGCATGCCCAACACGCCGGCGGCGATCGGCAAGGGCATGATGGTGGTGTTTTCCAACAGGCTGGTTTCCGACGAAACCAAACGCTTCGTCGCCGACCTGCTTTCGGCAAGCGGGCAAGTGGCCGATATCGACGACGAGGCCCTGATGGATGCGGTGACGGCAGTCTCCGGGTCGGGGCCGGCCTATATCTTCCATTTCATCGAAGGGCTGACCGTGGCCGCCGAGAAAGCCGGCCTGCCGACCGGGACTGCCAAGCTCTTGGCCATGCAGACGGTCTACGGCGCCGCATCGCTGGCCGCCGAAAGCGGCGAGGAGCCGGGCGTGCTCAGGCAGCAGGTGACCAGCCCCAACGGCACCACGGCTGCGGCCCTTGCAGTACTGATGGGCGAGGACCGGCTGACGCGCCTGCTCACCGAGGCGGTGGAAGCGGCGCGGCTGCGGTCGATAGAGCTGGGGAAGTAGGGCTTCTGGGGGAGCCGGTCGGCGGTGATGGTCGACCGTTCCTGTCGGCAATAGCTACCGGTAGAAAAGCCGTTACGCGGCGTTCCTTCGCCCCCTTCCACTGTCCTGCCGACATCAAAATCGCGATAGCCTAGAATGTCGACAGATATCAGCGATGTCCCCACAAGTCGTCGACCTCGTCCTTGTTCACGGGCGGCCCGTCTTTGCCGGCTTTAGATCCCATGAGGAGTGAACGGCGGCCGGCGCTCTGTCAGGGTGAGGCTGCATCGAACCACTCACTCAACAGGAGATCGCCGTGGAGAATGTGTCT
>NZ_JAMYPD010000028.1:0-73270 GCF_040320195.1 Mesorhizobium sp. M0768 | reverse complement strand
TCAGAATCTTTGCCACTGGCCGGAAAAGTTGGCTGTTCAGCGATACCGTCGACGGAGCCAGGGCCAGCGCCGTCATCTACAGCCTGATGTTGACCTGCCGCGCCTGTGGCGTCGAGCCGTTAGCGTGGCTGCGCCACGTCCTCACTGAACTACCTCAGCGCCCCGAGAACGCAGCCATCGAGGATCTGCTGCCCTTCAACTTCGCCAAAGTAACAGCAGCCTGATCAGACCAGATACCGTTCCCGATTCGAAGGCCATCCGTCGAAAGCCCCCGCGTCAACGTGCAGCGAAAATAGCGCTTACCAAATACCTCGGAGACGAGCAGGAGATCGCTCCAAGGTACAGCTTTTACATGTAAAGAATCGGATCTGATGCTGCGGAGCCAGCGTCCCTATGTCGACGAACAGAAGCGCGTCAAAACAAATGCCCACTCTTGGCCGCGCGAACGATAGGCAAATTATATGCCCGACCACGTGCTGAGACTGGTCACCGGCGAATGGCTGGTATCGGAATGCCTCGAATCCCGCAACGATAACGATGAGGTCGGTAGCCGAACGGCAGCTTGTCGGGCGCCCCGCGCAAATACCTGACCGTCCATACACGGCCCATAGGCTGCCGGGCGGCAATGCGCCTCATATCAGACGTAGAGCCAACCGCCTCGTGATCTCAAAGGCGGTCATTGGGCGGTCAGTTGAGGTGGCTGAGGCACCGGTTGCCCCGCCGCTACCGTCCGGGTAAGCTCTGGGTCTGAGATTTGACTGTCGGCCATTCATCTTGGCTTGTGCCAGAAGTCTCGCAAAGGTCTTTCCAGTCCTTTGTGCCAATGTCCTTCACGATTTATGATCTGGCGAGGGCGTTTTCGTTTGTATTAAAAAAACAGCTATCAAGTTTTTCGGTATTTTTAAAAAACAAGAGCGCAGGAAGGCTTGCTGTTGCCAATCCAAGTAGGGCCGTTAGCAGCTCAAACGCATGGGTTGCTAGATCAATCATAGGGATATTCTAGGCGGCTGGCCGGAATAACGCAAGACCATACCGCCAGACCATACCGCCTGCCGCGCGCACCGCTAGGTCTGAATGGCCTGAGTTTAGAAGCGTGATGCCAAATAACAGAGAGTTCACAGCTGACTAGAGTGCCGAGCTGGCTCTTGGGAAACTGTCATGATCATCGACCAGAAGCATCCCATCTCTTGGTCACTCGTCGAGCGCGGCGCAGACGGCCGGAAAGTGATGAAGGACCCCGCACTCACAAAACCATTCCTCTATCATATGCTCGAATGGCGTTACGCCAAGCTGATTTTCGAAACTAACAAACTGCGGCTCTCGCTCGTCCGATGTTGGCAGGACCCCTATGAGCGGTGGTGGTGCGATGGTCTGTTCAATCGCCCCGGTCCCTTGCCGGGGTTTCAACCGTACGGCTCTTGTTGGACCACAGGTGCACATGACGAACCGCGTTGGCGAATGGCAGGCTTTGGTCCCGACAAGGAAACTCCTATTGTTCGAATCCGCTGTCGGGTGGACGCTATGGTGAACGCGGCAAAAGGCCTCCTCAAGAACAGCGCCGGCTCCGCTTTTCTAGGCCGCGTCCAATATCGTGGCGAGAGAACTCTTGTTCGTCTGGCGCAGTCGGTCGCAGAAGGATCGAAGAAAGAAGTTACCCGGGTGGCCGCGACCATGCTGTTGCACAAGCGGCGTGCCTTCAAGTTCGAAGACGAGGTGAGACTCCTTTGGCTGGACAAGCAGGCATTGAGAGAGGGTGTCTATATCGACATCGAGGCGAAGACGTTCATCGACCAAGTGATGATTACACCTCACGCAAGCCCCGTTGAAACGGCGAACATCAAACGGGAGATGAAGCCTTTTGGCGTACCTTGCCTCTCGTCTGGTGTGTTGAAGTCGCCGCGTTAGGCGCGGTCCGCGAATCCTTGTGCCTCACGCAGTTCGTCACCACCTTCAATTTGCGACGGTCGCTCGCGCAGGTCACTATGCCAAAGGCTCCGCGCCTGCGCCGGTCGCTTCACCCGCCCAGCAGGGCACAACCCACGCCGGAAACGAACTCAAAACTGGATAGAAACTGGGGGCAACGTCACAGTGACAGACTCGCTTGCAGAAAACGCTTGTACGCCTAATGCTACACCTGTCGTAAGACCAATCGCTGCGGCCGCAATCTCTGTGCCCAGGCACCACGGTAGGTCCACTGGCCATAGCTTGCCAGCTTTTGACTCATCACAGTCTGCATTTTACTCGCCCCCCCGACAGGGCGACATCACGCCTTGATCGCCTGGCAGCATACACTTAACGGTTTTGAAAGTCTTAGTTAAGGCGTCTTCTCTCTATTGACGCAATAACTTTTTCTGCCCTTCAGATATAGAATACCTCGTAGTTGTGTGCGTCAAGTTCTGCAAAATGGCGTGGCATTGCGGTGACGTCGGCGTGTCCGCCGCGCAGCCCCCGTGTTTAGCGGAGCGGCGGACACATGACGGTGCTCAGGCGGCCAAGGCCCTCAGGCTCTCCTTCTTGTGCTCGCGCAGATGAGAACGCTGGTAGCGCTCAAACAACTCCGTCGAGAACCGGCCAGCCCGATCCTGCGGAACGCGAAGCTCCAGCACCCCGACCCGCGTCACCAGCTTGCGTTCGTAATAGCCGGACCGGTAACTCGTCCGCTCCGCCGTCCGCTCGCCTTTCTCGGCCCCGATCGCCTCCGTCATCTCGGCTTCAAGAACCTCCTGCACGACACTCTGCAATGCCTGGCGAAAGCCGTCCTCATCCGACAACAGCAACGCTTTCAACTCGCCTCTGCTCAGTCTAACGTCTCGATTGGTCATGGCACTTCCCCTTCCACGGGAATCGGTGATCGCAACGTCACCACCGTGCCATGGCCGCTCGCCCCTCAGAGCAAGCGCCGTTCTCTCTCCAAAACTTTTTGCAGAACCTTCAGCACACTATCTACCTCGTCAAAAAATGGGGTTAGCAGACCGCGCCGCCCATGCATGGTCTTCGTTAGATCGGTGTAAGCGGAAAGCCGAACAGGCCGTAGCGGGCATTTCAGCTAGCAGAGTGTTTCGCATGGGATCCCATCCTTGTCGCGATCGAGTTTTCCGCCCCATGAGCAGTTTTGCAGGTACCAGTTGGCTTCGTCGCAGGAACCGATCTGTTTGCACGTTCTCCGCGGCTCGCAAGAATAGCCGCTCTGCGCGACCAGCTTACGGCTGATGATGCCCAGTGGGCGGCTCGACGGCGCCGCGCCGTCGGCGTGCGCAGAGCGCCATTCCCAGGGTGCCTGAAACGTCCCGGCCCACAGGCCGATCTTTGAGGCTTGGGCTTGCGCCTGCAGCCCCGCATAGGCGCCCTGGCTGTAGCGAGGCCAATCCAGCGCCTGGCCGTGCTCGACCATCCAGGCGGCTACGCCCGCGCCGTCAGCGCGCCGACAATCGCCGACAAAGCGCTGATAGCGGTCCCACGTCACGAATGTGCATTCGAGCGGCCTCGACGCGGCCAGGAAAGTGTCCAGCGCTTCGGCCGATCGCCGGCCGCAAGGATACTCGGCGCCATTCAGATCGCGGCACAGCTGCCGGCTCTCTGGTGCGTCGATGCCGTTGAAACGGACGCGCTGGCCGTGGATTTCGATGGTATCGCCGTCAATGACGGAAGCGACACCGGTAAGCGAGGCGGGCGCCGCCCTTCGTGGGCTGGCCTTTGATGCATCGTCGCTACGTTGCGCGCCCGACGGCGCCAGGAAGGCGGCCAGTGCCGCCGCTGCCGTAAGACCGAGCATTGCCGGCACGCTCGCAAGTTGGCGCCGCCACAGCTTCGCACCGGTGGGTCTCTGCCACCGATTGAATCGATATTTGCGGTATGGCCTGCTCATCCGCTACGCCGACCAGCCCGGCCATGCGCTGTCAACCATCGGCAGGCCGGCGCAATAGTAATCGTCAAGGAACCGCCCGGTGGACCGGTCGCGGCAGCGCCAGATAATGCTGTAGTTCTGGCCATAGAATTGGTCCCACGCGACGCCATAGGTTTGTGGTGGCGGTGGCCGGTAATATGTTCCGCCTCCATAGCCGTTGTTGGCAGCGACACCCACAGCTGCGCCGCCGACAGCCGCGATCGCTATGCCTGCCGCGACAGCATTGTCGGTTTGCACAAGCCTGGTGCACTTCTCTGCTGTTGCGCCCCTGCGCACTAGAAGGGCCGCTACCCTGCTACGATACTGTTCGTCCGTGCTGCTGGCGAGAACGTGACATAGCGCAACGGTATTCATTGCCGTGAGATCGCTGTCCGACACGACAGCGCTCGTAGAGCAGCCGCTGACGCACAGGGCTGCACTTGCGATGAGTGCTCCAATTTTCATGTGAATCCCCCAAACAAATATTGGGGCGAGTCCGACCTAGAAGTCCAGAGTTTTGTTTTTCACTTTGCTACGATTCACAGCATGCTGCGGCTAGCTGGCATCCACTGCAACCAACCCTTCCGCCGGTCGTTGACTGATGCTGGGTTGATCTCAGCCACTCCAGAACTTGCCCGCTGGCCCAAAACTGGCGGGCTTTTTTCCGCGACGCCGGAAGGCTCTATCTCGCCGCATGTTGTGGTACATCGGCACGCCGTCATCGGGCCGTGCCGTTGACCAAGGTGGTCCCTCCGCCATGGTCGGCCGGCGCAGCCTTGACCGTCCGCGCGGGCCATCCCAATCAAGCCCGCTGGCTTCGGTCGGCGGTTTTTTTTTGATGCCCGGCGCCGTCGGCTTGGATCTAGATCCTCGCCAGTGCCGGATTTGAAGGTAAGCTGCGGCGGTATGATCGCACTTCGCGCGGGACGGACCATTGGTGTGCAGCAAGAGCGCCGAGTTCATTCGGCCAAGATTCTGCACTAAGCCGAGGTAGGTGAAGGCAGATGCGGTAATCGCTGAGATATTGGAGATAATGTTCCCCCATGGAGGTGTGTACCAGTATGATAAGTTTCCAAACTTCATGTACGAACGCCGTGGACGAGCTGCTGTGTGCGCTTGTCGTAAATTGCTTCCGCGAGTTCACAGTCGGAGGTTGGCTAGGACCCTAACGCGAGAGCTTCAACGGCCCCCTTCGCGATGAACTCCTCAACGATACGCGGTTCACGTCCCTGGCCCAGGCCCGCGCGAGGCTCAATGTATGGCGCGCCGATTACAACGGCGCGCGTCCGCACTCGCACATCGGATGGCAGACACCCAACGAATGTGCATCGACCTTCAACCCGCGACGGTCGCTCGCGCTGCGCAACGTGAAACGCTCCGCGCCAGCACCCGTCGCGTCCACCGGCCATCAGGGCAAATCCACCCCCGGAAACGAACTCACGACTGGACAAAATTTGGGGGAAACGTCAGGGCGGCCATAACTTTGCAGTCTTCAGACGCGAGGCGGCCTACAACAGCGCTGCCCACCATGCTTGTGGCCCGCGACCCACACGGCTTTTCCCTTCAGATCGTACATTATGCTTCCTTCATGATTACCGATGTCTGCATGACCTTGAGGTCTTCCCGCACCATTTCCGCGGCGAGCTCGCGCACGGATGTCTCATGCACCCAGCCGAGCTTCTCCTTCGCCTTGGTGGCATCGCCCAGGAGAAGATCGACTTCCGTGGGGCGGAAGTAGCGTGGGTCTACCTGGACTAGGCATCTGCCGGTCTCGACATCATAGCCCTTTTCGTCGACTCCCTCACCACGCCATTCGAGCTCGACGCCGACATCTTCGAAAACCCATTCGACGAATTGGCGGACAGGGGTCGTCTTGCCCGTCGCCAGCACGTAATCATCCGGTTGATCCTGCTGCATCATCATCCACATACCACGCACGTACTCACGCGCATGGCCCCAATCGCGTTGAGCATCGAGATTGCCGAGATAAAGCTTGTCCTGCTTGCCGAGGTAGATAGCAGCGGCGGCGCGGGTGATCTTGCGCGTCACAAAAGTTTCGCCGCGCAGTGGGCTTTCATGATTGAAGAGAATGCCGTTGGAAGCATGGATACCATAGGCCTCCCGATAGTTGATCACGATCCAGTAGGCGTAGAGCTTGGCGGCGGCGTAAGGGCTGCGCGGATAAAAGGGCGTTGTTTCGTTCTGCGGTACGGATTGTACGAGGCCGTAGAGCTCTGAAGTCGAGGCCTGATAGAAGCGGGTCTTGTCCTTCAGACCGAGGAGGCGGATCGCCTCAAGAAGTCGCAATGTTCCGATACCGTCGGCGTTTGCTGTGTATTCCGGCGTTTCGAACGACACCTGGACATGGCTCTGAGCGGCCAAGTTGTAAATCTCGTCTGGCTGGGATTCCTGAACTACGCGGATGAGATTAGTCGCATCAGTGAGGTCACCGTAATGCAAAATTAGGCGCGGATCGGGATCGTGCGGGTCTTGGTAGATGTCTTCGATGCGACCCGTGTTGAAGGAAGAGGAACGTCGCTTAATCCCATGAACGACGTAGCCTTTTTCCAGCAGAAGACGCGTGAGATAGGCACCATCCTGTCCCGTTATGCCCGTAACCAGAGCAACTTTCCTGTTCTCGCCCATTTTCTTCCTGCTCTATGGTAGTTGAAGTTTCGAATCTGGCTCGCCACACCGCCAGCAAACTGCGGCCCGCCCCATACCCTATGGTAGGATTTCGACAGATGTGGCGCGGAGCTCGTCATTGACAGTGTCAGCCAGCGAGCACACCTGCTTCTGCTTCGAGGCATAGCAAAACAGAGTCTCGCCGCTAACGTGCCTAAGTCGCACATGCGGCCTGAGTGCCGAACTCAGCTCACGGGGTGAGCGACATACATTTCAATCACGTCGCACCCGATTTGCTCATCAATCAGCGAGTTAGGACGCCCTTCTGGGATTCTACATCCGTTCTCAAGCACGCACAGTCGGTTGCATAGCCGCTCCGCTTCTTCCACGAAGTGGGTGGCCAGTAGAATCGTATTGCCCTGCGCCAGCAGGGCACGTAGCAGTTCCCAGATAAAATGGCGAGCATGTGGGTCCAACCCACACTAGCACTCCACCATGCCTCTTTTGCGCTGACCAAGTAATCTTTGCCTGCTTCAGCGTCTTCTAATGGAAATTGTTTTGATCGGTGAAATCGATTGTTTGGATGAGGTGCATCCATAAAATGGATTGTTTAACAGGGCAGCGCGGCACCATCGGCGGCACAAAGTCGTGGGCGCGAGGTTTCGCTCCGCGCGAAGACAAAGTTCGTGGCAGTCGGGTGCTTCGGGCGAACCGCACATCTGAGACGGCGGTGAAAAGCCGGGTAGGGCATTACGTATTGACCTCCAAGAAATTTCGGGCGCGCTAGCCCGAAAACGGTGGCTGGGCTTCAACGATGGGCGGGACGAGGCGACCAACAAACTGCGTTTCATACTGTAGGCGATCGCAGTGCGGCGAATTTGAACGGCCGCCTTTGCCAGCCCTCGCCATCGCATCCGGCTACAGGTGCCGAAGATCTTCTCGATCCGAGTACAAATTCTGTGGATCGGTTGGTTCCAGGCGTCGAGCTTTCGGCCTCGTCGCCCCACATAGCGGTTGCGACGATGCGCGGCCTTCCACCCTTGGCGCGCACCGCGTCGCCGAGATGATTGCCTCGGTAGGCGCTGTCGGCAAACACTTCGCCGGGATTGTCGGGCAGAGCATCAGGAACGACGTTGCCGTCGGTGTGGGCGCCGTGACGGCGATCTCCTCGACAAGGGCCGTATCGGCGTAGGCACCGAAATGGGCTTTGAAGCAATGAAACGCTGATCGGCGCTTGTACTTGACCCAATGGCCCTCTTCATCATCTTCGCTGGCCGAGGCGATGATCGCCGCATCGACAGGCGTGCCGATCTTCACCTGGATCGCTGAACTGGCGGGTGATCTCGGCGAACAACAGGGTCATGAACCTCAAGGGCCTGTGGAAAACGGACGAGAGCGGGTTCGCACAGGTGTCGGCTCTGACACCGAGAACCCGCAGAACCGTCGGAACGATCCTCCACATGGCTGCAGACGCCAAAATTCCTCTCTCGGCCGTCGTCGCACAGCATCGCGTGCCAAGTCGCTCAATCCAGCCGGCTCGAAAGCTATCCGGCAGGAGTTGCGCCATGTTGGCGCACTTGAAAGCGTCAGAGGGCGCCGTGTCGCATCTTTTGGTGGGACCGGACGCCATGATGGCCACAAATGACGTGGATGGCCTGCGCCTGACATTCGACGGCTGGCGGGTCCTGCACATGCGTCCTTCACTGAAACGCGCGCAAATGACATGTTACGTTGAGGCAGTTAAGAATTGGACTTGAAAAAGGGACTTTGTGGACTGCATCGACCGGCTGTTTCGCTTAGCAAGCGCGGCCCACGTCACCAGAGGCTCATCGTCAAGGAACGCGTTAGTATCCATCGCATGGATGGGCCACATTCACTCAATCAATTTTACAGATGTCGCCGGGCGCATTAAAGAACGCTGAATTTAAACCGGAAGCGAGTGTACCCGGCGTCAAGATTTGCGAGCGTCACAGAGATAAGGATAGGCAGTGCTGAGGGAGCTCTTCTGCCCCACGCGCAGCCTCTACCAAATCGCCCGGCGTAACGGTCGACTAGTATCGATTAAGAGATCCCAAGCCAGATGCAACCTCGTCTCTGAAACGAGATTTCCGAAAATGCAGGTCAGTGGATTGGTAAAGCGCAGGTTCGTCGTCTCTCAGAGGCGTACGGGGTTCGGTGATTGTCTGTGGTCGCTGGCGGCCGCTTGGCGCTACGCTCAGCGGTCGGGACGAACGTTAGCCGTCGACTGGCGCGGGTCCTGCTATCTCGACCAACCCTTCACAAACGCCTTTCCGGTTTTCTTCCAACCGATCAATGACATCGCTGGCGTACCGGCTATTTGCGACGACCGGATCAACGACTTTTCCTTCCCGGGTCCATTCTTCCCGGAGTGGTGGAATAGGCCAGCGATCGACTGCCTTTACCGCCCAGATGAGCAGATTTTCCAAGAGCGCGACGAGTTGGGCGAGCTCTTTCAGGCCGAACAGGATGTCGAAGCGAACACAGTAGTGTGTGACGCTTGCTTGATGTGGCGCTGCGATGAGGATGCCGAGCGGCAGGTCTTCCAGAGTGTCAAGCCTCGGTCTGAAATTCAAACACGCATAGATGCCATTTACCAAGAATGTTTTGAGGGGCACAGCATCATCGGGGTTCATGTTCGACATGGTAACGGTGAAGACATCATGGAACATGCGCCCTACTGGGCCGATCCGGAGTTCGCCGTTCGACAAGTGTGCACTGCGGTTGATAAGGCTAAAGCGTTACCGCACCCCAAGCCTGTGCGGCTGTTCTTGTGCACGGACAGCGCGCAGATCCTGGATCACCTGTCGGCCAGGTTTCCCGATCTTCTCACCGTCCCCAAGCATTTCCGATCCGATCAAGATGGCCCCTTACACACTGCAGCACTTGGGATTGACGGCGGAATTTCCGCCCTCGTTGAGATGTATCTTCTCGGGCGCTGCGATACTGTAATTCGGTTTCCTCCGACGAGCGCCTTTACACGATATGCACGCCTTTTCGTACCACGCGTAATTGAGTTCGATCTGAAGGAGCCAAGTCGTTTGATTTTGATAGAAGACAGCCAAAGAATCTCTGGTCTCAGTTAAGACCCGCCACCTGCACAATTCGGCGGATGCAACCAACAGGCTAGTTGAATGTCATCATTTCTCATCGAGGCCATGGAAGCGTCGTACGATACCGATAGCGTCGTCATCTGAGGCCGTTCGGCAACGCGCCAGAACTTCGCTGTTACTCGGAGACCGCAGACCAAGCCAGAGCGACGGCGATCGTGACGCTAACGCTCGAAAGGGCGCGGGCAATCACTCCAGAGACGAAATCGAGGTTGTTATATGAAAGTGGTTCCCGTCATCATCAGCGGCGGAGCCGGATCGCGGCTATGGCCCGCCTCAAGGCAATCGCACCCTAAACCTTTCCTCAAAGTGGCAGACGGGCATTCACTGATGCAGCACACTGTGTTGCGCGCCGGTTCGATAAAGGGCGTAGTGGAACTCGTCGCCGTGACATCTGGGGAACACCTCTTCCTTACCAAGGACGACTTCGACGAACTAGAGTCCGTGGTTTTGCCACGCACGTTTCTGCTCGAGCCTGAAGGCCGGGATACGGCCGCCGCCGTGGCGGCAGCCGCGATCCATGCCCGGGCAACGCAAGGCGCTGACGCAATTCTATGCGTCTTCCCGGCCGATCACATGGTTGGAAACCTGCCTGTATTTTTAGACGTCATGGGCCGGGCAATCGAACATGCGAAGCTCGGGCGGATCGCCACATTGGGCATCACCCCAACCAGACCGGACACGGCATTCGGCTATATCGAAGCGGATGGTGAGAAAGTCGTCCGTTTCGTTGAAAAACCGGATCTAGACACAGCCAAAGCCTATATCGCGTCCAAGCGCTTCTTCTGGAATGCCGGCATTTTCTGCTTTAGCGCACAAACCATGCTCGACGAGATGGCATCGCATTGCCCCGCGGTGATCCAGGCCGTCTCCGACAGCTACGAGAACGGCCGGTTCAGTCAAGGCGAAGGCTTTGCCAAAATCGAACTCGCGCCTGAGCATTTCGGCTCCGCGCCGCGAATCTCGCTCGACCACGCTGTCATGGAGAAGACGAATAAACTTGCCGTGGTTCCCTGCGACATGGGTTGGAACGACATTGGATCCTGGAACGCAATGGCCGATTTGATCGCCCCCGACGAAAGCGGGAACAGGATCCGCGGCGATGTTCACATGGTCGACACGACCGGCAGCTACGTGAGCTCCGACAAGCGCGTCATCGGAACGGTCGGCGTCAGCGATCTGGTGATCGTGGATTCCCCGGATGCTTTGCTCGTCGCATCCCGCGACCGCGTTCAGGACGTCAAGAAGCTGTTCGAGGGCCTCAAGGCTTCCGGAAATGAAGCTCACCTGGTCCATAGCACGGTACACCGGCCGTGGGGTAGGTACACGGTTCTTGAGGAAGGCGAGCGCTTCAAGATCAAACGCATCGAGGTGAAACCCGGTCGGCGGCTGAGCCTGCAGATGCACTATCATCGTTCGGAGCACTGGGTCGTGGTCAGCGGCTCCGCGAAAATCGTCAATGGCGAGCAGGAGTTGTTCCTGGCGACAAACGAATCAGCCTACATCCCCTGCGGCCATAAGCATCGGCTGGAGAACCCAGGCAGAATTGACCTGGTGATCATTGAAGTGCAGAGCGGCGATTATCTCGGCGAGGATGATATCGTTCGCTTCGACGACGTATATGGTCGAACGTAGATTTCACCCGCGCATGACGAGAACGGTCAACGTGTCGCTGACTAATTACCACCAGGAAGGCCGTCTGCCCACTCAGGACAGGATGCTTGTGGAATCGGGAATTGACCAAGGCAGCGGCGAATGACCGCAATCGGCATCAGGGTGGGACAAATCAACCGGAAAAGACCGGAGAGCATAGTAACGCAACACAGTCCCACTGTCGAATAGCCTTTGATATTTCTGACTTTCCAAGCACCCTCAGGGCCCACCAAAATTATATCAATGGCTTATGGCCGACTTCGCTCTGAAGTGGGCCGCAGCACTCAGTTTGATTGTTTTCGCATGAAAACGAGCAAGGACAGGGGGAGGGCGATCTTGTGCTGGGCTTCTATGTCCAATCTTGCTCCTGTTCGTCGTCAGGTTGTGTGCAGCCCATAGCGCGGCTATCGCGAGGCTGGAAGGCCTCCGATCGATAGGTGCGGCGAACGGCGGCAACGAGGTGCGAATAGGATGGCTGAGCGTATGATCGAGAATACCGCAGCTGCGGTCTAGCGCGAAATGCAGCGTCTGTGACTCATCGGTCATTGCAGCGCAATGAACCGGAAATCATGACCCTAAGCCGCCCTTCATCAGCCCACCAGCGCCCAGAAGAAAGCGAAGATCCGTCACAATGCCTACCTGTACCAAGGCTTCAAGCAGTTCACCGCGAATGTGAAGACCGCCAGCCATTGCTTCTTCATTTTCGGCCATTCGCTCGCTACGAACGACGACCACATCCTTAACCGCATAGCGCGTGGCAAGTTTCGCAAGCTCTGTGTTGGCATCTAGAGTGAACCAGCATCCGCGGATAACCAGCGGATCATGAACCACGGGAACGAGCTAGCGGTGCAGCGCAACGAAAAATCGCCTCTTGATGTCGTCTTTTATGATGCTGCTACAGTTCATGTCTGGGGTTTAGGCTTAGAAGCGGAATGACTGCCAACCAGGTCATCGAGCCGGAAACTGACCGGCCGGTGGGCCCAAAAATGACATTCAGTTGCCTCCAGCCTTTCGACACGAGCCACTTCACGATCTCGCGATTGCCAGCTAGCGGCTTGTTGCTCGAGCTGCGCGATCCTAGTCTGTGGTCGCTATGCCTCAGCAAGAAGACTCCGGTTCCTAGCCGGGCGGAGGCGCAACGAGATAGCCAGCTCAGGACAAGGAGAGCAAGCCATGGTCGCTTTTACCCTCAATGGCGAGGCGCGAACACTCGACGTCGATCCAGAGATGCCGCTGCTCTGGGCGATCCGTGACGGCATCGGACTCACAGGAACGAAATTCGGTTGCGGCCTTGCCCAGTGCGGCGCTTGCACGGTTCACGTTAACGGCATGCCGACGCGCTCGTGCCAGACCCCAGTCGGCGACATCGAAGGAGCCTCGATCACCACCATTGAGGGCGTGTCGGGCAAGATCGGCGAAACGGTCCAGGCCGTGTGGGCCGAGTTCGACGTACCTCAATGCGGCTATTGCCAGTCTGGCCAGATCATGTCGGCCGTGGCCCTCCTGACAGAGACGCCGAAGCCGACGGACGATGATATTGATTCGGCGATGAGCGGCAATCTCTGCCGCTGCGCCACCTATCATCGCATCCGCGCGGCCATCCACGAGACCGCCAACCGGCTGGAGACTTGAGGCATGTTGCAGTTTCTCCCGAAGCATAATGCCGTGGGGCCCACGCGGCGCCAGTTCCTCCTCGGCACGGCCGTCACCACCGCGGGCTTCGCCGTGGGCTACCGGCTAATGATGGCCGCGCCCGCCAACGCACAAACGACGCCTGCAGCGGTCCAGGCGAACCCCTTCCAGACTTATGTCGAGATCACACCGGAGAACCGAATCGTCATCCACTCGTCGCAGTTCGAGATGGGACAAGGCTCCTATTTCGGCATCGCCACCCTGGTTATGGAAGAGCTCGACGGCGCCTGGGCGCAGGTCCACGTGGTCGGCGGATATGGCAATACCGCGCTCTACGGCAATCTCGCCTGGGGCGGGGCCGCGCAGGGAACCGGTGGCTCCACGTCGATGAGCTCGTCGTGGGAGCGCTACCGCAAGGCGGGTGCTGCCGCACGGGCCATGCTGGTGGCGGCCGCGGCGCAGCGGTGGGACGTGCCAGCCGGCGAGATCACAGTCGCTTCCGGGGTCGTGTCGCACGCCTCAGGGATGCAGGCGCGCTTCGGTGACCTGGCTGAAGCCGCAGCGGGAATGCCGGTTCCCGACGACGTGCCGCTAAAGCCGCGCGACAACTGGGCCCAGATCGGATCGGACAGTCTCAAGCGCTACGATTCCGCCGGCAAGACCAATGGCGCGCAGACCTACACGATCGACCTCAAGATGGATGGACTCAATACGGCCGTTATGATCCATCCGCCGAAGTTCGGCGCTGAGATCGAGAGCTTCGACGCCTCCAAGGCCAAGGCACTCGACGGCATTGTCGATGTCGTCCAGACGCCGCGCGGCATTGCCGTGGTCGGCAGGGACATGTGGACGGCGCTCAAGGGCCGCGATCTCGTGGAGGTGACCTGGAACGAAGAGAAGGCCGAAAGGCGCGGCACGGCCGAGATCATGGCCGAATACACTAAGGCAGCAGACGATCCGGGCGCGGCCACCGCGCGCGACGACGGGAACACTCCCGCAGCGTTGGCCAGTGCTGAGAAAGTCATCCAAGGGCACTACGAATTCCCCTATCTTGTCCATGCTTCGATCGAGCCACTCAACGCGGCCGCCCGAATCAACGAAGACGGCACCATCGACGTCTGGGGCGGACACCAGATGCCCGACCTTTATCAGGCGGCTGCCGCTCAAGTAGGCGGCACCACGCCGGACAAGGTGAGGCTGCACGTGATGAAGACCGGCGGCAGCTTCGGCCGCCGAGCGGTCTCGGACGCAGATCTCATTATCGAAGCTGTTTCCACAGCGCGTGCGCTGGGACCCGGCAAGCCAGTGAAGGTGCAGTGGACCCGCGAGAACGACATGCGGGGTGGGCGGTACCGGCCGACCTATGTGCACGCAGTCGAGGCGGGGCTCGACAAGGAAGGCAATGTCGTCGCTCTCCATGACCACATCGTGGGCCAATCGATCGCGGGCGGTTCGCCCTTTGCGGCGATGATCGAGAACGGCATCGATCCGACCTCCGTGGAGGGCGCCACCAACCTGCCCTATGCGATCCCGAACCTGAAGGTCGAGCTGACCACCACGGACGTGAACATCCCAGTGCTGTGGTGGCGTTCGGTAGGCTCCACCCACACCGCTTACGCAATGGAAACCCTGATCGATGAGCTCGCCGCCGCTGCGAACCGTGATCCGGTCGACTTCCGCTTGTCGATGCTCGGTCACCATCCACGGCATGCCGGCGTGCTGAAATTGGCTGCTGAGAAGGCAGGCTGGGACAAGCCTCTGCAGGAAGGCCGTTTCCGCGGCGTGGCCCTGCATGAAAGCCTCTCGACCTATGTCGCCGAGGTGGTGGAGATCACCTTCAACGATGGAAATGATTTCAAAGTCGACCGCGTCGTCTGCGCGGTAGATTGCGGCACCGCGATAAATCCTGACCAGATCCGCGCTCAGATGGAGGGCGGTATCGGCTTCGGGCTAGGCGCGATCCTCCAGGAGGAGCTGACCCTGACGGGCGGTGTCGTAGACCAAGAGAACTACGACACCTATATGCCGCTCAGGATCGAGCAGATGCCGCGCGTCGAGGTGCACATTGTGCCGTCCGACGAGCCGCCCACGGGCGTTGGCGAGCCGGGTGTGCCGCCGATCGGCCCGGCCGTCGCCAACGCGCTACGGGCGGCGACGGGCAAGACGATCCGCAAGCTGCCGATCATAAAGAACTTGTCAGCATAGCCGGGAATGACACCATGAAAACGGCCGCGATGAAGATCGCGGTCGTAGGTCGTTTTTGAACGCCTCCTGACAGGCGATCACCTCCATTCGATCAGTTTCCGGCGGCTGCCCGGTCCAATATCCGGTTTAGAGACGGTAACCCGTGTTCTGAACGACCGCAGACGGTCGTTGGTGCTGGTAGCACTAAAGAACCGCTTTCGAGACGCAAATGCCGCACGCAAATGTCTCGAAAGGGTCACGCTAGAGACTTTGTACCACCTAGTTGCATGTCTGCTATCGCTTTCTTGGCGCGAGAAGCGGCCGGTCCTCTGACGGCCCCATAACAGAACATTGATGTCTTCGCGCTGAGCGTCAGCAGTTGGCGCTACCGCGACCTTTCTCAGGAAGGCTGCACACCGACGCGATCTTCCTTTCGCCTTGCGCAAACCTCCCTTCCGAGTGAGGCGTTCAGTGCGTCGGCTTGGTGGACTGAGGCACTTCTGAGTGGGACAACAACATCGAAAAACATTGGAAAAGATTTGAATACTCTGAAGTCCCACTGATCTCTAAGAAATTGATTTTTATCGCTTTCTGAACACCCTCCGGGCCCACCATAAACATTGATTTTATTGAGGAAAATACGCCTCGGCCCAAAACGTTTTGGGCCCATTATGGGCCGAAAAAAGGGCGGCGATATGCCACCCTCCACTTGGTCGGGTTGATTCACTCATTTGATGACGCGCAGGGGTATCCGTTGCTTCATGGCGTCGCGTTTGGCTTCCCGCTCGTTAATGGCGCGGGCGATATCGACAGCCATCCGTCTCTTATTGGCCTCTCGGACATACTCGTCTGTTACCGTCATTGAAGAATGCCCCATCGCCTCCATGATAGCGCGCGCTTGGATGTTGCATTCGGCGAGATACGTGCCGAAGGTACGTCGCAGCCCGTGCAGGGTGTAGCCCTCCGGGATGCCGGCCTGCTTGTTCCAATGTGCCATCATGCCGGTGAGGCTCTTTTCGGAGAACGGACGCCCATAGGCATTCTTCAATACCGTGCCACCCTTAGAGCGATCTAATGGCACTAGAGCTTGCGCCAGCTTGTCCACGACAGGGATGAACATCTCGCGCCCGCCATGACGGTTGCGGTTTTTCTGCTGTCGGAAGTTGAAGGCTTCGATTGTTTCCAAGGAGCCATCGAACAATTCGATCTCCTGGAGGACCAAATCGTCCCATTCCAGTGAGGCGATATCGCCGCGTCGGCTACCGAGCCAGAAACCGAGCGCATAGCAGGTGCGCGGCGCTGAGCCGATTGGATGGTGCGCCTCGAACTTTTCACGAATGGCGATCGGCCAGGCGGGATTGGCAGTCGATTTTGGAATACGGACGCGGATCGACAGCGAGGGATCGTCCTGCGGTTTGATCCATTTCTCAACGTCGATCGCCACCCACAGAAGCTTCTTGATTGCCACCAGCAGGTGCTTGGCAACCGTCCGGTTGGTGGCAAAGACGCTTTCGATAATCACACGCAGGTGGTCGGCATCGAGATGTTCCACCGGCGTGTTGCGCCAGGTCAGTGGATAGGCAGGATCGACCTGCATCTGAAGGAAGCGCTCAATAAGCCGAGCATTCTTCTGCTGCGTCGCTTCGTCGAAGTCCAGCCATTCCATCGTCGCTTCAAGTCGGCGTGCCGCATGACCAAATGTTTTTGGCAACGCCCGACCGGGCAAGTCAATGATGACAGCGTTTTGACGTTGGCCTTGCGTTGCCTGTTCATAGGCGGCTTCGAACTCAGGATCGCCTGGTCCGCCAGGAAGCCGAATTTCGGGCATTCCTTTGCCGCGATAGCGATAGATGAGCTTTCCGTTTTTGATGCGCGACGAAACGCCGGGGTAGCGGACATCTTTGAATGGCCTGGCCATTAAATCTCCCTTTGAGTTTTCCGCTGCCGTTGCTCCATAGGCGGGCAATCCTCCAACATTGCCTGAAGCGAAAGGGTCTTGCTTTCCATGGCAACGCGCAGGAGTACCGGGTAAGGGAAGCCTCGACCTTGCTCTATGCCTTCAAAAGTGCGTTTCGGTATTCCCAAGACCTTGGCTGCACTCTCGGCGGTGAATCCTCCCTTCGCCCGCCAGCCTTTCACTTCTCGCGCGAGCTTTTCATTGTCGTTCACGTCATCTCTTTCGCTCAGGCGATGACCGTACTACGCCTGCAGCGTATACGCAATGTGGCGTAGTTGCTTATCTCCTTATCGGCTCTCGTTTGCTCCGCTCCAGTAGTTGTTGGAGACCATTGTCTTTGTCTGGCAGGGCGGAGAAAGCGATATCGAGCGCCACACGATCCCAGATGGCGCGACTGTTGACGTGCTTAGGCCTCGGCATGCGGCCGTCAGCAACCATGTCGTCGAATAGTGTCGATCCGACACCGACATAGCGCGCTGCTTCCTGACGAGAGAGGCCGCGGGGTGGGTACGAAAGCGCGTCACTCTTCATAGACGCGGCCTCGAGAACGTCGGTATCGAAACAGCACAACGATATCAAATCCAGGCGGCTGGCTGCTTCGACAAGCCTCGGTCCCGATAAACGGGGCCATATTGCAGTCGGCACAACAAATCCACATCCCGCACCATCCGGTAATGAAGAGATCGTATTGCCCTAGATACGGGATGTTGCGTGGTGCGGAAGCTACCTCGCCGGCTCGTTCGGGAAAGGCGAGTAGCGACGTGCAAATCGGCAGGGTAAGATGCGGCAGAATGTTCCGGTGCAGATTTCGGGGGTTCAAGTCGCTAGACCGCTACATCGCGAGACCCACTATCGAAGAAGCACTCTTCTGCTATCGCCGACGCTCTGCATAGCCCGTAACGTCGCCGAAGATCGATCGAAATTAGGTGGCAGTGGCCCCCACGGGCTCGATAGGCCAACTGCCCCTGCCGTGCACCCGAGGGCGCTGCTTGAACCACAATCGTGCGCACATCGCACATAGATGCTATCAATGAAGATGCGCAGGAGGGCGAACAATCGAATGGAGAATGAGGACAGGTCGCGAACCACATCTGATCGGCGAATCGCCTTGCTCATCGATGCGGACAATGTGTCTCACGGCAAGATCGCAGCGATACTGGCGGAACTTTCAAAATACGGCACGGCCAATATCCGCCGCGCCTATGGCGATTGGGCAAGCGCCAATCTCAGGAACTGGAAAGACAAGCTGCACAATTTTGCAATTCGGCCCATTCAACAGTTCACCTATTCGACCGGCAAAAACGCCACCGATATTGCGCTTGTGATCGATGCAATGGAGCTTCTCTACACGCAAAAGCTTGACGCTTTCTGTTTGGCTTCCAGCGACGCCGATTTCACACCACTAGTGATGCAGTTGAAGGCCAATGGACACGAAGTCTACGGATTTGGGGAACGCAAAACGCCCACTCCCTTCATCAATGCCTGCACGACTTTCCTCTACCTCGATAGCCTGGACGATGCTGAGCAACCGACAACTCCTGAGGCTCCCGGCGAGAAACCAAAGACCAAAGCGGAATCGGCGGCCAAATCTAAGACGCCCGCCGAAAAGTCCGCCGACAAGCGAACGGGCAAATCTCTGTCGCAAGATACGACCCTCGTGACGATCCTGCGTGGCGCTGTGGAAGCCACGGCGCAAGACGATGGATGGGCAGCTATGTCATCGGCAGGAAGCGCAGCGAAACGACAGGCGCCCATCGATCCACGAAACTATGGAGTCAAGAACTTTCCGGCACTCTTCGCGGCGACTGGCCTCTTCGACATAATGAAGATGGAGAATGGGCAGAGCTACGTCGCAGACAAGCGGAACAAGGACCGCTCACCACTGCCGAGCCGATAGGGATAAGAAATTCCATCATCGCCGTTGATGGCAAAGGCGCCGGCGGGCGCTTTTCTTACCTTCTAACGCCACTACCAACGACAGGCCGAAGCTTACTTCTCTCTGGGTATCGCAGGCCGGTTGCCATCGAGAAGCGCCGCAGCTGATGCGAGCATGGGCCAACTACGTCAATCCGTCAAAGCCGAGAATGTGGTGCCTATTCACAAACGTGTCTCTGTATCAGATTTTCGTCGCCCGCCCCGAAGCGGCTTAGGGTTGCGTCTCCCGCGGGCGACTCGATGAGGAGGTCAGTCGCGACCTACCTCAAGCGCGTCCCCGCAACCAATTCTATCATAAATCAATAACCGTCCCGCTCTAGCCGGGGCGATTTTTGCGTTTTAAAGGCCCCGTCTCCTGCCTATTGATCTGTTCGCTCTACTTCGCACTTATCGCGAAATTGGAGAGATACAGAAACGACCGAATTTCATCGCTTTAGTTGCAAAAATTCGCATTTTTTGCTAATTAACGCAAATGACGAAAAGTCCTCCCCGTCTTCCCCAAGGTCGTTCCCAACTTGTCCGTGTGCTGTCCGCGGCGGGCGACGTCATTCACGTCGATGATGTAGTGGCTGCGCTCCAACTCGACCGCACCGCCGCCGCCCAGCGATTGTCGCGCTGGGTCGAGCAGGGATGGCTGAGCCGGGTGGGCCGCGGCGCCTATGTTGCAGCGTCAATTGATACGATGGGGTCGGATCGCGTCCTTGATGATCCATGGGTGCTCGTCCCCGCGCTCTTCGCGCCAGCCTATATCGGGGGTCGCACCGCGGCCGAGCACTGGGACCTCACCGAACAAATCTTCAAGGACATTCTCGTGATGACCGCACAGGCTGTGCGGCAGAAGCGCCAGGAGAGACACGGCACGCTTTTTTCGTTGAAGCACATCGATGAGCGGAAGCTCTTTGGCACGAAGAGCGTCTGGCGCCATCAGACGCGTGTGCCCGTATCGGACGTGCACCGTACGATCATCGATATGCTGGACGACCCAGCGATCGGCGGCGGAATCCAGCACCTGGCCGATTGCCTCGCTGCCTACCTACGCCGTGTCGACCGCGACGACGAGAAGCTCATCGAGTACGCGGTGCGTTTCGCCAATGGCGCCGTTTTCAAGCGCCTGGGCTTTCTTGCGGAACGCTCCCCCAAAGGAGCGGCGCTGGCGCGCCTTTGCGAACACCATCTCAGCGGCGGCCACGCCAAGCTCGACCCCGCCCAGGATGGGCCGCACGTTGTGACAAAGTGGCGACTGCGCGTTCCCCCGAGCTGGGCTCGCGAGGGAACGACATGATCGAAAAGCGCGAAATCCTCGCCATCGCCCAGCAGACATCCCTCACGCCACATGTCGTTGAGAAGGACTACGTCCTCGGATGGATGCTCCCCGGTATCTACCAACACGAGGATCTCGTGGAGAATTGGGTGTTCAAGGGCGGCACGTGCCTGAAGAAATGTTTCTTCGAGACCTATCGCTTTTCCGAAGACCTCGATTTTACGCTTATTAAGCCCGACCAACTCGACGCCGACTTTTTGAAGAGCACGTTTTCTGAAATCGGTGAATGGATCTACGAACAAACCGGCATCGAGATTCCAGCCGACAAGCAAGAGTTCGAGATCTATCAGAATCCCCGTGGACAAATCTCGTGTCAGGGTAAGATCAGCTATAAGGGGCCTGTCTCATCAACCCACGCGCTTCCGCGCATCAAACTCGACCTGACTGCTGACGAACGTGTCGTTCTACCGCCTGTCCGCGCGCAGATATTCCACCCTTACAGCGACGTTCCAGAAGACGGTATTGAGGTCTTGGCCTATGACTACGTCGAGGCCTTCGCCGAAAAATTCCGGGCGCTCGCAGAGCGGACACGCCCACGCGACCTCTATGATGTCGTGCACCTCTACCGAAATTCCGAGGCACGCCCTGACCCGCAGCGCTTTATGGAAGTCCTACGCGCCAAATGTGAATTCAAGGGCATCGATATTCCGCGCATAGCTGACCTCGAGCCGCACCGCACGGATCTTGAATCGGGCTGGATCCACATGCTGGAGCACCAGCTCCCGGCGCTCCTGCCGGTCGCGATCTTCTGGGAGTCGCTCCCAGAAATTTTCGCCTGGCTCGAAGGCGCCGTCACGCAACCACTCGCGGCGATGCCTATAGGCACTGGTGACACGCTCATCCGTGAACGGATCATCAGTTTGCCAGCTGGCGTTCGAGGCCAAACCTACATTGAGATGATCCGCTTCGCTGCGGCGAACCGGCTCCTTGTGGAAATCGATTACCAGGACAAGCAGGGCAACCGCTCCACGCGCGCGATCGAAGCTTACTCCCTCCGACGCTCGCAAGCAGGAGACGTGCTGCTCATGGCGGTGCGCGCAGACAACGGGCAGCCGCGCAGTTATCTGGTCGAAAGCATTCTTGGGGTCAAAGCCACCCAGACGCCCTTCTCACCGCGCTACCCAATTGAACTTACGCCATCTGGCCTTCAAAGCATTCCACGGACCGCGAGTTCAGGCTCAGGAGCAACTTTCGAGGTGCGCCGCTCGCCAGTTATTCGGCGTTTGCCCGCTCTTAGATCGACCCGAAGCTCGAGTTTCGCCGCGGCAAATGGCCCAACCTACGTCTTCAGGTGCTCCGTCTGCGCAAAGACGTTCAACAAGAAGAGCTACGATGCGACTTTGAACAAGCACAAGAACAATCGGACAGGTTATGAATGCTACGGCACGTTTGGTACGTATGTGACAACAAAATACTAGTTGCCGGAAACAACCCGTGTTCTCTGTCAAGAGGTGGTTAAGACGGGCGGCAATGCTCGCTGGCTGGTGATGCTGATCGACGAAGCCAACGCTTGCCTTCTCCGCATCAGTCCTCGTTCGCATCGCCGCCAGCCTTATGTTCACGAAAAGCGTTTGCCCAGCCGCGGCGCGTATCCGGCAATGGGTCGCTTTCAATCGCCTCGGACCAGGCGGCGCGCATGGCCGGGTCGCCGCGGTTGCTGCGGTCCATCGCACTGACTAGCGCGGCGCTTAAATATCTCGCGAGGAACGGATCATAGCGCAGATGCTCTGCCGGGCCTGTCATCTCGGTTTCGTCGAGGATCAGTCTAAGCCCGATACTCAACGCCTCATCAATTTCGGCAGGTATCCGCGCCTGGTCCTTGCGCATCGAGGATGCCAAGAAACGGATCGCGCAATTTAACGGTGCCGGCGTTCGCACCGCCAGCACGTGCGCGATCTCGCGCCAGAACACCGCTTCAAAGTCAGGCTCACAGCTTTTCGACCAATACATTTGATCCAGCAGGGCCGAGAGAACCAGCGCATCGGTCTCATCGCCACTTCCAGTCAACGCCCGCAGCCCCTCTATGGCAGCATCCACCGCCACAATCCCCAGATCGAGAAGCGAGGGGTAGGCTGGTTCCAGACGAAGCGGATATCGATCGAGTATCGCCAGAGACTGCAATTTCTCGGTCGCAGCGGGGCTTGATCTCGCGCGCATCGCCAGGTTCGCTACGATCCGCCCGCATTCCTGTGCTAAGTTGCGATCACTACTGCTGAACAGGTCTGGTCTTGCCGATACGGCAGCGTGATTTGCAATGTAAACGTGAAGACGCTCGATTAGCGCAACGAGTTGAGCCTCGTCGATCAAGAACTGTTTCCCTCTGAGCAGGTTTGCCAGCGCACCGCTCTTGAGATCTGCATCCGTGAGCGGAGCGTCGGAAATAAACCTGGCGCACAAGGCTCCGTGCGCATCCGCGCTGGCCGGCTTTGGAAATGAGAGGAAGGCGCCGGAGAAGAAGACAGTCCCGCTGGGCAGGCCGTCTTCGACGTAAGCTGGATCCCACAATGCTTCGCCAAACACCTGTAAGTCTTTATCGTTGAGAAGCTCGGCATTGAACAGCCATGCCGCTCGCGACGATGCCGCGAGCCGTGTATCAGCCTGATGCAACGCCGCGAGTGTATCTGAGACGATTTTCCGCCATTTCGGATCGGGTCTCCCCATTTTGACGTCGCTCGGGAGATTCTCCTCCGGATCGCGAACGCCATGGGCGAAATTGCCTAGGTTCTTGGTGATCGGATGTTCGAAGATTGCCAGCAGCATCGGGTCGTGCGCGGGGATCTCTGCAGCCTCAAAGCAGCGGCTCACCATCTGGCCTAGCTGATCGCCCAGATCGATGCTCTGGGAAAATCGGGGATCAGCATGCAGGGCAAGTCCGATCTCCAGCAACTTTGGAGCACGATGCGGCGTGCGCAGGACCACGCGCGAAGCGATTTCGAGAGCGGATTTGAGCCGTTCCATCCAAAAGCGCGGCTCCATGTTTCCCGCATCGACACGCACCTTTGCCGCATCGATCAGGCGGAGAACGCGATCGACTAGACGGTCCGCCTCGCCCGCGTTGATCCTGGCGATCGTCGAACGGGAGAAAAGCGTGTCGAACTCCTTGCTCGTCAATCCAGCTGAGGCTCGAAGAAAAGCATCGATCGCCCTTGTTGGTGCCACATCCATCAGCCAGAACGCAGCTTCGAACACGACCTGCCTGGCGACCGCTGCATGTCCAATGCGAAGCGGCAAGCCTCCCTCTTCCTGGAAACGGAGAGCCTGATAGGCAAGAAGCCGGTCAACGCGTGGATCTAGTGGTCCAAAATTGAACGTTCGATATATCGAGCCCAGATCAAATCGTCGCGTGCTTTCGCGCTCCTGCTTGAGCGGCGGCGGCGGCTGAGCGAGGCGCTCCATGAAGTTGAAGAAGTCGCTGCGACCCGGGCAGCCACGCGCTTGGAGTTCCTCCTGGCGCATGTCGAATCGGTCGCGCGCGGGCTTGTTCTCGTGCCAATCGCCGATCGTGCCGTACAAGACGGAGCTGCGGAACAACAGGGCGAAGCTCTCACGCGACCAGGACGCGATGTCCTTGGCGCCCCGCTGAGTTTGCTCGCGGATCGCGTTGAGCGCCTGCGCCGACAGTTGCGATGCTTCCTCGTCCCGCCCCAGATCTGCGAGCAGTGCGGCTTTGCGCAGCAGCCAGAAGCTATCGCCCTGCACGTTCCACTTCTTAAGCGCCGTTTCCAGCCCATCGATATCAAAATCTGCGCGCAGGCGCAGGCAGCTATCATAACTCAGCCGTTCAAGCCCCTCTTTGTCCTCAGCAAGTCTGGGCTTGAGCCAATCCGCCCAGCGCGTGTAAAGGCCGGCGTCGTTCTCCTCGCGGGCGTGGCGCAGGATAGCGAGCGCAAGGGCGCGGAATTGTCGTGCCTGCTCGGGAAGTAATTGTTCGTAGCGGCCGATCGAAGCGTCCAAAAGTTCGAGAATTACATCATCGACAGTCAGGACCAGCGGTACCAGCGCCGCCTCCTGTTGCCAGTTGAGTTCAAACAATGCCTCGAGCCGCTCCTCCTCGCCGAGCGCACGCAGTCCGTGGACGATTACGCCCAAACGCTCCCATAGGCGTTGCCAGAGCAACTGGCTCGTGCCAAAGGGCGGCACCACCCAACCGGGATAAACGGTCCGGTTCTGCCGCCACTGTGTGACTAACTCACGAACCATTTGGACGGGCGCACTCGTGTCGGTCGACTCCCGATCCGGCATTGGTGATCTTGAATCAGGAACCGGAGTCACATGCACAAGAGGCGGTACGAAACCTGCTGCCGGCCGCGGCCAGCGTTGCGCGCGGTACGGCTCGGCCGCCCGCAAGGACTCAAGGAACCATTGGTGGGCATTCTCCATCCGCTGGCTCTGCGGCCAGGTCTCGAACATCTCAAGCTTCGCGAGATCGATTGGCTGGATGCGGCGACTTTCAAGCATCTTGCGCTTCGGTGCGCTTAATCCAAGCGCTCCGACCAGATAGATCAGCGGCGCCTTCGGCCCTAGGCGATCGCGGACCCAGCCAGACCAGAACAGGAAGTTCGGATCGTCTCCTGAGAACCCCAGCAGCACCAAAGTATTCTCCATCGCGAGCTGCTGCGCCAGATTGACGAAGGCCCCAAAACGCGCCGGATAGGTCCTGAAATCCTCTTCCGTGAAGATGAACGGGCGATGGGAGGGGAAACTACCGTGCAGCTTGATTACTCTCGGTGCCCGTGCCTCCGGGATCTCCTCGACTGTGCGCAAAACGTTATAGACGCGCTCCTCCGCCCTTTCAGCCGCACGGTCCAGCAGCGTGTCCCAGTTGGTCGTCATAATATCCGCCCAAGGGAGCTGGACGAGCATCTTGTGCAGTTTGCCCGGCTCGAACTGAGGGTCGGGGACATTAGCCAATATCAATTCGTCGAGCGCGTTACGTCCGAACTGTGCCTCGAATTCTTCTGCGACTCGTAGATACGCGCTGGTCGCGCCGCTCTGCCGCAACAACCATTCGCGGTGACCGACCTCAGCGTCATGAATGTCGCCTGTCGCATTCCCGGAGGGGGCTGGGTAAAGCTGGTTTACCATTGTTTCATAGATGTCGTTCCAGCCCGGCATCGTGCCCCCTGAGGCCCGCACCGGCGTAGCGTTGCGGCTGAAACCAGCGCCGACCAACAAAGCTGCCGACCCCACCGGCTCCCGCGCCCAAAGAGCTTTAGCGATTCGCGCAATATGCGGTGCGTCAGTAAAGGTACTCATCGTTCTAATCGCGTCCCCTTGCATCCCTGCAGTCCTCAGGAATGGACCGTCGCAGTTTCGCAAGACTGGGATAGCCTCGAAGCGAGATTCTTGCCAATAGTTTGAGTCGATCAAACTGGTCGAGCGGACTCGCTGACGAGCAACAGTTTAGAAGGGAAAAACGTGAATCTCGCTCTTCCTTGTTATCAAAGAGACCGGTTCCATGACGTTCGGAACTGATGAACGATTGAAAAGCTATCTGGATACAAACCAGTTGCAAAGGGAACGGATGTGCACCGCTGTCCTAGCCTTGGACAAGCGATTCACGAATGTTCGGCCATGTCACCCTCGGGGTGGACCTGATGGCGGTCGAGATATTGAAGCTATCTTGAGTGGGGAACAGAAGACCTTTGGTGCTATTGGGTTTGTCAATCAAGCCAACGATTCAACGGACCACAAGAAAAAAGCTCAGAAGAAATTTGCGGTAGATTTGGCGAGTGCGACCACAGCCGATCCTGAAATCAAGGCGTTTGTTTTTTTCACAAACGTGAATCTTACAGCTGCCGAAAAGAATGTCATGGTTCAGAAAGCTACGAAAGGCGGGTTGGCCCATTGCGAAATCTTCGACCGGGAAAGAATTCGGCTGGTTCTTGACGGCGCAGATGGAATGGCGATCCGATTTCAGTCGCTAGGTATTCCGATGTCAGAAGCGGAACAGGCGACATTCTTCGCGCGATGGGGCGACGATATCCAAAGTGTGATTGTTGATGGATTTAGCGAAATAAAGCGATCGCTGAACCGAATGCAATTTCTGCATGAGATGAATGCTCCCCTTGAGCAGTTCCTCGTCCTCTTGGAACTGGACCGCGAATATAATGGCAATGAAATCGGCCACTTCCGGTTTTTCGTGACCATGAGTCTCGCCGAACCGCGAGACGGGTTGTTTATGGTGACGTTTGGAACATCGGATCGCGCTGATAGAGCGAGCGCAAGATCTGTGGCCGACGTTGAGGCCATGCCCGCGGGAATCTTGCACGGAATGATGGGTGCCAAGTGGGAGCGGCGTATTCCGACATCGGAAGATGAGCCGGAAGAGGACGTTGCCGACTCGGATGAGAGTGTCGATGACGGAGGGAGCACCAGCGTCGGCACTTTCACGTCAGTTGGGTTGGAGAATGTGCGCTTTTTGCGTGCTGAGTTTGGGTATGGAGGCGGAAGCTTTCGCTTCGGTCCCTACCTCCGTCTTTCTGACATGGACGACAGCATGATTGCTCTGTTCATGAACAAGTCGTTGGCGGACAAGATCAAAGCCATTCATCTTATCGGCAACCAATACAAGCTTGCCGAATACGGCCGTGACGGTTTTCGAGTTGACACACACGGCAAATTTGAGCCGAATCTGATCTTTACGCCGTCCGAGCTAACTGACGAATGGCGCCGGATCATGCGGAATTTCGGTCCATTCAGCGTTCGATATTCCGAGATGACGCCCATCAGACTCTTCGAGCCAGTCGAGGCGAGCAACTCCCTGCCATGGCGGCGGTCAAGGAAGCCGAACATTTAGCATGAAAATGCAGGCCCGAGTCGACATGATCAAGGGTTGAGGAATGCGTAGCGCTGCAGTGGCTGCACTCGAGATCCACAAGTTGCACGGTGCTGTCTGCGCCGAATTGCCGACGAGCCATGCGGCGCCGGCAGCGAAGGCTTTAAGCAGGCATCATACGATGCCCACGCTTTGTCAGCGATGCTCGACATAATTCACAGGCTCCTCTGGCACTGGCTTTTTTTGCTGTACGTGACGGAATAAAGCCTATGCAAATGATGGCTCAGACGGCTCTCGCTTCTGCAATATCTCGGATGGAGCCTATGCGAAGCGTAATCTCGTCAGCCTTTAACTTAGCGATGTCGGCGTTGCGCTGATGAAGCCTGTTCACGATGACCTGATTGAGTTCGTAACCTCCCCGCCTGGCAAAGACATACCTGTATTCCTGCTCCGCAGTGTAGGTATACCGCTTCAAAAAAGGAAGGTGTGTCGGGTTCTTGATATCGACCCCTTCGGCCACGGCGGCATCAGTTCGGTAGTAGGTAATTCGATCCGCTCGCAACAATGGTCGATCGAGCCGGGTAAGACGGCTCCGGCGCACTAATGCGCCAGCGATGCGGTCGTGCAATGCCTTCTCATCGGTAATTTCTATGCAGGCTCCCCCGAATTTTCGCAAACCGGCGTCATAGGCCATAGAGAGGCAAAAGCAGAAAATGAGTTCCGGCCGTTTCAGCTCGTTGTGGTAGGCGAAGCGGCCAACAATCTTCTGCCCGGTCGTTACGTTAGTGAGGGTTACATCGCTGTTCGGCGCGTCAACATGCATGCCCTCGTAGGCATCGACGCGCGGGTCGCCTTCGACTTTCATGAAGTACGGCAGGTTCCGAAACAGGAGGTTCCCATCAAGGACGCTGCTGGCATACTGCTCTGGTAGATATTTGAAAAGTCTCAGGTTGGCAGTTCCTTGTGTTCTTGACCAGGACAAATAGCCCGGTGCTTCTGCACCGCAGCGAGCCAGTTGGCTGCGCGATAGTTGGTAAGATTGATGTCTGTTTGTCTAAACAGCTGGCGCACCGCGCCCGAATCTCAGAACGGGCTTCCGAACTCGTTCTCCCATTGCGTCAGTCTCGCGCAGGCCTTCTGAAACGTCCTTTCGTCTTTCACGTATTGCAGCGGGGCCCCGATATCGCCTTCACGTGCCTTCAGAAACGCCGTCGCGTCCGCGGGGGAAAGTCGCGCTTCTGCCAGCTCACGGATCTTGTCCTGATATTCCGCTTTCTCGGACGCAGCCTCGGCTTCCCTACGGCGCTGCCTAACGAAGACCGACAGAGCCTCCCGCGCGCGGGTCAATCCAGACTCGCTGTCTTCCGCCAGTTCCACGGGCGTCATATCGTTCATGTCCGCTCGTTTGGTGTGCAGAAACGCGCTTCGATCCTCGCCGTTCAATTCCGTTTCCGCATCGACGCATAAACGATCACGCCGCGAGTGACGAAGGCGACTTGCCTGCAAAAGCTGCCGTTGGCGGCGTACTTCGGCCTGTTCTTCCATCTTGGCTTTGCGGCGGGAAATCGCGTTGCCGATAGGCAGCCCTGCGCTCCCATAGAAAAGAGGACCGTTTCCTTCCAGCATCTGCACAATGGTTGCGATTTCGCCGATGATCTTGGGACCCTCGACCTCCGAGCGCAGTGCCTTGTCATAGGTCAAACCGGATTCCTTGTGGATCGATTGCAGCCACTGGTCGACCGTTGTTCCGGCTAGTTCGTCTTCAGGAAGCTCGCCAAGTATCCACCCTACGCGCTGCACCGTCTCCTGAATCAAAGCGGTTCTTTGGTTTGCAGCCAGGGTCCTCGCGTTCCATGGTTTGGCGAACGCCGGGGCGAGTATGACGCCGAAGCCTTGCGGGACAAGGACACCCTCGCCGAGTAGATACTTCAGATAATTGTCGACCGCCTTCCAAGCCGGAGCAAAGCGGGCGTCGATCGCGGTGACCTCATCCGCCACCTCACTGGAAACACGCAGAAAGGCTTTCTGGATCAGCCGGCGCTTTTCCAAATGGTTGACGATCGGCACGGCTTTGCACTGGGCGTTGCCGAGGCAGCGATCATGAAAGACCTCGGCTAGGATGATGGCTTGCCATACCGCCGGCGGTTCGGAAAAACATGCGAAGCCTGGGACGTCGCGTCCGACAAACTTTGCAAGACCGATCGCTTGAAGCTCGACCTCGCGTGGGACGACGAAGTCTCGGCCGACCGGGTTCGCCAATGCCTGTGTGTATGCTGCTGCAGTTTGCTCGACCCGGCTTCGGTATCTGGCCGTGTCGGCAGCCTCGCGCCTACCCCGTTCCTGCTGCCATTTGAGCTCATTTGCCTCTTGCTTGGCCCGCGCAGCTTCGATGCCTGGATGATAAAGCCACCGACGCGTTGCGGTTTTCAGCACCGCCTCGTTGATGGCATCCCTTAGAGAGTCACGCGGAAGCTTGGACAGATCGATCTCGACGGCGGGGATCTTGTGTTCCTTGAGGCGCTGGATTTTGGCGCTGTCCGCGAAATGGGTGACGGCGACCTCGACGAACAGGTCATAGCCAAGTGCGCGAACATAGAGGTCGGGAATGATGGTCTTGGAATCGTTGTACTCGAGCCGAAGAAATTCGGTTTCGACCTCTATGCTGGGCTTCATCACCAGGCGTTTGTTGTCGAGCCCAAGCCGCTCTGGCAGGATCAGCCTCGGATTGATGCGAAACGCTTCCTTTGCCAGCAAATGCAAAACCGTCTCAGGACCGCCTCCGCAGGCCTCAACATCGTGGTGGGCGAAATGCGCCACCCGGTGATCCTCCTTCAGCCGGGCCACCAGTTGCCCACTGCAGGCCGGGCAGACGCAGCCGCAAGCTAGCCCGCGCGCGACCTCGCCAATATGAGCGAATGTCCCGTCGGGGCGCCTTCCGTAGACGAGTTGCGCTCGATCGGTGCCGTAGGACTTCTGCGCTTGCTCGTGATCCATGCCTGCGACCTGGGAGCGTTCATTCGATCAAATGGGTTCAAGTTCCGCCAGGAATTCCGGCATAGCTTCGGATATGCGATTGTACGCAAGTTCGAACAGGCCGAGCGAGCCGAGCAGCGCATTGGCGATCATGTCGACGGTTCCCTTTGTGTCCCTCAATCCGCGTCCGAAATCTGTCAAATACCGTGGAGGGTCGGGCTTAGAATATAGTCCGGCGACGCCGGACCAATTCGGATGTGCGATTTCACTCAGGCTTTCATAGCCGGCACGCACCCCGGGTACCGCTTTGTCCATGCGGTCGATACAGCTCAGGATCTGCATGGCCTGTGGCCCATCCGGCCACTTACGTGAGCCCACGAGCAGCCGTATAAGCAGATCGTTCAGCTCTTGCGGTGAATGGCTATATCGCGCTTCGAGAATCTCCCATAATTTCCACACCAAGGCTGCATTCTCGGTAAGCGCCCGGGTCAAGAGAGCGGCAACGCTTAGATCCTCTCGTTCAAGAGCATCGCACGCATTGCGCGCCAGCTCTTCGCTCCGCCAGATCAGCGCTTCGCGTGCGCACAGCAATTGGAATGGCGCTTTGGACCAGACCCCTAAAGCGGCAGCGTCGATACGAGCCGGCAGATTTTCGCGCAGCCGGGTTGCAAACTCGCGTGCTTCGACAAGCTCTGCAGAAACCATGTTCGGGGCGGCCTCTTTTCCTGACCCATCTTATCTGAGTCCCTCCAATCGGCGAACTCCAGCCAAAGGATCGGCCGGGTACCCGCAATCTGAAGACCAAGTTCGTCGACCTGGAGAACGCCATCCTCATCCGCTGAAGGCGTTTGGCATTCGCCTGGGGCAGGGTCGGACGAGGGGCTTTCGAGCAGGCGGTGGCGGACGATCCGCTGTCGGCCGAGCTGATGGACGCCATGCTGCCGGCGCGCGCAGCGCTGTGGAAACAGTATTGCCGCCTGCACGATCTTGTCGTCAAAATGGTGGCGCGCAGCGAACCATGCCGGCGCTTCATGGCCATTCCCGACGTCGGCCCGGTGACGGCGCTCTCGATCGACGATCCCACGCGCTTCCGTCGCTCGCGCGACGTCGCCGCCTACTTCGGTCTGACCTCGCGGCGCTGGCAGTCGGGCACCTCGATCGACGTTCAGGGCCGCAGCTCGAAGGCCGGCGACGCGGACGTGCGGCGCGCGCTCTACGAGGCGGCGTCGGGACTGATGACGCGCTTCAAGGGCAAGGACAAGGTCAAGAGCTGGGGCCGAGAGATCGCCAAACGCTCCTGCCACCGCAAGGCCTGCGTCGCGGTGGCGCGCAAGCTGGCGGTGATCATACACGCCATGTGGAGCGACGGTAGGTTCTACGTCGGTGATGCGGCCGCGGGTGAGGGCGACGCCGCGCGGCGCGCCCATGTCAAGGACCGCAAGCTCCTGGGAGCGCATCGATGAGCGGCTCGGCGGCAAATGAAACGCATGGCGACGGCACGCTGACGGACGCCATCTGAACAAGGAGAGCCGCCCCGGCGGATGAGGACCGATGCAGACCAGGAACGACGGAACGCACGTTATCCTGCCTGCGGCCGCGCCGATCGCAAGACGGCTGGACCGCGCTCGATTGCCTGTGACGATGCTCCGTCAGACCGATGGAAAAGTGCGCCACGACGGCTCGAGCGCTGCACCAATGCAGCCGATTAACCTCGTCGCAGAGCGCGGAAGATTGTACGGCGCATCGGAACTCGACGCCAGAACGCTGGATCGTAGCGCAGAGAATATAGTCGTGTATTATCGTATCCGGAAGGAGGAACGACGATGGTTACAAAGTATCGCCAAACACAACCGATTAAGATGGCAACCGATTAAGATGGCAACCGATTAAGATGGCAAGATAAAGCGAGCTGGCGCTCGCCCTCGCTTCGCTCGTAAGTGTCTGTCTGCACATTGTTTTTCTGGGCGTATGCGGACGCCAAGGGGCACGACGCGAGGTGCGTGGCTGACGGTCCATCAGCTATGCTGTTGATCTAAAAAGCAAAGATGCCGTGCCGCAGCGATGTGCGATCCGCCGTTTTACGCCACAGCAGGTCTTTGCGCGCCGTAGCACGCTCTGAGCTCCGCCCATCTTGAAGCACCAAATGCGACTCCCGATGCTGTCGTCATGGCAGATCGTGATAGCGACAGATTCCAGGTTCGCACCGGTCGGATGCGGCATGGCGGCGCGCCGGTCAATTCGCGGACGCTGCCCTTCGTGCGCCAGGTCGAGATCGCCATCCGCAAGCAGGGCGGCAATCCTTATAGCATTGGGAGAAGCAGCAGCGCCGGGAAGGGGAGCGGTCGCTTCAATGCCCGCGGCCGCGGCGGCAAGATGGCGGCAGATTTGCCAAAGGACGCCGGCGGCTGGCGGCAGGACGGCAATGGCGTCCGCTTTCGTTCCCGCCGCGTCGTGGTGAAGGCGCGCGTCGTCAAGCTGCCGGGGCGAGGGAAGGCGAGCGGGCGCGGCCAAAAGTTTGTGACGACGAGCAAGGCCGTCGATGCGCATCTGCGCTATCTCCAGCGCGACGGCGTCACCAGGGACGGCGAGAAGGGGAAGGTATACTCGGCCTTCGACGACGAGGCCGATGGCAAGGCCTTCGTCGAGCGCGGGCGGGGCGACCGGCATCAGTTCCGCTTCATCGTCGCGCCGGAGGATGCCGCGGAGATGGAAGACCTGCGCTCCTTCACCCGCGATCTCATGCGACAGATGGAGACCGACCTCAGCACGCGCCTCGACTGGATCGCCGTCGACCACCACAATACCGGCCATCCACACACCCACATCCTGGTGCGCGGCATCACCGGCGACGGCAAGATCCTGAACATCGCCGGCGACTACATCGCCCATGGCATCCGCCATCGGGCAACCGAGCTGGTGGAACGGGAACTCGGGCTGCAAAGCGAGATCGAAGTCGCCCGCAAGCTGGCCAACGAGGTGGACGCAGAACGGCTGACAAGACTCGACCGCATGCTGATCGCCGAACAGCAGGAGCACGATCTTGTCGACCTCCGTCCCAATGCCAGCGACAGCTACACCATTTCCAGCAACCGCTATCTGCTGATCGATAGGGCGAAGACACTGCAACACTTCGGCCTGGCCAACGAGATCGAGCCCGGCCGATGGGTGATCTCTGACCGAGCCGAAAGCACGCTGCGGGCACTTGGCGAGCGCAACGACATCATCAAGACCATGCACCGGGCACTCGAGGAGCACGGCCTCGCTGATGAGCGGGGCGCGGCTCAATATGTCATGCACCGGCAGACCATCACCGAACCGGTCGTCGGCCGTGTGCTCGCCAAGGGCCTTGCCGGCGACGAGATGAGCGATAAGCTGTCGCTCGTCATCGATGGCGTCGACGGACGCACCCATTATGTCGAGACCGCGGATGCGGCAAAGCTGGAAGACATTCAGCGCGGCCATATCGTGGCACTCGAACCGATCCTGCCGAAGGAGGGGCCGCGTGCGGCCGACCGCAACATCAGTGTCGTGGCGGGCGAGGATGGCATCTATCGCCCGAGCAGACACCTGGAGGCAATCCGCGAGACATTTTTGGAGCAGGGCAAGGACCCGGACGCCTTCGTCCGTTTCCATGTCCGCCGTCTTGAAGCGCTGCGCCGGGCGGGCCATGTCGAACGCATCGACGAAGACCACTGGCGCATTCCGGAAAACTTGCCCGAGCGCGGCATCGCCTACGATGCCCGCAGCCGCGGAAAGGACTTCTCCGTCCGCCTGCTCTCGACGCTTGACCTCGACGCGCAGATCGGCAGTGACGGCGCCACCTGGCTCGATCGGGAGCTTACGGCCAAGAACCCTGTGCCGCTGGTCCGGTCAGGCTTTGGTCTCGATGTCGACAACGCTCTCGACAGACGGGCCGCCCAGCTTGTCGGGATGGGTCATGCCGAACGCGATGCGACTACCCGGACGATCACCTTCTCGCGCGACCTTGCAGCCACGCTGGAGCGCCAGGAGGTCGCGCGCGTCGGCAAGGAAATGGCCGCTGCGCGCGGCCTCACCTTCGTGCCCATACAGCCCGGCAACCATATCGGCGGCACGCTCCTTGGCTCGGTCCGTCTGGCCAGCGGGCGCTTTGCCATGCTGGACGATGGTCTCGGCTTCCGGCTCGTTCCATGGCAGCCGATGCTCGACAAGCGCATCGGCCAACACATCGCCGGCGTCATGCAAAGCAGCGGCGGCATCGACTGGAGCTTCGGCAGAAAGCGCGGCGTTGGGATCGGGATGTGAGATGGGTCTGGACAACGCAGCAAATGAACTGTGACTTCCTCAACGAGTGAGAGCGCTAGTTCAGGCCTCGTGCGATGAGCCGTGTCTGACCGCATGTGGACGATAGGAGCGAACGCGGGTCACTCAGGGCTTTGGCGAGCTTTGATAAGTCTCACTCCAGGTCCGCTACCGTTCTCGAGCATGAATTCTGTTCCGGCATCGGTCAATGCCTTGAGAATTTTCGCTGCGGTTCCAGGGCGCCCCCCGAGTGGGCCGTCTTCGGCCTCCAGACGAGCTATGGTTGGCTCAGACACCGAAGAGTGGCGTGCCAGGTCCGCCTGGGACCACCCAAGCAACGCGCGCGCCGCTTTGATTTGGCGCGTACTAACCGTCTGCCGCAGTTTTGATAGATTTTCTATTGACATTCGGCGTGCCCAATTGATATTTTTTCTATCAATGCCTGATCTCGTAGCGTGCGTATCAACCAGCGCCGCGGGACGGAAATGGCCGCGGCAGGCGTTGGTGCACTTTAGCCCCAACACTGCTCTAGCGTGCAAAAAATAGCTGGACAGGACGTCCGCACATCCCATCCAGCTGACCACAACCGAAGCTTCTGAGGAGCTCGGATCATGGGTGATTCCGAGAATACCACGACTCTGCCTTTCGTCACTCGCCGACAAGTGCTTGCCGGAACCATCGCGGCTACCACCGCGTGGCAACTCGAAGGTAACGCATCCGCAGGCGACGCCGGAAGGACGAATGCGCCTTCTGACCCAGCGCTGGCGCTTTGGCGGGAATGGGAGAAAACCCACAAGCTGACCGAGCGGCTTTGCCGCAAGCAGCAGCGCCTGGAGACGAGGCTTGTCTCGAACGTCGGCTTTCCTTGCGCAACCGTGTGCCTGCCCGGGGGTGAGGATGTGACGGTCCACTCGATCGAGGCGCTCAATGAAGTGCTCGGCAAGCGCCCGGACACAGCGGATCTCCGGGAAAAGGCCGAAGCTGACCTCGCGGCGCATAAGGCACGCTGGGACACGGCTGCGGAGGAGGGCGGCTATGCTGCGACCCTTCGAGCTGAGCGCGAGGCTGCCAACCGGGCGCAGGATCTGATGCAAGCGCTCTCAACGACGCCTGCCACGACTGTCGCCGGCGTGGCGGGCAAGCTCGATGCCGTGTTGCGCGAGGGTGAGGCCTGGGTGCAATGCTCCGAGTTTCCCTGGCCGCAGATCCGTTCGGCGCTCAGCGATCTGGTACGGATCGCCCAGCAGACGACGGACGACGAACCGCCCGCACCTGGCGGGCTGGCACCCGTCTCCGCGAGAAACGGCTTAAGAGCCGGTTCGCCTCGTAACGGCGGCTTGCTTGACTGAGATACGCGGCTGATCTCTTCCGGTCGAGTGGCTGCGCGGAAATAAGCCACCCATTTTCATGACTTACGTCGTGGCAGGCCATTTTGTTTTGGGACGCAATTCTCGGGGAGCGGCTGTCTTTTGCAGAATTGGGGATCGGTGAAATCCAACTCTTCGACTGAGCCGGTGATCAAGCCCCAACTGCGCTGCCGATCGATCGGGACTTCATAAAAGTCGTCGCCGCCATGCTTGAAAGCCTCATCCTCCAGCGCGACGGCTACGCCCATTTCCCGGAGATATTGCTTCTTCTCCAGGTGAGCATTGGCTAGAACCTTGGCAACCCTCTTGGCGGATTTTATTTGAGTGAAGGTCCTGTCGCCATTTGAGTACAGGACGGCTTGTCCCTTGTGGACCGCGATAAAGTTGCGGTCGCTGTTGAGCCTTTTGACGCCACCAGCAAGGAACAAGGGGCAGGCAGACAGGCAGTTGGCTTCTTCGAATCGACCTTGGCCGTCAATCTCTGGCATCCTGCGACAGACCGAGGCTTTGTCTTTGCAAACTACGGGTGAAGTCCCAATAGCGATTGTCAGCTTGTTCTTTCTGGCGATCCTGCCGAGTTCCTGGGCGGACTGACGGTCACCACCATTCGATGCCAAGACGATGGGAAGGTGAACTGCGCCGAGGCTCTTCAGCAGCTTGCGCAAAGCCGATGGGGACGAGGTTTCAATCGAACCTGCAGCGTAGATCCACGCAGGGCAGGTTGGTTCACATGCGGGGTCCGAGTTCCGGATCACCTGGAAGGTCATGACAGTATCCGGGGCCCATGCCAGTGCCGGCATCGTCGGTAGTGCTGCAAAAAAGGCCACGGTCAAGGGCACGGCACGGCAGAGAGATCGAAAGAAAAGCAAAGCCGCCCCCCGGAAGCATTGTTAGAGAGCAATGAGGTGACGCTGCACGATGGTTTTGTCAACTCGGCCGATTCATCCGTCGCTCGCGCGCCGTCTTTCCGAGCCAAAGGAAGCTGTGATTGCGGCGGCATATATGCCGGCGCTGACATTCGTGTCGCCCGCCTCGACCCGTTGCAGGGTCGAGCGCGAGGTAAAGGCGCGCTCGCCACCAGCGCCATTGGGAGCCGCCGCCGGGCATGTGGATATTCGCTCCCAGCCTGCGCAGGGCGCGTCTGACCGCGGCCGGAGGATTGTTGGGAGTGGGCATTTGACACCTTTGCACTACAGATTACGCCTTAAGACTCTTGAGATGGACATTCTCGCAAACGGCTACCGATCCGCGCGTTGTCGATCCTCCGCAGAGCGCAGGCTGCGGCCAGGGGCCACCATTCCGGATACGTCGGCCGCCTCCTTCACCTTGCGCTCCCGCTCCTGCGGCGGCATCCCAGCGATCTTCAGTGCGAAGCCCCCTATTTTCGGCCACGCTCATATGCGGATAGGCCGCATAGGGCTGGAACACCCACGCGCGGACGGGTCGATGTCGTTGGCGCGCACCGTCGATCATGAGGTCGCCTGCGCTGATCCTTTCCAGCCCGGCGATCATGCGCGGGAGCGTGGACTTCCCTCAATCGGACGGGTCTACGAAGACGATGAATTGGCGGTCCTCGACGTCGAGGTCGATGCCCTTGATGATCTTGGCGGCTCCATAGGATCTGCGCGCACTGCGAAGCTTGAGCTCAGCCTTGGCTTACCTCCCTGGCCCCGGTTTTCGGCTCGTCGTCCTGCACCATCGCCAGCGCCGTGCCGGGTTCGCCCTCCCACAGGATCAGGCTCGCCGCACCGACCAGGCCCGCCCGCTCGCCGAGCTCGGCCAGCACGATCGGCACGTCGCGATAGGCTTGCATGGCGCGCTCCTCGACGGTCGCCCGGATCGTCGGCGCCAGGAGGTCGAAGCCGTTGGAAAGGCCGCCGCCCATCACGATCAAGTCGGGCGAATAGAGATGCAGGAGGTTGGTGAAGCCGATGCCGAGCCACTTGGCTTCCGCCTCGACCAGATGGCGAGCCGCCGCATCACCCGTCCGCGCGGCCTCGACGACGTGTCGCGCCGAGACGTCGCCATTGTTGGACAGCCGCCGAAGCAGCGAGCCGTCGCCCGGCGCGGTCAGCCGTGTCGCCCGGCGTCCGAGCGCCGTACCGGAGGCGACCGCCTCGAAGCAGCCGAGGGCGCCGCAGAAGCAGCGGTCGCCTTCGCCGGTGATGGTCATGTGGCCGATCTCGGCCGCCAGCCCGCGCCTGCCGTGATAGATGTGGCCGTCGGCGATGACGCCGCCGCCAATGCCGGTCGACACGGTCACGAATACCAGCGATCCGGTGCCGCGGCCGGCGCCGAAGCGCCATTCGCCGAGGGCCGCCGCATTGGCGTCGTTCTCCAGCCGCACCGGCAGGCCGAACTGCCGGCTGAGGATGTCGATCAGCGGCACATTGTGCCAGCCGGCCAGTGTCGGCGGCCCGATGACGATGCCCGCCTTGGGGTCGAGCGGGCCGGGCGCACACATGCCGATACCGGTGACTTTCGCTTGTGGATGCTCCTTGAGCAACATGTCCGCCAGCGTGATGATTTGGCCGATCACCGCCTCCGATCCTGCGACGGCAAGCGTCGGCGCCGAGACGCGGGCGACGACGTCGCCACCGCGCTCGACCAGCGCGCCGCGCAGCTCCGTGCCGCCGAGATCGAAGGCAAGCGCAAGCGTGCTCATCAGGCGGCTGCTTTCAGCCCGTGCAGCCAGGCGATGCGTTGCGCAAGGTCAGGGTCACCGAAGGCGAGCGAGCCCAGCACCACGGTGTCGGCGCCGGCGGCGCGCAGCAGCGGCACCGTCCCATGGCGGATGCCGCCATCGGCGGCGAGCACGATGTCGGCCTCGCGGCCGGCTTTCCTGATCAGCGCGCGCGCCTCGATGAGACGCGGGTAGGCCTGCTCGGACAGGCTCTGGCCCTTGACGCCGATCAAGGTGCCGAGAAGCGTGACGAACGCGACCTCGGGCAGGAAAGGCACGATTGCCGCGACCGGCGTCTCCAGCCTGAGCACGACGCCGGCCTCGGCGCCGAGCTCATGCGCCAGCTTGACGGCGCGCAAGCCCGCCTCGCCATTCTCGGCATGGATGGTGATGAGGTCGGCGCCGGCCTCGATGAACTGCCGCGTCTGCGCCTCGACGATTTCGGCCTCGACCATCAGATGCACATGGATCGGCTTCGCCGTCAGCTTGGCGATGCGCGCCACCAGATCCGGGAAGAACAGCAAGCCGGGGGTGAAGCGGGCGTCGGCGACGTCGACGTGATGCAGATCGGCATGGGCCTCGATGCGCTTCAGGTCGCGCTCCATATTGGCGAGATCGGCCGACCACAGCGAGAATTCGCCGAGCAGCCGGTTGCGCGGCAGAGCGGCTATCGCGGCGGGGCCTGAGAGAGATTTGCTGGTCATGACGGAATGAGGCTCCGGACGTTCGAGTGGGCGTGAAGGAAGGCCGAGATCTCGGCGTGTAATTCGGTGAAATGCCTGGCGCTGTCGAGCGCCTTGGGGGTGATCTCGGCGAAGATCGCATTGGGGATGACTGCGGCGAGCGTATAGGCGGCCGACAGCGGGTGGACCGCGTCGCTGGCGTTGCCAATGGCCAGCGTCGGGATGCGCAGGGCGGCGGCGTCGCGCTCGGAAATCCCGGGCCCGTCGGCGGCGATGTTGGCGAGCACCTGCGCAAAGGCGTGGGCGTCCGGCCGGTCGAAATAGCCGAACAGCGAGGACAGGTTGTCGGGCGCCTCGCGGCAAAGCCGCGTCGCCGTCTCGGATTGCGCGAAGATACTCCGCGCGCTCTCGGCGCCACGGTCGAGGATGAGTTCGGCGACCTCGGTTATAGGCTGCATGTTCACCGGTGCTGCCGTGAACGTCCACGCCGGCCGCACCAGCACCAGCGCGGCGACGCGGTCGGGATGGCGGCAGGCGAGGCGGAGCGCGATCGCGGCACCCATCGAGACGCCGCCGGCAACGAAGCGGTCGAGGCCGGCCTGGTCGGCGGCCGCGAGCACATCGTCGGCGAACATCTCGAACGAAAATGGCCGGCGCTCGCCAAGGCCGGAGCCGCCATGGCCGCGGCATTCGAGCGTGATGCGACGAAAGCCTGTGGGGAAGGTCTGCGCAACCTGCGCCTCGCCGCCACCCAGCCCGTGCTGAAAGACGACCGCCAGCCCGTCGCCCGTATCGGAAACCCGAAGCGCGGCGCCTTCGCGGAGCAGGATCGTCGGGCGCGCCATCACAGCAGCCCCTTGAGGAAACGGGCGACGCCGGGCGCTTCCTCGGCCGAAAGCCCATGCGTCACCAACGGCCCGTCGAAACCTGTCGCCTTCAGCCGGGCGATGAAGTCGGCGAAGTCGACGACGCCTTGCCCGGCGGTGGCAAAGCGGCCGTCGGCGAAACGGTCCTTGGCATGGGCCATGACGACATGGCTTGCCGTGCGCTCGACTGCAGCCGCAACCATGGCGCGCGCCTGCGCGGCATCCGCCTGTTCGAACAGGTTTGCCGGATCGAGCACGATGCGCAGCCGCTTCGAACCCATCTCGGCGATGAGCCGCATCGCGTCAGGGGCGGAGGTGACGATGTTGGCCTGTTCGGGCTCGATCCCAAGATCGACACCGTGACGCTCGGCGAGTTCGAGCGCCTTTTCCATCTCGACCGCCATGTCGGTCCATGCCGAGGGATCGGCATTGTCAGGATGGTGCGCCCATTGGTCGTCACGATTGCGCGTTCCGGTGCAGAGCGTGACGAGCGGCGTGGAAAGCCTTGCGGCGGCTTCGATCACCACCGCCAGCCGACGCAAGCCATCGTCGCGTACCTGCTTGTCCGGATGCGCCATGTTGTAGGTGCCGGACAGCGCCACGAGACCGACGCCGGAGCTGTCGATTGCGGCATCGATTGCCTGGATCGCCGCTGCGGGAACATCATCCGGCATCGACGGCAGGCCGGCGCATGCGAGATTGAATTGGGTGACCGCAAAACCCGCGTCATGGACCGACGCCAGCACGCCGGCCGGCTCGCTGCCCGGGAAGGTCTTGGCGAACACCCCGATCTGCATCAGACCGCTCCCGTCACGCTGGCGATCTCGACGCGTTCGCCGCTCTCGACCGAGCGCGCGATCGCCACCATCGCGCGGATCGAGGCGAGCCCGTCGTCGACATTGGCGCCGCGCATAGGCTTGCCGTCGAGCACCGTCTCAGCGAGGCTTTCGAGCTGGCGGCGGAAGAAATGGCCGTCAGCGCCGAGCGGCTTTCGCGAGGTGGCGTCCTTCTCGTGAAAAATGTCGACTTCACTCGCCCGGAAGTACCAGGGATTGAAGGTCTTCGCGATCACCGAGCCGTTCTCGCCATAGAGCTGAAAACCCTCGTGCCAGTCCATGCGCACGGCGACGGTGAGGTCGAGATGGCCGAGCGCGCCATTGGCGAACTCGGTCTCGACGAACCAGCAATAGGCGCCGAATTTCTCGTTGAGGCGGGCGCGCACGGCAGTGATCTCGCCGCACAGGAAGCGCGCCGTATCGACGAGGTGCGAGCCATGCGCCAGCATGAAATACTGTCTGGGATCCGCCTTCGGGTTGCCGGCCGGCTTGCGCGCCAGCTTGCTGGTGACGGGCAGCGGCTGCACCGCGTCGGTGTTGGTGTAGCGATGGGTTGAGTCACAGTACCAGGCCTTCAGCGCCAGGATCTCGCCCATCTCTTCGCGCACGAAATCGCGCGCTGCCTCGAGCGCCGGATCGAAGCGCTTCATATGCCCGACCTGCAGCACCTTGCCGGAACGCCTGACCGCATCGGCCAGCTCTTCACCTTCCTCGACCGAGACGCCGATCGGCTTTTCGCATAGCACGTGCTTGCCGGATTCCAGCGCCTTGATCGACATCGGCACGTGATAGGCGTCCGAGGTGGCGACGATCACCGCTTCCAGCGCAGGGTCGGCGAGCATCGCGTCATAGTCGCCATACATCTTCTGCGGCTCGTAGCTCGCGCCCATACGTGCGAGCAGATCGGGTGCTGCGTCGCAGATCGCGTAGAGATCGGCATTGCTCGCCTTCACGCAGGATTCCAGATGCGCGAATTGAGCGATCGGCCCGCAGCCGAGCACACCGACACGAAGACGACGGTCTTTCTTGCGGATCATTTTCTCAGGCTCCGTAGCCGCGCATGGTCTGGCGGTTGGTCTTGACCGCTCCGGCCGGATCGGCGGCGGCGGTTTCGGATTCCTCCTCCAGCACCAGCCAGCCGTTGAAGTTGGGCGCCGCGCTAGTGATCTCTATCACTTTCGCCGTGTCGCAGACGCCCTTGCCGAGCATCGCCCAGGTGCCGCTCGCATCGACATCCTTCAGGTGCACGTAGCGGATGCGATCGCGATAGGTGGTGAGCGTGTCGGCCATGTCCTTGTGGCCGCGCAAAATATGGCCCGTGTCCGGCACCCAGCCGACCAGCGAGGCATCGAGCAGCCCGAAGATACGGTCGTAATCGGCGCGGTCGTAGAGCAGCGTGTTGTGGTGCGAGCTCGGATGCACCGCGACCTGGACACCGGCCTTGCGGCCGAGTTCACCAGCCTTGTTGTAGACCTCGGCCGCAATGGCGAACTTGTCGTCGCGCGGACCGTCCGACACGACGGTGGCCGAGCCCATGGAGACCAGCGCGCCCGGAAAGGCGGCGGCGAAATCGATCCAGCGCCTGGCGGTCTCAAGATCGGCGCCGATCTTCTCCTTGAGTGTGAAGCCGCTATTCGAACCGAAGGCGAAGGAGACGAGCGTGAGGCCGGATGTCTTCAGCGCCGTCGCGAACTCCGCCGGCTTGCCGACATAGCGGCCGATCATCGTGTCGGTGATCTCGATGCCGGCATAGCCGCCATCGGCGATCGCTTTGAGCAGGTCGTCGGGGCCGCCGGCAAAACGGTCTCCGAGCATTTCCCAGGTGAAGGTCTGGCAGCCGACTTTGAGGTCTTTCACGTTCATCCTTTCATTCCTTGATTTCACCTGCGAAGGCCCTTCGATGATGTGGCGCTGGAAGAACAGCATCAGCACGATCAGCGGCGCTGTGACGACGCCCGTGTCCGCGGCGATATCGGCTGCCAGCAGAGAAGGTCCAATCCATCGATTTCGATGCGCGGCCTACTCCATCAGTTCTCCGTGGGAGGGACATCCTACTTGACCGAGCCGGCGGTCATACCGGCGAGGAAGAACCTCTGGGCAACGAGGTAGATGAGCAAGAGCGGTAGCGAGCCGAGCACGCTCATTGCCATCATCTGGTTCCATTCGAAGGCGTGCTGCCCCATCAACAGCTGGATACCGATCGGGACGGTGCGCATGGACGTTGACTTCGTCAGCGTCAGCGCAAAGAGAAATTCGTTCCAGCACAACAGGAAGGTGTAGACCGACGTCGCCACGATACCAGGCAGTGAAATCGGGACGATCACCCGCCAGAGTGCGGTCCAGCTGCTGCCGCCGTCGACAGCCACCGCTTCATCGAGATCGCGGGGCAAGGTGTTCAGATATCCCGTCATCAGCAGGATCGCGTAGGGCAGCGTAAACACCAGGTAAGTCAGGATCAGTGCGACGTAGGTGTCGAAGATGCCATACGAGACGACAAGCCCGAAGAAGGGGATCAAAAGCGTGATCGGCGGGATCGTCTGCGTGCTGATGATGAGTGTGTTGAGGCTGCCCTTGCCGCGGAAATTGAAACGGCTGAACCCATAGGCCGCCAGCAAGGCGATCAGCACCGTCAGCACGGTCACCGCCCCGGCCACGAAGTAGCTGTTGAAGAAGAAGCGCAGCTTTACCGGGTCGCCAAGGATGGCCGCATACGCTTCCAGCGTGAAGGCCTTCGGCAGGACGGTTGGTGGCAGGGCAAAGATTTCGGTATTCGACTTGAACGAGCTGCTCAGCATCCAGTAGATCGGGAAGGCCGCGAAAAAGAGCCCTGCGGCAAGCGCGACATGCAGCGCGACGGTGATCAGCCGGTCTTTCGGCGTGTGCCTTTTCCTCATGGTGACTACCGAGCCTTTTGATAGCGGATGTAGAACAGCGTCAGGCCGAGGGAGATCAGCAGGATGACCACGGCGCTCGCAGACGCCTGCGACAGATTGTAGCTCGAAAACGCCAGCTTGTACGTGTAGGTGCTGAGGACCTCGGTCGAGTAAATCGGACCGCCGCCCGTCGTTATCCAGATCAATGGAAAGACCTGCATGGTCCAGATGAAATCCAGCAGCGAGATGCTGATGATGATCGGCATCAGCTGCGGGATCGTGATGAAGATCAGTTTCTGGTAGGCCTTCGCCCCGTCGATATCGGCGGCCTCGTAGAAATCCTTGGGAATGCCCTGCAGGCCTGCGAGGAGGCTGACCATGAAAAGCGGATAGCCCGCCCAGATGTTGGCGAAGGTGACGGCGTGCAGCGCGGTCTCGGGCGAGGAAAACCATTCGACCTTAGAACCGATGATGCCGATTTGCATGAGAATGCTATTCACGACGCCGTTCGGCTCAAGCAGGAGGCGCCAGATCACGGCGATAATCACTGCGGTGAACAGCCAGGGCAGTATGTAGAGCACGCGTAGAATATTGCGCAGCGTCGGATTGATGCGCTCGCTGTTCAGCATGAGCGCGAAGGCCATGCCGATGGTCATGTGGAAAATGACACTCATGCATGTGAAGTAGAGCGTGTGCCACAGCGAAGCCCAGAACACGGGGTCGTCGAAGATCGCCTGGTAGTGTTTCAGTCCGGCAAAGGACGGGTCACGACGCAGCACCGCGCTGTTCTGGAACGAGTAGGCAATCACCGTCACCATCGGCAGCAGCATCAGAAGCCCGATTATGAGCAGCGAGGGCGACAGATAGAGGTAGGGTGCGACCGCTCGTTTCAGCTTGTGATGGGAGCGCTTTTGCCGGGTCATGTGCCAACCTTGGGATACGCCTTCAGCGAGAAGGTAAGCTTCGGAAACAGGTCCATCTCAAATTGCCGATCCGTTGTTGCCGGGTGGCCTGCCCGAGTCAGGCCACCCGGTCGAACATAGCAAACGGGAACAGGCCGATCAGAATTTCGCCATCCAGCCCTTCTGAGCGGTGGCTGCAGCTTGTTCCGGAGACTGCTCGCCGGCGAGCATCTTCTGGGCTTGAACGTCGAACTGGGTCATCAGGTCTTCAGCCACCGGCAGGCCCGTGAACTCATTGGCGAGATAACCGGTCTTGAAGATTTCGAAAGCCTTGCCGAAAGCTTTGTCCGAGGTCACGAAATCGGGTTTGGCTTTGACGTTGCCCGGGAAGGCGTTTGCAAGCGACACGAGCTTGGCGTTCACCTTTTCACTCATCAGATATTGGACGAGTTTCCAGGCTTCCTCCTGATGTTTCGAGGCAGCAGAGATGCCGATGCCCCAGGAGGCATAGGGAAGGCCTCGCTTGCCGGTATAGTTTTCTACGACCGGGACCGGGATGAGGTCGAAGTTCAGCTTGGGGTTGCGTTTGCGGATGAGGTTCACATGCGCGAGCGAGTCGATCATCATCCCGACGCGGTCGTTGACGAATTCCTCGACCTTTTCCTGCTCGGTCTTGGTGGCGATGCCGGGCGAGATGGTGCCGGCGTCGTTCAGTGATTTGACGAAGGTGAGCATATCCACCACCGGCTTGCCCTCGAGAGCGGGCTTGCCGTTCGCCATCATCGACTGACCCGAAGCCCAAACCCAAGACATCATGTCGTTCTGGACCCCGGATGGCGTTTGCAGCGACAGGGGCAACACCCAGCCATACTGGTTCTTGTCGGCGTGGGTCATCTTCTTGGCGGCTTCGAGAAACTCCGCACGGGTCGATGGCAGCTTGGTCACGCCTGCCTGGGCGGCGAGGTCCAAATTCACGAAGACCGGATAGACGAAGGAAGCCACGGGAAACATCACCGCCTTGCCGTCCACCTTGATGATGTCCGCGACCTGGCTCTTGTCGAAACCACTCGCATCCATCATCGGATTCATGTCGGCGAGTGCGTTCTGCGCGTTCAGATTGTTCACCCAGGCGCCGTCGAGACCGACGACGTCGCTGAGCGTTCCAGTTGCGGCACCAACCGAGATCTGGTCTCGCGTGGTCGCGTAGGGGCCGCTGACCAATGTCACCTTGATTCCGGGGTTTGCGGCTTCGAAGTCATCCATGATTGCCCTGAGCGAGCCAGCCGGCAATTCAGGCTCCCACCATTGGGTGAATTCCAGCGTCGTGTCCGCCATGGCGCTGGTTGCGCCAAGCAACCATGCGGCCGCGGCTATTTTCAGCATCGCGGGTTGTATCCGAAACATCATTTTCTCCTCCTTCTACAAGATCGACCGCACAATGCGGACGATCGTCTGATTTATTCAGAAGCCTTCTTGCGAGTATCTTTCGCAGGCGCCTCCCTCTCGCCTACGGTCTGCTGCAGATATTCAGATCGCCAGATGCGTCTCGGGATCGAAGAAATGGAACTTGGCATCATCCACGGCCAACCGGATTTCCGAGTCGGAGTGGATGGCGCTGGCCGGTTCGAATCTCGCCACCGCGTTCGATGCCAGGCCAAAATCCTCCGCTGCGTCCGGATCGCCGGAGTCCACCCGGACCGCGTCGATGTTCAGGTGGACGATATGTTCAGAGCCGAGCTCTTCGATCGAAGTCACCTTTGCGGGTATCGTCTGATAATTGCGGCCGGATTCCAGGCTGCTGTCATAAAGATCCTCGGGCCGTATGCCGAACACGATCTTGCGCCCCTCATAGGACCTCAGAGCGGGCCTGCCGACGAACGCTGCATCCTGCAATCGGATGGCGAAGTCGCGAAAACCGAGCTCGCCGCCCTTTAGGTTCGCTTCGAAAAGGTTCATCGACGGAGAACCGATGAAGCCGGCGACGAAGGCATTCACCGGCGACTCATACAGTCTCTTGGGTGTGTCGACCTGCTGCAGCACGCCGCCCTTCAACACCGCGACCCTGTCGCCCATCGTCATCGCTTCGATTTGGTCGTGGGTCACGTATATGGTCGTTACGCCGAGCTGCTTTTGCAGGCTGGTGATTTCGGCGCGCATTTGAACACGCAGTTTCGCATCGAGGTTGGAAAGGGGTTCGTCCATGAGAAAGGCGGCCGGCTCGCGTACCATGGCGCGGCCCATGGCAACCCGTTGGCGCTGTCCGCCTGACAGGTTCGCGGGTTTGCTGTCCAGCAAAGACGTCAGCTGAAGGGTTTTGGCGATCTCGTCCACGCGCTTCTTGCGCTCGGCCTTCGGCTTGCCTGCCAGCCGCATCGAAAAGGCGATGTTTTCGAACACCGTCATATGCGGGTAGAGCGCGTAGCTCTGGAAGACCATCGCGATGTCGCGGTCCTTGGGCGGCATGTCGACGACGTCGACTCCGCCGATCCGAAGGCTGCCGCTGGTGATGTCCTCCAATCCCGCGATCATTCGCAACGCGGTGGATTTGCCGCAGCCGGACGGCCCGACGAGAATCAAGAACTCGCCGTCCTCGACCGATAGGTTCAATTGGTCGATTGCGCGAAAATTGTTCCCGTAAGTTTTGCAGATATTCTCTAGAATGACTTCTGCCATCTTCCTCCCTCCACAAGTATAAGCCAATGATTCTTATAATTTTCCTCGGCTTATGTTCACCTGCGAAATGTCTCCTCGGATAGTTTCAGGCTATGTTCCAGTATCGACGTACGCATTTTTCAGTTCGACTGCTGGCGGCGCGTTCGTCGATGCCAGGAGTTGCGTGACCTGGTCGTCGGTCGGAAGCGCCTCGCGCCCGCCACGCCCCGTTATCGAGAGGGCCGCCGCCGCGGCCGCGAATGCCACCCGGCCTGCGGTGTCGGCTCCGCGCATCAACGCATGCGCGTAGGCGCCATGAAAGCAGTCACCCGCGCCGGTCGAGTCGACGACCACAACCCGGTGCGGGGGCAGATGCCAGAGACCTGTCTCTTCACGCCCGCGATAGTACACGCCCCTGCCGCCATCGGTCAGAACCACGGCGGACCGCGACGGCGACCACAATGCATCGAGCATCTCGGCGGGCGATCGGCGCCCTGTGGCAGTCCGTGCAAAGCCGAGGGGAAGAATGAGATGGTCGCAGAGCGCGATCAGCCGCTCCGTGGCTGGGCCGCAGCTCCATTCGATATCGCCGAGGATGGCAAGGCCGAGATCGCGAGCGCGAGCCACGACATCCAGCGACCGGATCGCGTAGCTATCGACGATCAGGACAGTCGCGCGGCTGAGGACCTCGTCCGGGAAGTCCGACGCGGTGCCCAGCATCGCGTCGTCGTCATACGCGATGAACCGTTCCCCGTCCGAGCCGACGGTAATGTGCGAGCGCACCGGGCGCGCGTCCGGGTGGCGCGGCGCGAATTCGGTTTCAACACCGCTCGCAACGAGATCGCGCAGCACGGCGTCGTCAGCGGCGCTGCCCAGCCATCCGACGAACCCGGCGCTTCCGCCGAGCCGTGCGACGGCGGCTAGCGCCGTCGCGACATTTCCCCCGAAAGACCGGGCACTATGCAGAACCTTCCCCTTGCCCGCCGACAACGGCTGATCGACATAGACGATGTCGTCGATCGCAATAGCGCCGAAGCCGAGGATTGAAGGGACGGTGGGCATCGTTCAGGCACCCGCCTTTGCCAGGGCGTCTTGCGCCGAAAGGCCGTCATGGATGACGCCCCGAAAGGCAAGCGCAGCCTTCTCCGGATCGCCATGCCCCCAAAGATTGCGGCCTACCACGGCACCGCGTGCGCCGGCACGGATGGCGTCCGCCGTCTGCTTAAGCGCGCCGAGCAGCGTATCGGTTTTCGGACCACCCGCGATCACAACCGGCACCGGGCAGGTCCGGACGGTCTCTCGGAACGACTCGAAATCGCCCGTGTAGCCGATCTTGATCACGTCGACGCCGGACTCGTAGCCGATGCGCGCCGCATAGGCGATCTCGTCGGGGGTGAAGACGATTTTTGCTCCGTCGGTGAAATCGCGTGGGTAGATATGCGCCACCACAGGCATGCCGTAGCGCGCCGCCGCATTTACCGAATCGGTGAGCCAGCGTATGTATTTGCCCTCGGTCGCGCCGCGCACCGGAATGGCCACGGCCAACGCATCGGCCCCGGCGCGCACCGCATCCTCGGGCGTTGCGATCAACTCGCTGATGCGATCGTCCGGAGTGAAGCAGCCCGCCTGAATCACCAGGGAAGCCTTGCCCGCATATTGCGGCCACAGATGGCGCGCGGTGCCAGGCTGGATGCTGACGTAGTCGGGTCTGCCCGCCATGACGCGGGCAAGCGCACCCGGCAGGTCGGCAAGGCCGCCTTTGCGCACGTCACCATAGCCGACGAAGTGGTCAACGGCGCCGCCAAAAAGGTTCCCCGATGGATGCGAGAAGAGGCGCGCAAGACGCACCTTGGTTCCTAGGCTCATGAGTGCAAAATTCCCCAATCGTTTGATTTCAAAATCCTGGACCCAGTGTTTCCGAAAGAAATAAGAAAAACAATCTTTCGAAAGCTTTCGAATTTGCGTATTTTTGCTAAGGTGAGCCGAGGCCAGAGCGGTTGCTTGGCGCAGGGAGGCAAGGGCAGGGCAATGTTGTCGGAGCAGAGACGCCAATCGATCCTGGGTGAGGTGCAACGCAGCGGACAGGTTCGCACGAAGGACCTGTCAGACGGGTTTGGCGTGTCGGAAGTCACGGTGCGCTCCGACCTCGAGATACTGGACCGAAAGGGACTACTGACCAAGACCCGTGGAGGGGCGGTGACCCGTACCACCGATTCGACTACGGCCGCGTTCGCCCGGCGGATGCAAGCGAACCTCGACGCAAAGAAGCGCATCGCCCGGGCGGCGGTAGACCTCTTCGAGGACAACCAATCGGTCATCTTCGACGGCGGCTCGACATTGATGCAGCTTGCCATGCAGTTACCGCCGCTCAGCAATGTCGTGGTCGCGGCCACGGCCATGAATATCGTGCAGCACCTTATGCATCGTCCCGGGCTCGACGTTCATATGATCGGCGGCCGGGTCTATCCCGACACGGTGAGCACACTGATCACCGATGCCGATACGGCTCTCGGCGGCTTGGTAGCGCATCAGGTCTTTGTTGGAGCGCATGCGATAGACTCGTCACTGGATGTGGTCGACGTGAACGAAGACATGGCGCGAACGAAGCGAAACCTCGTTCGCATGGCCCGGCGCGTTGTCCTCCTCGCCGATTCGAGCAAATGGGGCGTCAGCGGGACCTCCAAGGCATTTTCGCTGTCGGCCGTCGATGTGGTGATCACCGACGATGGCCTGCCCGGTCCAATACGCAGCCAGCTTGATAGGATCAGGGCCAAGGTGATCTATGCCTGAACCCGTCTCGGTTCCTACCGCGACGGAAAGATCCAGTGCGCGCATGACCCACGGGATTCGCATCGGCCGTTGGCCGTTTTTCATGTCAGTCATGTTCTCCTCCTCAAGGCTGGCGGCCTCCAATGCTGCGCCAGCGTTCTCACATGCTCTATAAAAATTTTACGCGCGTCAAGATTTAAAATGTTATATAGCGGCTTTCGACTATGAACCTTGCCGTAGCCAGACCATGACCGCGTTAGAGGTACGATCTGAAATGCACAGAAAATCAAAGACAAAGCTCGGCGTCGGCGTCATCGGATGCGGCAACATCTCGATGACCTATTTGCGCAATGCGGCTCTCTTCGGCGGGGTAGAGCTCAGCGCCTGCGCCGACATTTCGGCCGATATGGCTGCGCTGCGCGCCAGGGAGTATGGCATCCGCGCACTCGGCGTCGACGCGCTGCTGGCCGACCCGGACATCGATCTTGTTCTCAATTTGACGATACCGGCGGCGCATTTCGACATTTCGCTTTCGGCGCTTTCGGCGGGAAAGCACGTCTTTACCGAAAAGCCTTTGGCGACATCGGCCGCCGACGGCCGCCGGCTGGTCGAAGAGGCGAGGGCGCGCGGGTTGCAGCTCGGCTCGGCTCCCGACACCTTCCTCGGCGCTGCCGGACGGCGGGCGCGCCGGCTGATGGATGAGGGTGCGATCGGCCGCGCTGTGACCGGCACCGCCTTCATGATGGGGCGCGGCATGGAGCACTGGCATCCCAATCCGCAATTCTACTATCAGCCAGGCGGCGGCCCGGTCTTCGACATGGGCCCTTACTACCTGACGATGCTGGTCAACCTGCTCGGCCCGGTCGAGCGCGTCATGGCGATGGCGACGCGCGGCCAGGAGGAACGGCTGATATCAGCCGAAGGTCCTTACAAGAACACCAGCTTCAAGGTCGGCACGCCGACCACCATCCTGTCCCTGCTGGAGTTCCGCTCTGGCGCCACCATCACCTTCGGCGCGTCCTGGGACGTGTTCAAGCACTCCAACCATCCGATCGAACTGCACGGCACTGAAGGCTCGCTGCGATTGCCCGATCCCGACACATTCGGCGGCACAGTTTCGCTCTCGGCGCGCGGCGACGACTGGGCCGATTTCGCCAGCGAGGCCGAACTCTACGGTGCGCGCAACTGGCCCTATGTCGCACCCGACCGCGCCAACTACCGCATGCTAGGCGTCGCCGATCTTGCGCGGGCGCTGGCCGATGGGCGCAAGCCCCGCGCCTCCGGCGATCTGGCGCTGCATGTTCTGGAGATCATGGAGGCGATCCTGGCCTCGGGCGAAAGCCGCGGCTCAATTGCCGTCAATGGGACCGTCGACCAGCCGCCGCTGCTCGGCGAGGACGAGGCGGCAGGTCTGATTGCCTGACCGGGAGGGAGATCCATGATGACATCGCCTTCAGCGCCGTCCCTGTCCCCACTCGACCCGGAAGCCCGGCATGTGCTCGAGCTCGGCCGGCAGGCCGACGCCTTGCCATTCGAGACCGGTACACCGCAACAGGCACGCCGTGCCTACGAAGAAGGCCTTCCGGACCAGCAGGGTGAGCGCGAGCCGGTGGCTTCGGTCACTGAGCGCGCCATCCTTGGACCCGGCGGTTCGCTGACGCTCAGGATCTATCGCGGGCAGGACGCGCCTGATGCAACTGCCCCGGCGCTGCTTTACCTGCATGGCGGCGGCTGGGTGATCGGCAATCTCGATTCCCATGACGAGATCTGCCGCTGGTTCGCCAATATGGCGGCTTGCGTCGTCGTTTCGCCCGCCTACCGGCTGGCGCCGGAGCACAAATTCCCGGCCGCGGTCGAGGATTGCCGCGCCGTGCTCTCCTTCATACAAGAGGCACCTGGCGATCTCGGCATCGACGCTCGGCGCATTGCCGTTGCCGGCGACAGCGCCGGCGGCAATCTCGCCACGGTGCTTAGTCTTCTCGCGCGGGGCGATCCTATTCCGTTGACCGCGCAGCTGCTGTTCTATCCCAACACTGATGCCGCGCAGACGGCGGACAGCTATCGCCGCTTCGCCGAAGGTTTTGGCCTGACCGCCTCGACCATGGCCTGGTTTCGCGATCACTATGTCCGCTATGCCGCCGACATCGACGACTGGCGCGCCTCGCCACTCAGGGCGGAAAGCCTCGCCGGCGCGGCGCCAGCCTTCGTCGCCATCGCCGGTCACGACATCCTCGCTGATGAAGGCGAGGCCTACGCCGGGCGTCTGCAAGATGACGGTGTGCCGGTCGTGCTGCGGCGTTGGCCAGGCCAGATCCATGGTTTTGTTTCCATGGGCCGCCATGGCACGGCAGCGCGACAGGCTGTTGGCGCTGCGGTCGCCGCATGGCGCGGCTTCGATTCGGCTTTTGAGAAAGATCAGGCCGACTGACGCATCACCAGCGTCGCATCGAGACTGACTTTGGGTGCGACCGCCGTGTAGTCCTCCTCAAGCACCGCCAGCAGCATCTCGACGCTGCGCCCGGCCATCGAGGCGAAGTCCTGCGCCATGGTGGTGAGACCGGGGCAGGTGTAGCGGCTGAGTGGATGATCGTCATGGGCGGCTACCCGCAGGTCGCAATCGCCCTTGCGGCCGACCTTGAGTCCGCGCGCATAGGCGGCGGCCATCACGCCAAAGGCCAAGCGGTCGTTGTTGCACAGGATGGTCTTTCCCGCCAGGCCGCCATTGTCGAGCATCGTTTCCGTCTGCTCGTAGCCGATCCGTTCGAAATCCCAAGTGTAGTCCTCGGTGTTGCCGATGACGACCGGCTCATGCCCGAGCCGCTTCATCGAGGCGACATAGCTCTCCAGCCGTTCCGGCGAGTTGTGGTTGACATGCGGGATGTCGAAATAGACCGGGGCGCCGCCGGACCGGCAAAGATAATCGACGATGGTCGAGACGCTCTGTGCGTTGTTGTTGCCGACGAACGGCGTCCCGCCTTCGAGATAGGTGTCGAAATAGACGACCGGGATCGCCTTCGTCAGCTTTTCCAGCGTGCGGTGGTCCGAGCGCACGCCGAGCGGTGCGATCAGCGCGCCGGAGACTTTCAGCGACAGGATCGTTCGCGTTGCCTCCACTTCGAGTTCGCGCGAGCCGTGCGAGGAGATCACGATCGGCCAGTAGCCCTCGTCGCGCAGCCTGAGTTCTATGCGGCTGACCATCTCCGAATAGAAGGGATCGGCCACCGTCGGCACCATGATGCCGATGCTGCGGGTACGCTTGCGGTTGAGGTTGCGCGCGAACAAATTGGGCTGGTAGTCGGACGAGCGCAGCGCTTCCTCGATGCGCTTTCGCGTCGCCGGCTTGACGCTGGTCGGATCGTCGAAATATTTCGACAAGGTCGGCCTGGAGACGCCACAGGAGCGGGCGAAATCCTCCATCGTCTTGTGCTTCATCGCCAGCGATTCCCCGCCTTCCGGAAACCTCGTTCCTTGTGCTGTCCGGCACCTACTTACGGTGCGCCGGCGTGCAACCGCAAGGCAAAATTTTACAGAAAACTGTAGCTGTTTTAACGCGTATAACAAAATTATTCCACGCGTAAATTTATTAATTGGCGCAAAAAGTGCAAGCCGTATTGACTCTGGATGTCGGTTGCCGCCAGGCACAATTGTGCGCGACTGAAGTCCGCAGTCGGACTGGAGCGAGACGCCGGGAGGAATTCCGCGATGAAGAAGCTGGTCTCAGCCGGCGAGATCCTCGTCGAGATCATGGCCGAGCGTATCGGCCAGAGCTTTCTCGAACCGGGCCCGCTGCTGGGGCCTTATCCGTCCGGCGCGCCCGCCATCTTCATCGGCCAGGCCGCAGCGCTCGGCCAACCCGCCGGCCTGATCGGCGCGGTCGGCGAGGACGATTTCGGCCAGTTGAACATCGAGCGGCTGCGGACCCTGGGAGCTGACGTGTCGGCGATCGCGGTTCACAAGGGCCACGCGACGGGCACCGCCTTCGTCACCTACCGGGCGGATGGCAGCCGGCACTTTGTCTTCAACATCCGCAACAGCGCCGCCGGCCTGGTCGGGATCGATGCCGCTGCGACAAGCATGCTGGCCGGCGCCGACCATGTCCATATCATGGGCTCGTCACTGTTCTCCGACCGCGCCACCGATGTCGCGTTGTCGGCGATCCAAACGGTGAAGGCCAAGGGCGGGACGGTGTCCTTCGACCCCAACATTCGCCGCGAGATCATGCAGGCCTCCGGCATGCGCGAAGCGCTCGACCAAGTGCTCAAGCAAACCGATGTCTTCCTGCCGAGCGGCAACGAACTGTTCCTGTTTTCGTCGGCCGGCGACGAAAAGGGCGCGGTCGACGATCTCCTGCAGCGCGGCGTTTCCTGCGTCGTCCTCAAGAAGGGCGCCGACGGCGCCGCCTTCCACGACCGTCACGGCACGGTGGCCTTGCCGGGCTTTGCCATCAACGAGGTCGATCCGACCGGCGCCGGTGACTGTTTCGGCGCTGCCTTCGTCTCATTCTGGCTTCGTGGTGCGGCACCCGCCCAGGCGCTCATGATCGCCAATGCGTGTGGCGCGCTAGCCGTTACTCGCAAGGGGCCAATGGAAGGTATCTTTCCGCTGGCCGAGGTTGAGGCTTTCGCAACCACCGCCGGGAGGGGCCGGCCGTGAGGGCCGCGATGCAGAGATTTGCCAGCATCGCGGTGAAGCGCGCCGCGGGTGAGAAAGGCGGCATCGCCTCGATCTGTTCGGCGCATCCGCTGGTGATCGAGGCCGCGCTCCGCCACGGCGCGTCGCGCGGTTCCGATGTGCTGATCGAGGCGACCTGCAACCAGGTCAATCACGAGGGCGGCTACACCGGCATGACGCCCGCCGGCTTCCGCAGCTTCGTCGAGGGCCATGCGCAAAGGGCCGGCTTTCCGCTCGATCGCCTGATCCTCGGCGGCGACCATCTCGGTCCCAATCCGTGGAAGCATCTTCCTTCCGCCGAGGCGATGACGAAGGCGAAGGCGATGATCGACGCCTACGCCGGCGCCGGCTTCACCAAGCTGCATCTCGACACCAGCATGGCTTGCGCCGACGATCCAGCCGCGCTTGCCGACGAGGCCATCGCTGCACGCGCCGCCGCGCTTGCGGCCGTCGCCGAGGCGGCGGTCGAACGCATTGGCGGCGAGAAACCGGTCTACATCATCGGCACCGAAGTTCCGGTGCCGGGCGGCGCGCTCGAAGCGCTCGATCATATGCATGTCACCGAACCCGATGACGCCCTGCGCACCGTCGAGATCCACCGACAGGCATTTTCGCGCGCCGGCCTCGATGCTGCCTTTGCGCGTGCGGTCGGCGTCGTCGTCCAGCCGGGCGTCGAATTCGGTAATGCCGAGATCATCGCCTACGCGCCGCGGAAGGCGACGCAGCTGGTCGCCGTGCTCGGGCGCATGCCGCAATTCGTCTTCGAGGCGCATTCGACCGACTACCAGCCAAACGAGGCCCTTGGGGCTCTGGTGCGCGACGGCTTCGCCATCCTCAAGGTTGGACCCTGGCTCACCTTCGCGCTGCGCGAGGCGTTGTACGGGCTGAGCCACATCACCGACGTGCTTGCGCCAGACCCGTCTCGTGAAAGCCTACCGGCGGCGATGGAGCGCGTCATGCTTGCCTCGCCGGACAATTGGCAGAAATACTATCCGGGTACGCCGGACGAGCAGCGCGTGCAGCGGCACTTCTCCTTCAGCGACCGCATCCGTTACTACTGGCCGACGCCCGACGCACAGCACGCGGCACAGACGCTGCTGGATTTTCTGGGCGACAGGGACATTCCCCGCCCTTTGATCAGCCAGTATCTGGGGCAACTCGATGCCGAGGTTGCGGCAGGTCGGATCGGGCCCGTCGCGTATGACCTGCTGATTGGCAGCATCACCCGTGTCCTCGATTCCTATGGGCGTGCGACGTTACAGCAGCGCGGATCGTCCTAGATTCGCCGTTGCAGGGCCGAGCCGCGCCGGAGGACGCGCGTGATCTAAGATGTGCGCTCAGCCGACACACGCGGAGGCTATGCCGGACCTTCGAAGTTGGGCTGCTGTTGGACTAATATAAGCAGGGCACGGCCAATTCGATGGTGAGAGCATCGCGGAACCATACGGAACGATACGGGAATACTTCTGATTTTGGCCCACGAAAAACCCAATCAAATTGACGTTTCTAGCACATCCTCCGGGCCCACCATTATCGTTGTCTTTCAATGATTTAGAGGCATTGTTGCACTTGGTTAGCCAAGTCAAGGCTGGCGAACCGCCGTCCATAGCGTTTGATTTTATTGACTTATGGTGGGCCTGTGGAGGCCGCAGATGTGTTGCCAACCGCCGGTGGAGTGTCAGGATCGTTTATCAAGTGCTTGAACGACGCCGGCACGGTGTTCGGAATAGAAAGCCGCGCATAGTCCCCTACGCAATCGACCTCGAATTACTGTCTGGATGCTACATCGGCCATCGCCGCACCCCACCCTGCGGCGATCTCGTAGCCCATGCGTGAGAAGCCGAATTCGCGATCGAATGTGTTCGGCGCTTTGACACGCCAGTTCTTCATGACCTCGCCCGGGAGGCCGCCAGCAGCGGCGACGACCAAGTCACGCTCGCCGGCACGGAGTTCACGACGGCGATCATTTGGCGTAGCTGGGAACAGGCCGGCTACGTCAGGCAAGACGGTCCGGCTGCAGCTAGGAAGTTAGTCGCGACCCACGGCGGACGGCTCCGTACGCGCGCGCGGCTTACGGCAAGCTGCTAGCCTCAATCTCCGGATGAGATCAGGGTCGCTCAGACCGGGTCTTCAGGATCTGGTACAGCACGTTTCGAATGCGCTGCCCAACGGTTAGCCGGTTGATCACGCCTTCGCCTCCTGTTCATCGCAGATGAATGGGCTGCGGTTCAGATGATCTGTGCCGCCAGCGCCACGCCGACCAACGACGTGCCGACGCCTGCCGTGCGGATGGCTCGCGGCCAGCGCCGAAGTGTCAGGGCGGCTAACGCGCCGGTCGCGTGAAGAGCCGAAGTTGCGACCACGAAGCCGACCGCATAAGCGATGCCGCTGGCCGTCTCGGGAATTTCGAGGCCATGGGCATTGCCGTGGAAGAGGGCGAAGAGAGCAGTCAGCGAGGCGGCCACAGCGAGCGGAAGCGGCTTGGCAAGCGCCATCATCGCGCCGAAGACCACCAGCGACAGCGTTATGCCGGTTTCCAGTGAGGGCAGGCCGATGCCGGCGATACCGAGCAGGGCGCCAGCGAGCATCGCCGAGACAAAGCACGATGGCACGATGATGATCCTCTTGCCGCCGGCGCGAGCGGCAATGATGCCTACAGCCATCATGGCAAGCAGGTGGTCCATACCGGTCAGCGGGTGCTGAAGGCCGTCTACAAACCCGTGGGCATGAAAACCGCCGCTATGGGCGAAGGCCAATGAGGGGATGAGGGTTGTGGCGGCTGCCAGGGCGAGTCTACCGAAGAATGAAAGCGTTCTGTTCATGGTTCTGGACCTGTTTGATAGGGGTGCGATCGGTTCAAGGCCGGTGCTCATTGTCCGGCCCCTGGCATGGTGAATTGTGCGGCGCCGGACCTGTCGGCCAGCAGTCGCGCCTCGCCGAAGTCAAGGGGCGTTTGTGCCTGGCCGTTATGGTAGACGAAGGCCAGGCGGCGCCGGCGCGACGTCAGTTTCGCGGGCAGCGGGTGATAGGTGACGCCGGCGCCGCCAATCAGCGGCATGACGGCGCCGACATCGACCATGTCCTGCGTCTCGACGCGCAGAAGATGCAGCCGCACGCCGTCGGCGGTCTCGCCGACGAACGGAATCCCGGCGAGGCGCAGGAAACTGGACGGGTCGGGCGCCCGCGAAAACCCTTCGAGAAACGCGATCTCGACGAGATCGAGATCGGTCGCCCGCGCGTCGGCGGGTTCGGGCGCATGGTCGTGCGGTAGATGCGGTGTCTGCCATTGCAACGGCTTGCCGGCCGGCCCGTTGTGGCCGACGGGGTGGGGATGGTGATGATGACCGTTCGGCCCGTGATGGTGACCGTCGCCATGATCATGGCTGTGGTGGTGATGATCATCGTGCATGGTCAAAAGCTCGTCGGCTTGTCGATGATGGATTTGTGTTTGCCGAGATTGCCGTGCGCGACCATCGAGCCTAGCGCCTCGACGACAACCCGCACGCCAAACAGCGCCGTGATGTCTGACGTGTCGTAGGGCGGCGACACCTCGACCACTTCCAGTCCGCAGATGCCGGGCGCCGACACTAGCCCGAGCAGCTTCAGTGCCTCGCGCGGCAGGAAGCCACCGGGCTCCGGCCAGCCCGTACCCGGCACGAAACCGCAATCGATGCTGTCGACATCGAAGGAGATGTATACGGCGTCGGTGTCCTTCCATGCGAGCTCGAGCGCGATCTCCGCCGCCTTCTCCAGCCCCATCTGTTCGATATCGGAGATCGTCAGCACGTTGGTTCCGCGCTTTCTCGCCTCGGCCACGCCGTAACGGGGCACCTGCCAGCCGCCGATACCGAGCTGCACCAGATTGGTGGCCGAGACGTTCGGCAGGTTGGTCGCCCAATACCAGGGCGTCGTGTGCATACGTTCGTCGAGATCCTTTTCCTGGATGTCGATGTGGCGGTCGAAATGGATGATGCCGATTCGCTTGGAGGTCACGTCGGCGATACCGCGCACGCACGGAAACCCGATCGAATGGTCGCCGCCGAGCATGATCGGCAGCGCGCCGGACGAGGCGACATGGCTGACGCCCTTGGTGATCTGGTCGAAGCTCTTTTCGAGATTGGCGGGGATGGTGAAGACGTCGCCGGCGTCGCAAAGCGTCATCTGCTCGCGCAGGTCGACACCGAGCTCGTAATTGTAAGGGGTGTAAAGCGCCGAGATGCGGCGCATGCCTTGCGGCCCGAAGCGGGTTCCGGGCCGGTAAGTGGTGCCGCTGTCGAAAGGAATGCCCATGACGGCAGCGTCATATCTGCCGACATCGCGGACGTTCTCGACATAGGGCGCCTTGAGGAAGGTGTTGATGCCGGCGAAGTGCGGCAACTCGCCTCGCGCGAATGTCGGGATCGACTTGTCGATGATCGAATCCGATCCGGGCAGGCCCATGTCGAGTGCCCATTTCTGTTCCTTGCGCCAGCCGTCCTCGGGCAGCTTTCCTTCCGCCTCGATAGACTTCCAGCCCTGCATGTCGCGGATCTCGAAGTTCGGATGGTGGAAGCGTTGGCGTGGCTGGTGGTCGGTGAGCCCGGCGCGACGATGCCGGCGTTCTGGACTATCTCTGTGCATGAAACCTCCTTCACGACGCCGTCGTCGCGATTGCGCTATCCAGTCGGGTCGTCCCGACCATCGTGGCCACTTCGGCCACGTCTCGTGCGGAAGCCCGGTGCTTGCGGTCGAGCTTCAGATCGTAGGTGATCGTCGCGCCATAGGCGGACGGGAACTGGGGGTCGTGGCGCACCTTGTCGAAGACCAGCACGCGGGTGCCGAGCTTGAATGCCTCGCCGATATCGTGGGTGACCATGACCACGGTCATGCCGTGCTCGGTCCAGAGCTCGGTGAGCAGCTCATGCATCTCGATGCGAATACCGGGATCGAGTGCGCCGAACGGCTCGTCGAGAAGCAGGATCTGCGGCCGGCCGAGCAAGGTCTGCGCGATCGCCAGCCGCTGCTGCATGCCGCCAGAAAGCGTGGCCGGATAGAGGTCGCGCGCATGGCCAAGCCCGACCCGTTCCAGCATGGTTTCGGCTTCTTGCCTGGCGCTTTTGCGTCTGGCGCCGAAGACGCGGCCGAAGGGTCCGCCAGAACGGAAGTCCTCGACCAGCAGCAAGTTCTGCAGCGCGGTCAGATGCGGAAACACGGAATAGCGCTGGAAGACGATGCCGCGCTGCGGCGTCGGCTCCGGCACGATCGGCTGGTCGCCGACGACGACCACGCCGCCACTTTGCTGTTCCTGGCCAAGCAGGATGCGCAGGAACGTCGATTTTCCACAACCGCTGGCGCCAACCAGCGACAGGAATTCACCCGCTTCGGCGGAGACATTGACCCGTTCCAACACGCGAGCGTCGCCGTAGCTCTTCTCCAGCCCATGGACGAGGATCCGGCTCATCTGCTCCGCACCGGATGAGCCCAGGGCGAGATGACGTGAGAGAGCCGCACGAGCAGCCAGTCGGTCATCACCGCAAGCAGCGTGATCCAGGCGACGTAAGGCAGGATGACGTCCATCGATAGGTAGCGACGAACGAGGAAGATGCGGTAGCCGAGCCCCTCGGTGGAGGCGATGGCTTCTGCCGCGATCAGGAACAGCCAGGCCGGCCCAAGCGCCAGCCGTACGCAAGTGATGAGGCGCGGCATGACGTGTGGCAGCACCAGCCTGAGCACCATGGTCCAGCTGTTGCCGCCGAGCGTCTGTGCCTTGGCGACGAGCTCCGGCGGCAATTCCATCACCCGGTTGGCGATATCGCGCACCATGACCGGTGCGACGCCGAGAGCGATCAAGGTGATCTTGGCCGTTTCGCCGAGGCCGAGCGCAATGAACAGGATCGGCAGCAGCGCCAGTGGCGGGATGACGCAGACAACTGTGACCAAGGGCAGCAGAAAGGCCCTGACGCGCGGGATGAAACCTATGGCGACGCCGAGGCTGAGCGCCACCAGCGTGGCCATGCCGACGCCGGCGAACAGCCTGATCAGGCTGGCATAGGTGTCGGCCCACAGGATCAGGTCGCCGGAGCGCTTGTCCGGCACTGTCGCCAGGTCTGAAAAGGCCGACCACATCTGTGCAGGGGAGGGCAGCAGCTTGTCGCTGGGATTGACCGCCAGCCTTTGCGCCGAAGCGAAGAGATAGGCAATCGCCACGGCGGCAAACGGCAGCGTCCCAAGCAGCAGCGCTCCGCCGCGCGAGACCGTCGCGTTGATGAGACGAAGCCGCGCTTTCGGTCTGCTAAGTTGCAGGCGCGCGACTTCGGGGCCTCCTGCGGCCTGCATGATGCCGGTTCCTCTGGCCAGCATGTCGCGCTCCCGCGTCAGAGCGTTCCGCCCGCTGCCTCTGCCATAAAGGCCGGATCGAAGCGCAGCTTGACGTTGTTGACGTCGCCCAGCGTCGAGCCATCGGGGAAGCTCATGCCGATCACGTCGACGCTCGGCGCGTTGGTACCAAGAATGCCGTGGCTGAACAGGAAGTTGCGCACCAGATCCATGGTCTTCGGCAGTTCGGCGCCGTTGGTGAATGCGACCGCCTTGGCCGGCTCGAAGAACATCGCCGTTGATGCAAGCTGAGCGTCGAAACCGGCAAGATCCGTCCCCGACGCCTTGGCCATCTCTTCCTTGGCCGCCTTGCCTTCGGGCGTGCCCGACGTCATCAGCGCCATGGCTTCATACCATGCACCGACAAGCGCCTTGCCCAAGGACGGATTGTCCTTCAGCGTCGCGGTGTTGACGACCATCATGTCGATGATCTCGCCGGGAATCTCAGTCGAATCGAATACCTTGTGGGCGCCCGGCATGGCGGCGATTTCCGAGACCAGCGGATTCCAGGTGACGACGGAAGTGACATCGCTGGTGCCGTAGGCAGCGACCATGTCGGCATCGGAGGTGTTCACCACCGTAATGTCCTTTTCGGCCAACCCCACCGTCTCCAGTGCGCGCGCAAGTAGGTAATGTGAGACGGAAAGCTCGACGAGATTGACCTTCTGGCCGGCAATATCCTTGAGCGCGGCCTTGTTCTTTAGGATGACCGCGTCGTTGCCGTTGGAGAAATCGCCGACGATCAGGGCCGTCGTGTCGACACCTCCGCCGGCCGGGATCGAAAGCGCATCCATGTTGGTCATCGAACAGCCGTCAAAGCCGCCGGCCGTGTACTGGTTGATGCTCTCGACATAGTCGTTGATGCGGGTGATCTCGACATTGATGCCGTATTTGTCGGCCCACTTCTTCATGATGCCGCTGTCGGAAAGATAGCCCCACGGCATCCAGCCGACATAGATCGACCAGCAAATCTTGAAGTCTTTCTTGGGCGCTGCTTGCGCGGCTGAGATGAAGGGGAGGCTGAGTGATGCGGCTAGGATGATTGTGGCCAGTTTGCGAAGCATTACATACCCCTGTTTGCGATCCGGATTGCGTCCGAACGTCTGTTGGGGGGTTCACGGAGCGCGCATCCGGGAGAGGTTCGCGCCAGCAAACCCGTGCAGGGTTCTCCCGGGATTTTGGCCCGCCGTGTTCCGCCGGATGCCTCAATGCATCTCAAGCGGTCGCGTCTCTTGGACCAGCACCGTGATCGACACGGCCGGAACCCTAGACGCTCTGCACGTGAACAACGAAGCAAGGGGCGTGCCAGTCCGGAAAGCCGTCCTGAGGCGGCCTTTCCCCGGATTTGCAGGCAATCGCGTTATGCTGATGCCACAAAAGTCATCGCAACGCCGACGGATTAGGCAAAGAGAATCTAGCGTCAACCAATATGAGCAGCCTTGTGCCCTGGGGAACTGCGCTGAGAAAATGGTACCCTGCTCTATAGTCGCCCCGCACATATGTCCCCAGTAGGGACACATTCAGGGGAGGGCGTGAACGCCGATCCGGATGCCAATTGGCGCCGACCCATGTGACAAGTGCGCCCGATCGTGCAAGGGCAATTCGTGAAATAAGCGCGACTGCAATGATGCTAGGGAAGCCCGATCGCGTGTCGGGAGGCAGTTGTGAAAGTTGCGATCATCGGACCAGGCTCGCTCGGGAAGGCCTTGGCGAAACGTCTTGGCCTCGCCGGGCACGAAATTCGCCTCAGCTTCAGTCGTGACGAAGGCAAGTTGCGCGCAATCGCGGCAACCCTCCGTGTTGGCTTCGGTGCCCCTGACGAAGTAGCGAGATGGGCCGACGTAATTGCCCTGGCGACGCCATGGCCGGCTCTCGAGTTGGCGATGGACGCGCTTGGCGATCTGTCGGGCAAGGTCGTCTGGGACAATACCAATGCAGTCGCGCCTGACCTTTCCACGATGCTGCTAGGCACTGCGACTTCTGTAGGCGAGGAGGTTCAGAGGCACGCGCCGGGCGCGCTTGTCGTCAAGTGCATTCCGACGTTTGCCGAATTGCTTGACAGGGATGATCCGCGTCTCAACGGCGATCCGGTGACGAGCTATGTCGCCGGCAATGACGCTAATGCCAAGGCGGCGGTTTGCCGGCTTCTCGCCGATCTACCGACAATGCCGGTCGATGTCGGCGATCTCACGGCCTCGCGCCTGATCGAGCCGATGATGCTGCTATTGGTCCAACTCGCCTATCGGCGGGGGATGGGGCCGACAATTTCCTTCAATCTCATTCGACAGGACGGAACCGGTTCATGACTGATTATCTACCCGCGCGGCGCAACGCGATTCCAGTAGGACGTCTGCTGATCGATGGCCAATGGCGCGATGCCGTCAGTGGCGAGACTTCGACGACTTTTGATCCGACCACGGAGGCGGCTATCACCGATATTGCGAAGGCGGACGTCACCGACACGAGCGATGCCGTCGCGGCCGCGCAGCGGGCTTTCGAGCAAGGACCCTGGGCGCGGATGCATCATGAGGAGCGCGCCAAGATCCTGTTTCGCATCGCCGATCTGATGGACGAGCGGGCCGAGGATTTCGCGGTGCGCGAGGCGATGGATATGGGTATGCCCTATCGCGATTTCCGCGATATCATCATGCCGCACTGCTCAGGACTGTTCCGCTTTCATGGCGGGCTCGCCATGAGCGCGATGGACGGCGCCTATCGTACAAGCTACGAACCAAATATCAGGATCCTGACGCGGCGCGAGCCGCTCGGCGTGGTCGCTGCGATCACCCCGTTCAATTTTCCCCTCGCGCTGTCTTGTTCGAAAATCGCGCCGGCACTCGCGGCGGGTAGCACGGTCGTTCACAAGCCTGCGACCGACACGCCCCTGACGGCCCTCGCCTTGGCGCAAGTATCCTCGACGCGGGCGTGCCGCCAGGCGTCTACAATCTCGTCACCGGCCCGGGCGGCACCATCGGCGACGCGCTGGTCAACGATGCCCGCGTCGACAAGATCGCCTTTACCGGGTCGACCACCGTCGGCCAGGGCATCATGCGCAACGGTGCCGGGACGATGAAACACCTGACCATGGAGCTCGGCGGCAAGAGTCCCAACATCGTTTTCGCCGATGCCGATATCGATGCCGCGATGCAGGCAGCCTTCTGGGGCATCTTCTGGAACAAGGGCGAAGTCTGCGTCGCCGGATCGCGCGTGCTGGTTGAACACGCCTGCTATGACGAGGTCGTCGAGAAGCTGAGCGCCATGGCGGAGTCGGCGACGCTCGGCGATCCGCTGGACCCTGCGACGATGATCGGGCCGATCGCATCGCGAGGCGAGTATGACAAGGTCTTGAGCTATGTCGAAGAGGGCAAGCGCACCGCGCGACTGGCCGCGGGCGGCGGCACCCGCCAGGTGAACGGCAAGGGCCTCTTCATCGAGCCGACCATCTTCGCCGATGCGACCAACGACCTAAGGATATCGCGCGAAGAGATTTTCGGCCCTGTCTTGCCAGTAATTCCATTCGACAGCGAGGAGGACGCGATCCGGATCGCCAACGATACGAGCTACGGGCTCGCCTCGGGCATCCAGACCAGCGATCTCGGCCGCGCCTTGCGGCTCGCCGACCGGGTCAAGGCAGGCACAGTCTGGCTGAACTGCTGGCACAAGTACCATCCTAATGCGCCGTTCGGAGGCTTCAAGATGAGCGGCTATGGCCGCGAGCAGGGCCGCGAGGCGTGGGAAAGCTACACCCAATACAAGACGATTTGGGCGAATCTTGGCGAACCAGTCGAGATGGCGCGATGAGCGTGCGCGATTCCAACCCACTCGACCCGCGGCATCCTAAACGCGTCGCGATGGTCCTTTCAAACCCGGCTGTGTCAACCACCACAGGCTGGCCGGTCGGGTTTTGGTGGAGCGAGTTAACTCATCCCTGGCTCGCCTTCACCGCGCGCGGATATAAAGTCGCGATCTTCTCGCCTGAGGGCGGCAAATGCGAGGCGGATGCGTTGAGCGACCCGCGCGATCCGTCCGGCTATTCGGATACGGATCTGATCTCGCTCGGTTTCCTGTCGACGCCGAAACTGGCGGCGCTGGTGGAGACGACCCGGCCCATCGCAGAGCTGTCGGTCGACGCGTTCGACGCGATCGTCGTCGCTGGCGGCCAGGCGCCGATGTTCACCTTCGAAGACGCAACTGAGTTGCAGCGGCTGTTCGTCAACTTCTTCGCGGCCGGCAAGGTCGCGGCCGCCTTGTGTCATGGCGTCGCGCTGCTGCGTTACGCGCGCCTCTCAACCGGCGAGCTGCTGGCCAAAGGGCGCACTGTTACGGGGTTCGCCAATGTCGAGGAGGACTTCGCCGACAATGCCGTCTGGGAGATGGGCGCGCTGCCGCACGGTACGCATCTGATGCTATGGCGGATCGAGGATGAGATGCGTGCGCTCGGCGCGAACTATATTCAGGCCGGGCTGTGGCGCGATTTTGCCGTGCGCGACGGCAATTTGATCACCGGCCAGCAGAACTTCTCCGGAGCGGCGACCGCCCGTCTTGTCATCGAGGCGCTCGGTGGCTGAGGACCAAAGACCGCTCCTGTCGGTGAAGTTCGGGAGACAAACTCGCCGTCAGGGCGGGCGATGCCAAACGACATCGGCCCAATAGGATCCGGGGTCCGTCCAAGAACTCCACCTCAAACAACCACTATCAGCAGCGAGGATGAACCATGGCCGTAGTGACGACACTTGATATTGCCGGCCTGACGGCCGAAGATTATAGCCGCATCCTCGATCGGATCGGCGTGGAGAAACGGCCCGCTGGCGGCATCTACCAGCACATCGCGCATGCCACAGACGATGGTTATCGCATCATCGAGATATGGGACGACAAGGCAGGCCTGGAGCTCTTCTTGCAGGACACATTGTTTCCCGCCGCACAGGAACTGCAAGTTCAGCGTGAAATGACCATTATGACCCAGACACTGCACAACATCTTTGTGCCCCGGATTGGTGAACTGACTGCCCTGGCAAATGATGCGCCTGGTGGACCAGTCAAACGGGCAAAAGTGTAGGCATCAAGGATCGAGGATGCGGCGATCGATCATCGAAGTCCTGGAGGAACTTGCGTCCGGACGCCCGGTACCACGATGGTGACCGCGCCAAGTGCAAAGAGGTTGTTCTTTCCTGCCGGCGACTATCGCCATGCGCCGGCCGGAGTCGTTCAGCTGCGTGTGATTCGCAGCGGTTCATCCTATGCAGAGATCGATCTTGGCCGCGGGCTGCGGCGCGTCTTCACCCGCCCCGGCGACCTGCTGCTCAGTCTTCCCGAGCGTGCCACGCGGTTCAAGATCGAGGAGCCGCGAGAGCTGACGATGATCACCGTTGACTCCGCGCTGGCGTCAAGGCTCCTGGTATCCGCAGGCGGGACCCCCGAGGACCTGGTAATCCTGACCGATCGACCGATACGCGATTCGCTGGTGGCCGAGTTGTGCCGACGCCTCGAAGGCGACCCGCCAGTCAACCCGATCGTCCGCGAATGGACGCTGGGCCTGGTTTTCGCGAACCTGCTCCGTCTCGGGCATGCACGCCAGCGGCAGCAGAAGTCTCCGGTCCTAACCTCGCAGCGGTTCGACCGGGTCCTCGCTGCGATTGACGGCGATCTGGAAAAGGGGGTGTCGATCGACCATCTTGCCGGAATCGCGGGAATACCACGACGCGCCTTCACCGCCGCCTTTCGCGAGGCGACGCAATTGCCGGTACATCAATTCATTTTACGCCGCCGCGTTGATTGCGCGGTCGAGCTTTTGGAAAATAGCGATCTGCCGCTGGCCGAGATTGCTCAGCACGCGGGTTTCACTCACCAGGCCCATATGAATCGCGTCGTGACCCGATTGAAAGGGCTGTCGCCAGGCCGGCTGCGGTCTCGCAGGCGCGACGGCTGACTTGTGATCTATTCCAGCATCAGGATTCGAATGGCGGAGATGTGAGTTGCTGAAACGTCCGTTGGCTAAGATGCCCGACAGTTTGCATGCAGAGCTCGAGGCCGCAAATCTGATGACTGCTTTCGAGCAACGGCCTCCCTATCAGCGCAATGATTACTTGCATTGGATCGAGCGCGCCCGTCACCCGGAAACACGCCGAAAGCGCATAAATCAGATGATTGACGAGCTTACGAAGGGAGGAATCTACATGGGAATGCAATGAGAGCTGGCATCGCCCGCGAAGCTAGCAGGTCCGTCAACGATCATCTTCCAATCCGTGCTTTCCGCATTGATCTTCATCGATTTCCCCACGTTTTTGCGCAGAGGATGCAGAGGGCCAAATAGTGACAATCGAACCTATCCTCCATTTTCGTTTGCGGCAGGTGGCCATATGATCGTGACATCGCAAACCAATAACGTGCTCGGCAGCACGTCGGGAAGGTGGCGCGTCTGGTCGCTCTCGGACGGTTACGTCGAGATGCCGGCGGACCTTCTGCGGGATCCGCAGGATAATCCGGTGCCGCAAGCTGCGAAGGCAGGGGCGCTTTGCCTGTCTGTCAATTGCTTCGCGCTGGCAGGTCCAGGCGTTGACGGCGTTCTGATCGACAGCGGAGGAGGGGGCTGGGCCCTGACAGTGGGGCGTCTTGAGCAGGCCATGGCGGAAGCCAAGATCGACCCGGCTTCGATCACGGTCTTGGCGCTCACCCACGCCCATCAGGATCATGTGCACGGACTTTTGACCCCCGACGGCCGAGTGCTCTTTCCAAACTTGAAGGCGATCGTAATTCCCGAGGCGGCTGTGCAGAGCTTTTTCGCTTACGCGCACCTTGCGCAGTTCCGGCCCCTGCTGAAGCCTGTCCAGAATGGCGACCAGCTGGTTGAGCGATTGAGGGCGGTCGCCTTGCCCGGTCATGCTGCCGGTCATACCGGCTACACGTTCGACACGGACGAGGACCGTTTCCTATTCTTCGGGGACATCGTTCATGTGCCGGCCTTGCAGTTCGGCAATCCCGCGTTCAGTTGGGGCTATGACGACGATCAGCTGACCGCGCGCGCAACCCGCCTAAAGGTTTTCAGTGACGCGGCCGAGGCGGGGACGTGGATCGCCGGCGCGCACCTTGGCTGGCCGGGCATCGGTCGCGTGGTGCGTAAGGGCGAAGCATACGGCTATGAGCCGGCAGGAGGACGAGTGACCGGATAGGCGGCCCCGTGCTGGTCGGTTTATACCGCTCTCTTCGCCCAAGGCAAGGATCTCGACGAGCAGCGCGCCGCACTCCGGCGTCCTCAACGGCGGCGGTACCATCGTCCGGCCCACCAAAATATCTGATTCTTGATCCACTGGCGGCCGATCTGCCTGAGGCTTACCGGATCGGCGTCTCGCCGCGAAACAGCGGCTGGTGCGCCCGCATCAAGGCGGCAATCCGGTCGGCGACTTTCCGTACCGGCGGGGAGTGACGTTCCTCGTGATGGGTGACGATCCATTGGTCGGTTTCAAGTTCGGGGATAGGCTGAGCAACGCGAACCAGCCGCGGATCGCCGTCACCGACGAAGCACGGAAAGACCGAAAGGCCGGCGCCGGCGGCCACCAGTTCGCGCACCGAATGGGTGTTGTTGCCGCGTACGGCGATGCGGTCGCCGTGATGGGCTTGCAGCCAGCGCGCCGAGGCAATGTTTGCGCCTTCGCCGGTGACGCCGACGAACAATCCGGCGGCGATGCCATTGATCAGGTGACGTCCGGAATAAATGGCGTGGGCGACCTTGCCGCTCTGACGGCCGGCCAGCCACTGCTCGGTCGGGCGCTCGCTGCGGATGCCGATGTCGGCGGCACGGCGGCCGATGTCGACCCGGTCGGTAGTGGTGACAAGCTCTACCCTTATGCCGTCATCGACCGTCCAGATCTCGCCGATATGGGCGGAAACGAAGGCCGAGGTCCATGGCCCGGCCGAGACGCGGACAATGCGGTCGGGCAGGTTTCCCTCGCGCCAGCGGGTCAGCGACTGCATTGCCGCCTCGACGTCTTCGGCGCGCCGCAGCAGTTCCTCGCCGACCGGGGTCAGCCGGTAGCCGGTCTGCTGGCGCACGAATAGAGGTTCGCCGATCTGCTTTTCGAGCGCGGTGACGCGTCGTCCAAGGGTGGCTGCGCTGAGGCGCGTGGTTCCCGTCGCTGCGCTCAAGCCACCCAGCCGCGCAACGTCGAGAAACAACCTCAGATCGTCCCAGCCGATATCCATTTTGCAGAAATGAAAAACTCCTTGCGACCGTGGCTGTAGCGCAAAGCGGGCATCGTGCGCAAGTATGCAGGCATTGGAGGCGTTGGACAATCCTGCCTGGCGGGACAGGGACAAGCGCCTCGGCTGGCAAAGAAGCGAACTGAACCCTTTCGATCGCGCATGCGATTGGCGCAGAGGTTTTGCGCTTCCGACCAACCCAGGCGCGCAGGCATTCTGCGTACCAAAGGAGACGATCATGTTGGATGAACTTCGATACCGTTTCGCCCGCTGGATTGCCTATCGCCAGACGCTTGCGAGTTTGAGGCAGGCCCGGGACAGCACACTGGCGGATGCCGGCATTTCTCGCGAAGAGATCCGCGAGCGTGCCCGCCACGCCAGCTTGCGTCGTTGAGGAGCCGGGCATGCAGATGATGATGCTTTGGGATGGCCGCTCGGTACCGCGCATCGGAATCGGCACCTGGGCGGCGGGTGGCCCCGCGCGTTGGCGTGAGACGGCGACAATCTATGGCGAGGTCGACGATATCAGGTCGCAAGCCGCGCTGGCGATGGCTTATGAGATCGGCGCGCGGGTGTTCGACACGGCTGCCGCCTATGGCGCCGGCAATGCCGAACTGATCCTCGGGCGGGCGTTGAGGGGTAAGGACGAAGCCGTCATCGTCACCAAGGTCGGTTATTTCGGCGATCCCGAAACGCGCAAGATCGCACCCGAGGATGCCTCTGCCGCGGCAATCCGGACATCGATCGACAATTCGCGGCAGCGCCTGCAGCGGGATTGTATCGACGTCGTGCTGCTACATATCAACGAGTATCCGATCGAGCGCGCCGGCGAGGTGTTCGATACGCTCGGCCTGTTGCGCCAGGAGGGCAAGATCGGCGGCTTCGGCTGGAGCACCGATCACCGCGAACGGCTTGCCGTCTACGCGCCGCGCGAGGGGTTCGTCGCCGTAGAGAACGACTTCAATGTGTTTACCCCGGCGAACGAGCTGATGGCCGTTGCGGCGCGCGAGAACCTCGTCTCGTTCAGCCGGCTGCCGCTGGCAATGGGGCTGCTCACCGGCAAATACACGCCGGCCATGCGGCTGCCCACCAACGATGTGCGCGGCGGGAATGCCGAATGGATGGTGTTTTTCAGGGATGGCGCCGCCAACCCGGACTATCTGTCAAGGCTCTCGGCAATCCGCGACCTGCTCACCTCGGGCGGACGCACGCTTGCGCAAGGCGCGCTCGGCTGGATACTCGCCAAGTCGGCAATCGCCCTGCCGGTTCCCGGCTTCACGCGGCCCGAGCAGGTCGAGGACAATCTCGGTGCGCTGGAGAAAGGGCCGCTGCCGGCAACGGTGATGGCCGAGATCGACACAGTGCTGAAAATTGCCGAGACTTCGTAGGGTGTGGTGAATCCGGAATTCGCATTGGCGATAATGCGACCAACTTCGATCCCTCTGCTGTCTGCCGATATCGCATTTTTCTCAGTCAAGCTTCCGTGGCGCAATTGAACACGGACGGAGCGGCGGACACGCTCGAGTTGAAGGTCCGCCGCTCCGGTTTCAGATCAAGGAGTGATGCTGCAACGGGAGATGGGTAGCGAGCTGCGCTTGAGCTGCGCCGCCGACCGCGTCGCTGTCGAGAGAGAGCGACCCGGTTGAGCTGTCAAAGATGATGTGGTGGGAACCGTCATCTGTGGCCGTAACAGCAGGGGACGTATGCAATGAAAGCCCTCCCGACTTGAGGTCGGCAAGCGCGGAGTGGTCGAGCTGGACTTTGTCCTGAAGCTTGCTGAAGTCGAAGGCATCGTTGCCGTGACCGGATGTCAGGTCGGCGACGGCGCTCTTGTGGACACCGGCGCCGGCATTTTCGTTGCCCTGGAGCAGTTGGGCGAACCCGTGGCCGGTCAGGCTGGTTGCCGTTTTCTCGGATGGGCTGCTGGTCGCGGCAAGCTCCGAGCCGGACGAAAGCGCGGGGCTCAACGCGGCCAGCACCCGGTCAACGCTGCTGCCTCCCTTGTCGCCGGCAGTATCATGGCTGGTGTCGTTGCTGCCGAACAGATCGGTCAGAGCGTGAAAACCGCCGCGGTCGGAGGGGGAAGCGGCGGTCACAGTCGAACTGCCATCGCTTGCGATGGGGTGCGAAGGCGCCGTCGCGGTCGAGCTGCCATCGCTGGTGCTATCGCCGGTGGAAGGGGCGGTCGCAGTCGAGCTGCCATCGCTCGTGGTGGCGCCGGCGGCGGTCGCAGTCGAACTGCCATCGCTGGTGCTATCGCCGGTGGCGGCATGGGAAGGGGCGGTCGCAGTCGAGCTGCCATCGCTCGTGGTGGCGCTGGCGGCGGCGGTCGCAGTCGAACTGCCATCGCTTGCGATGAGGTGCGAAGGCGCCGTCGCGGTCGAGCTGCCATCGCTGGTGCTATCGCCGGTGGCGGCGCTGGTGCTATCGCCGGTGGCGGCATGGGAAGGGGCGGCAGTCGAGCTGCCATCGCTCGTGGTGGCGCCGGCGGCGGTCGCAGTCGAACTGCCATCGCTTGCGATGAGGTGCGAAGGCGCCGTCGCGGTCGAGCTGCCATCGCTGGTGCTATCGCCGGTGGCGGCATGGGAAGGCGCGGTCGCAGTCGAGCTGCTATCGCCGGTTGCGGCATGGGAAGGCGCAGTCACAGTCGAGCTGCTATCGCTGGTGGCGGCGTCGGACGCGGGCGCAGCAGCACTGCTGTCGCTGCTGGTGGTGTCTGAGGCCGCAGCGGTAGTGGTGTTGTGTTCCCGGAAAACGGCTTGCAGTTCCGAGGAGCTTTCAAGCGCGGTATCGCCGTTCTGCGTTCCCCACTTGTAGGTATAGTCGAAGGCGGGTGACGGAACCAGCTTGGCCCAATGATCCATCATGGTTTGCATCTGTTCGGTGGTGGGCATGACCTGTCTGCCGCCATCGGAAGTCTCCCAATTGCCGCCGCCAAAGGCCTGGAAGACCGGAACGATGTTGCTGATCGGGATGCCCGACTTCACCGCTGCAGCCACGGCTCGGTCGATCATGTCGTAGTCGACCGTGTCCGTTCCCGTGCGCACCGGATAGGGGTCTATTCCAAAATAGTCGATATGCGTGTTGGCCGGATTGTAGGTGTTGGTAAAATCCGGATTGGTAGGGGATCCCATATTCATCATGGTGACGAAGGTCTTGGCGCCTGGAAAATGCTCATGGATCCAGTCGGATTCCGCCTTCAGGTTCTCGGCGGTTGCATAGGTGCCCCACCTGCCCGTGGGATCGGGCTCGTCAACCAGATAGAATCCGAACACATTCGGATTGCCGAGGAAGGGGGTCATTTTCTCGATGAAGGATGAAGTTACGCCCTCGTGCTCGTTGAGGTACACCAGACCCTTCATGCCGTCCGGCAACGCGTCGACTTGCGAAGCGTACTGAACGTCAGCCAGATTGAAGCCGGCAGTTGCGATTTCGGTGGCGGATCCACCCGACGTATAATGCAGAGTTGCCATCCAATATTCCTTTTTCTGATTTCGATAGCGCCCGGCGTCTACCTACAGACGGCGTATATTAGCGCCAAATCACATACAGACACCCGTCGATAGAATCATTGACCGTTTGTAGGAATGCTGCACGGATTGTGACTTATTTTGACAGCAGCGACTTAGGACAAGATGCTTATTGTCTTCTGATGTCAGAATGATGCCAGAATTGCGACTTTATTTTGAAGGCGCTGTAGTTTTTGAAGTTCCTCGATATTTTTATAATGGCTATACATTTATAGATTTTAATGCGTTAGACGTCAACTTTCGTACAGAAATTCAAAATGACGTTAACCTCTGGCTGCGGGCCCCTCCACAGTTTCACTGCCCAACCAATTAGCTGTGGACAATTCGTAGGCATCTGCGCGCTCGTCACCTGGTATCGGTCGGCAGATCTCCGTGATCGAGATCAAATCAATTTAGGAAACCGCCCAAAAGGTGAGAGTAGGGCGGTTCCCAGCTGGAGAGCCTGAGGGCCTTGGCCGCCTGAGCACCGTCATGTGTCCGCCGCTCCGCTAAACACGGGGGCTGCGCGGCGGACACGCCGACGTCACCGCAATGCCAC